>NZ_JODF01000031.1:0-124389 GCF_000717945.1 Streptomyces sp. NRRL S-920
CGCCCCTCCTCCCCGCCCTCACCGCCAAGGCCAAAACCAGGGCCCACCCACCCGGAGGAGCCCCCTGCGCCTGCGGCGAAGCCACCGGCGCCGTCCTCGCGGACCGCCCCGACGCCACCGTCATCCGCCACGGCGACATCGTCGCCAAGGCCCACGCCCAGGACACGCACCCCGCGGAGCTGGCGATACGACTGGCCGTCGCCGCCCGCCTCCCCACCACCCTCCTCGCGCCCCTGCACACCACCCCCACGCCCCTCCACGACCGCCTCGTCACCTTCTGGCCCCACGGCACCCCCGTGGACCGTGACGACCCGGACGCGGCCCCTTGGGAGGCCACCGCCACCCTTCTGGCCCGGCTGCACAACGCCGACCCGGGGTCCCTCCCGCACCCGCTCCCCGCCATGCGCGGCCCGGCCAAGGCGGCCCGCGCCATCGAACGCCTCCGCGCGGCCGGCCGGCCCCACCCCGCCGCCGACCCGGTCCTGCGGGCCTGGCGCGCCCTCCCGCCCTGGGCCCGCGCCGAGGCCCCCGCACCGGGCCCGCCGCGCCTGTGCCACGGCGACCTCCACCTGGGCCAGCTCGTCCGCGCCCCGGACGGCACCTGGCGGCTGATCGACGTCGACGACCTCGGCGTCGGCGACCCCGCCTGGGACCTGGCCCGGCCCGCCGCCTGGTACGCGTGCGGCCTGCTCGCCCCGGAGGAGTGGACCCGATTCCTCGACGCCTATCGCGCGGCCCGAGGTCCGGCCGTCCCGCTCGACGGGGCCGACCCCTGGCCCGCCCTCGACATCCCGGCACGCGCCCTGACCGCCCAGACGGCCGCCCTCGCGGTCGCCAAGGCCGTCGCCGCGGACCGCCCCCTGGACGAGGTCGAGCAGGCGCTGACCGACGCCTGCGGCCGGATGAGCCGCACCTGAGCCGAGCGCCCGCCGCGCCACGCACGCAGGACGGGGGGCGACCCGAGTCGATCCGGGACCACGCAAGTTGACCTGAGACACGACGAAGTAGGGTGCAACGCACCGAAGCCGGGCAGACATCCGGCGAAGCATTCACCACCGGCGAGGAGTTGAGCCGTCCATGCAGTGCCCCAAGTGCCACGCACCGATGCACACGTACAACCGCAATGGCGTCCAGATCGAGCAGTGCAACGGCTGCCGCGGCATATTCCTCGACTACGGCGAGCTGGAGTCCCTGACCCGCCTGGAGGCCCAGTGGGGCGGCCCGCAGGTCCCGCCGCCGCCCGCGCCCCCGGCCCCCCAGGGCTACCCCGCCGCGCCGGCCCCCGCCTGGGGCGCCCCCCAGGGAGCCCACGGCGGTCATGGCGGCCACAGTGGTCACTACGGCCACGGCAAGCGTCACAAGAGCTTCGGGCACATGCTCTTCTCTTCCTGACGAGCCCCGGGTGCGCCCGGAAACGACGAACCCCCCGGCCGTGGAGACGGCCGGGGGGTTCGTGGGGTGGTGCGCGATACTGGGATTGAACCAGTGACCTCTTCCGTGTCAGGGAAGCGCTCTCCCGCTGAGCTAATCGCGCAGGTGAACCTGCGTGTGCTGCGTACTGCGTGCGCGATACTGGGATTGAACCAGTGACCTCTTCCGTGTCAGGGAAGCGCTCTCCCGCTGAGCTAATCGCGCGGGATCGACCCTCATGAAGGAACCCGCCGAGACGGCCTTCGTGAAGATCAGTGGACGATACTGGGATTGAACCAGTGACCTCTTCCGTGTCAGGGAAGCGCTCTCCCGCTGAGCTAATCGTCCTTGGAGGTGGAGACGGGATTTGAACCCGTGTAGACGGCTTTGCAGGCCGTTGCCTCGCCTCTCGGCCACTCCACCAGGAGTGCGGGGGTCGGGAAGATCCCCCACTTTCCTGCGAGCGGACGACCAGGTTCGAACTGGCGACCTCAACCTTGGCAAGGTTGCGCTCTACCAACTGAGCTACGTCCGCTTGTCTTTCCCGGTCCGCTTGCGCGTCCCGGCGACGTGTTGAACTCTAGCGGATTCCTGGGCCAGTACAAAAACGCGTTTGCGCAGCGTGCTGCGCTGAAGCCGGTCCGGGGCGCGGCCGGGACACCGGTCATAGACTCGCAGCCGTGCACAACCCCCCTCTGACGTCCCCACCCGCGCTCCCTCCCATGGCGCGCTTCGGCGGTCTGGTGGCCACCGGTCTGCGCGATGTGACCAGCGACCCTGCGGCTCTGGACTCCACCGGCTTCTGGGCGGTGTCCGCGGATTTCGAGGGAGGTCTGGTCTGCGCCCGCTTCGACGACGTGCGCCACGAGGCCGTGCCCGCCCCTGTCCCGGGGCTGTGGCGGGGCCCGGCCGCCGGTGACTGGACGTCGTCCCTCGACCGCGCCGCGTACACGGAAGGCGTACGTCGGATACGCGCGTACATCGCGGCCGGCGAGGTCTACCAGGCGAACCTCTGCCGCGTCCTCTCCGCGCCCGTCCCGGCCGGCGCCGACGTGGACGCCCTGACGGCTCTCCTCGCGCGCGGGAACCCCGCCCCGTACGCCGGAACGATTCGCCTGCCCGGACACGGCGTGGAGATAGCCACCGCCTCCCCGGAGCTGTTCCTGCGCCGCGCGGGCCGCGTCGTGGAGTCGGGGCCCATCAAGGGCACCGGACGGACCGAGGCGGACCTCCTGGAGAAGGACTACGCCGAGAACGTCATGATCGTGGACCTCGTCCGCAACGACCTGGGACGCGTCTGCGCGACCGGCTCGGTGACCGTCCCCGACCTCTGCGTGGTCGAGAAGCACCCCGGCCTCGTGCACCTCGTCTCCACCGTCCACGGGGAGCTGCGCCCCGGTGCCGGCTGGCCGGAACTGTTCGAAGCGGCGTTCCCGCCCGGCTCGGTCACCGGCGCCCCCAAGTCCAGCGCCCTGCGGATCATCGACGAACTGGAGACGGCGCCCCGGGGCCCCTACTGCGGCGGCATCGGCTGGGTGGACGCCGACCGGGGCACCGGAGAGCTGGCCGTCGGCATCCGCACCTTCTGGATCGACCGGGCCGAGGGGATGCTGCGCTTCGGCACCGGGGCGGGCATCACCTGGGGCTCGGACCCCGAGGGGGAGTGGCGGGAGACCGAGCTGAAGGCCGCGCGACTGCTGGCGGTAGCGTCAGGGGCGTACGAAGCGAGCGGAGGAACCCCAACGTGAAGATATGGCTCAACGACGGGCTGCGGGACGTCGACTCGGCCCGCGTCTCGGTGCTCGACCACGGGCTGACGGTGGGCGACGGCGTCTTCGAGACGGTGAAGTCCGTCGAGGGCAGGACCTTCGCCCTGACCCGCCACCTGGCCAGGCTCGCCCGGTCGGCGCGCGGCCTGGGGCTGCCCGAGCCCGACCTCGACGAGGTGCGCCACGCCTGCGCCGCCGTCCTGGAGGCCAACCCGCTGCCGCTGGGACGGCTGCGGATCACCTACACCGGGGGCCTCTCGCCACTCGGCTCGGACCGCGGCGACCAGGGCACGACACTGGTAGTCGCCCTCGGCGAGGCCGCGCGGCGGCCCGACTCCACCGCCGTGATCACGGTGCCGTGGACCCGCAACGAACGGGGCGCGCTGACCGGCCTGAAGACCACGTCGTACGCGGAGAACGTCGTCGCCCTGGCCCGCGCCCACGAGCACGGCGCCTCGGAGGCACTGTTCGCCAACACGGTCGGGCAGCTCTGCGAGGGCACCGGCTCCAACGTGTTCGTCGTGCTCGACGGCGAGATCCTCACCCCGCCCGTCGCCTCCGGGTGCCTCGACGGCATCACGCGCGCGCTGACCATCGAGTGGACGGGCGCCCGGGAGGCCGATCTGCCGCTGGACGTCCTGGAGCGCGCCGACGAGGTCTTCCTGACGTCGACGCTGCGTGATGTGCAGGGCGTCCACCGCGTCGACGGGCGTCAACTGCCCGCGGCCCCGGGTCCGATGACCACCAAGGCGATGCGGGCCTTCGACGAGCGAGCCGCGGACGACCTGGATCCGTGAGCGCCATCACGGGTAGAACACCCGTGATGACCACGACCCTGCGGCCGACCGGGCCGCTTCAGCGGAGCGCCGACGGCGGCAAGGCGCGCACGTACGACGTCTGTGTGAACAGCCGCCCCGTCGGTTCCATAGCGCTCGCCACCGACGAGGTCTTCGGCCCCGGCGTCTGCCGCGTGCGCGACCTGCGGATCGCCGAACCCGACCGGGGGCGCGGCCGCGCCACCGTGGCGGCGCTGGCGGCGGAGGAGGTCGCGCGCGGCTGGGGCTGCCGGCGCATCGAGGCGGACGTCCCCGCCGGGGCGACCGGGGCGCTGCGCCTGGCGACGGCCCTCGGCTATGTGGAGCGCAACCGCCGGATGACGAAGCCGGTACGGGACGAGCCCGCCGCGCTGCCGGTAGGCGTCGAGGGCCGGCCGATGACCGAGGACGAGTACGGGACCTGGCTGGCGCGGGCGAAGCGGGAGTACGCGCGGAGCTGGATCGACCGCGGTGTGCCCGAGCCGGAGGCGTACGCCAAGGCCGAGGCCGACCACGCCGCGGGCCTGCCGTACGGCGTGGCCACGCCCGATGTCGTGCTCGACGTGCTCACCGAGGACGGCGAGAGCGTCGGCGTCCTGTGGCTCACGCTGGGCGACGGTGACGCGTTCGTCCACGACGTCGCGGTCGACCAGCGCTACCGCGGGCGCGGCCACGGCCGTTCCCTGATGCTCCTGGCCGAGGCGCGGGCCCGCGCGGCCGGACGCGCCCGCATCGGCCTCAACGTCTTCGCGGGCAACGCCCCGGCCCTGTGCCTGTACGACTCGCTCGGCTATGAGCCGGTGACGTACTCCCTCTACAAGCCGTTGCTCTAGGAGTCGTCGGTACAGACAGCTGCTTTAGGAGCCCTCGGCGGCAAGGAGGCGGTCGATGATCGCCTCGACGCGCTCCCGCAGCCCCTCCTGGCTCTTGCCGCCGTCCAGACGCTCGCCGTCGACGACGTATGTCGGTGTGCCGGTGACGCCGATGGCCTTGCCCTCGGCCTGATCGGCGTCGACGATCAGGATGTGCCGGCCGTCGATCAGGGCGGTGTCGAACTCCTCCGCGTCCAGGCCCAGTTCGCGCGCGGTGTCGACCAGGAAGGGCTCGCCCCTGCGGTCCAGCTCCTGGACCCCGGCGAGCACCGCCTCGACGTACGGCCAGCCCGAACCCTGCTCGAAGGCCTCCTCGGCGGCCTGGGCGGCGGCGAAGGAGTGCTTGTGCTTCTCGAGGGGGAAGTGGCGCAGGCGCAGCTCGACGCGGTCGCTGTAGCGGGCTCGCAGGGCGCGCACGTCGTCCAGGGCGGTACCGCAGTCGGGGCACTGCAACTCGCACCAGACGTCGAGGACGACGGGGCGGGCGGGGTGATCAGGAGCGGAGTCGTTCATGGGCACAGTCTCCCACTCCTGGATGACCCTGATATGTCCCTGAGGTCCGCCCCGGCCGTGGCTACGCGGCATCCACCCGGGGCAGGATGGAAGGGACAACCGCGTACATGACCTCTGGAGGACCGGATGATTGCCGAGACCGTCTGTTCCGCCGTATCCGCGGCCGGGCTCGGCATCGCCGCGGTCACGGCCTATCGAAAGCGTTTCCTGACCGCGGCCCGCCTTGCCGCGTACTCGCTGGTGCCGGTGGGCCTCGTGCTGACGGGCGTCGTCGGATGGGCCGCCGACACCGCGTTCAGCCTCAAGGCGTGGGTCGGCTTCGGTGTGCTGGGCGCGGCCTGGCTGATGTTCCTCGCCACGCGCGCGGTGGAGCGCCGCACGGGCGGCACCCGTAAGGAGCGCAAGGCCGCGAAGGCCGCCCAGCGCGACGTGGTGGCCCCCGCCGCCTCGGCGCCCTCGCTCGGCCAGGGCGCGGGCCCGGCCGCCGCGAAGCCCGCGGCCAAGCCGAGGGCGGCCGCACCCGCGGACGACTTCAGCGACATCGAGGCGATCTTGAAGAAGCACGGCATCTGACGGAGGCGGGGGAGCGAGGCAGCGGGGGAGCACGAAAGCACGGCGTCCGGCAGCAGAACGGCGGGATAATCCCTCGTTCGAGTGCGGGATCCTCCGCGGGCTGTCGCGGCGGCGCGGGGCCGCGCGGAAGCTGCGGAACGCGCCGGGCGCTGGACTTATCCCTGTTCACGGGCCCCGGCGAACTGCCCTTTCGCCCGGGCGTGTTGGTCATCGGCCACCGGTCGGCTGCGTCATCATCACCGCGAGATGCTTGACACCACCACACCGGGCGATGCGGCCCCGCCGGACGACGGACGGCAAGCGGCACCGTCCCCTGAGCGACGACCTGCCGACGAAGCGCGGCACGCCCCTGACGGAGAGCGGCCCGCCCCTGACGAAGAACCGCGAGGCTGCCTCTTCGCCCTCTCCCAGCCCCCCCTGATGATCTTCCTGACGGTGGTCGGCACACTGATCCTGCTGGCGTCCCTGCACGACCTGCTGCTGCTCTAGGGCGTAACGCCCTAGCCCGCGGCTTCCTTGCGGCGGGCGCGGTACGCGGCGACGTGCAGGCGGTTGCCGCAGGTGCGGCTGTCGCAGTAGCGGCGCGAGCGGTTGCGGGACAGGTCGACGAAGGCGCGTCGGCAGTCCGGCGCCTCGCAGCGTCGCAGCCGCTCCTGCTCGCCGGCGACCACGAAGAAGGCCAGCGCCATCCCGCAGTCGGCCGCCAGGTGGTCCGCGACGGAAGCCCCGGGCGCGAAGTAGTGGATGTGCCAGTCGTAGCCGTCGTGGTCGGTGAGCCGGGGCGTGGTGCCCGCCGCCGCGATCAGTTCGTTGATGATCGTGGACGCGGCCCGGGGCTCGGGGTTCGCGAAGACCTCCGCGAAGCGGCCGCGGATCCGCCGCACATCGGCGAGGTCACGCTCCGAGAGCACTCCGACGTCGCTCACGTCGTGGGATCGTACGAATTCGGCGAGCGCCGCCAGGTCGCCGAGTCCGTCGGCTCCGTCGTCCTCCGGTGCGGTGTTCACCAGATCGACCACGGAGTCGAGAGAACACCGGGTGTCATGGGTGATCAGCACGATGCGCTCCCTGGCCTGGGGGTGGTGGGCCTCCCCGCTCATCGAGAGCTTGGGGAACGGTGCCCGCCGGTGCTGGCCGATGCTAGCGGCTTCCCCGCAGGACGCACCGGCGCCGTCGCCGCGGGCTTCCCGCGGCGACGGCGCCGGTCACTGATTCCTGTCCGCCTTGTGTCGCCGTGTCGTGTCGTGACTGCCTGCGCCGTCGCCCCGAGTCGGACGGCGTGAGGGGATCCCGACGCTCCTGCGCCGTTAACTTTCGGCCAGGATGTGTGACAGCTCCGTGTCGAGATCGAAGTGGCGGTGTTCCGTGCCGGGGGGCACGGCCGCGTCTGTTCGCTTCAGGAAGGACTCCAGGGCCCGCGCCGGGGCCTCGAGCAGAGCCTCCCCCTCCGGGGAACTCAGGGCGATGCAGACAACGCCCTGACCGTGGCTCCGGGACGGCCAGACTCGGACGTCGCCGGTTCCGGTGGGCCGGTGCAGGCCCTCGGCGAGGAGATCGCGGGCGAACACCCACTCGACCGTCTCCTCGGCTCCGGTGTGGAAGGTGGCGTGCACGGCATAGGGATCGGCCGTGTCATACCGCAGTCCTGCGGGTACAGGCAGTGAGGACTCGCTCGACACAACGAGGCGCAGGTGCAGCTCGCAGCTGACCGTGGTGTTCATAAGCGCCAGGGCCTTTCGCTCAGTGTGCGCTCGGGGATTCGCACGTCGGCGAAATCGACATGCCACCTACGGTGCCGTTGTAAACCCCTCTGAGGGTTTTGCGTGTCTTTAGGTAGCTCGATTGGCGGGTTCTCCCTTCCGTTCATGCGCCCATTCCGGTGACGGGTTTCCGTCCGGTAGGGTTTGGCCGTATGAATACGGGGAGTAACGAACCCGCGGAGGTCGCGGAACCGACCGTCGCGGCAGACGCCGAGCAGCCGCTCGGATCACGAGCGCCGCAGTACATCCAGGCCCGTAAGGCGCTGCACCTCAGCTGGCAGGTGGGCGTCTTCGTCGTGGGGCTCGCGGTCGTCGTCGCGGGCATCATCATGCTGCCGCTGCCGGGCCCCGGCTGGCTGGTGATCTTCGGCGGTATGGCGATCTGGGCGACCGAGTTCGTCTGGGCCCAGCTGGTGCTGCGCTGGACGAAGCGCAAGGTCACCGAGGCCGCGCAGCGCGCCCTCGACCCCAAGGTGCGCCGCCGGAACATCATCCTGACGACCATCGGCCTGGTCATCGTCGCGGTGCTCGTCGCCATCTACGTCTGGAAGTTCGGCATCACGATGCCGTGGAAGATCAAGGAGTGACCGAGAGGTGACTCCGAGGCGGTCGGGAGCACCCGCTGACATGCGGTAATGTTCTCTGTGCGCCCGGGCGATTAGCTCAGTGGGAGAGCGCTTCGTTCACACCGAAGAGGTCACTGGTTCGAACCCAGTATCGCCCACCCCGGATTGCGGCCCGGAGGCTTTTCAGCCTCCGGGCCGTTCTCGTATTCCCGTGCCTTTCAAGGGAATTGACGGGTCCACATATCCCGTGACGGCCTGTTGTCAGTGCATTCGGCCGAGCGCATTCCGGAACCGGCGTGCGTCACGCAGCCGTTGCTCGTACGTCGCCCCGACGGCGAGGAGCAGCAGACCCGCGAGCGCCGGTGGCAGCCAGCGGGGCAGAGCGCCGGTCACCTGCACGATGTACGGGGCCAGTTCGTGCAGCGCGTCCAGGGCGAGCACCCCGCCGCCGAGGACCAGTGGAGCGCGCAGCCGGTGCCGGGCGCCCGCCAGGGTCAGCGCGAGGGCCGCGACGCCGAGCAGCAGCGGGCGCTGCCAGTGCGGGTCGCTCCAGGCGGCGGCGAGGCTCGGCAGCAGTGTCGCGGCGAGGCCGGGGCCGTACGCCGTCCAGGAGGAGACCTCGGGATCGCGGCGCCTGCGCAGCAGGCCGATGAGCAGCGCGGGGACGGTGGCCGGCAGGGTGTACGCCTCCGGTGCCGTGACCTCCCAGGCGGCGAGGCGGACCCAGCTCGCCAGGAGGAACAGGGCGCCCGACGCGTAGGCCGCGGGGTGGCGGTCGGGGCGGAGCGCGGTACCCGCCGCGATGAGCCCGGTGAGGGCCAGCGCGAGCGCGAAGGTGGGGGCGTGGCCCACGGTGAGGGTGACGGCGACCGCGCAGGAAGCGGCCGCCATGATCTCCACGGGCAGGGTCAGCTGGTGCCGACCCAGGCGCGCCGCGGCGAACGCGGCCAGCGCGGGAACGGCCAGGGTGACCAGTCCGACGTGCCCCGGACGCAGCCCCCAGGAGGCACCCGCGGCGCAGGCGAACGCGGTGGCGTACGTGAGGGCCGCGCAGGCCGTGAGTACGGCGGCGCCCGCGGTTGCCCGGTGCGGGCAGCGGGTCAGCTGTACGCAGACCGCCAGGAACAGGACCGTGAGCGCGCCGAGGGTGGCGAGAGTCGCGGCCTCGGTGGCCAGGGCGAGGAACGCGACGCTCACCGAGGAGACAAGGGCCAGGACCGACGCCGGCAGGGCTTGTCCGGCGGACCCGGCACGGCCGGCGACGGCCAGCAGAGCGGCCACCACCATGACGTGGGCCGACACCCCGACGGCGTACGGGAGCCCGAGCCCGGCCGGCAGGGCGACGACGGCGGCCCAGCCGAGGACGGGTGCGCCATAACGGGCGAGATTCCGGACCGCGCCGCCGAGGGGGCCCGCCGCCGCACCGAGCGGATCGGCGACCGCGCCGAGCCTGCCGGCCGCCGGGCCGGGTGCGGCGCTCACCGGGTTGGGCGGGGTGGCCGCCGGACCGGGCGGGGTGGCCGCCGGGCCGGGCGGGGTGGCCGCCGGGCCGGGCGGGGTGGCCGCCGGGTCGGGCGCGGCGTTCACCGGGCCGGACGGGGGGCTCACCGGGCCGGACGGGGCGTTCACCGGGCCGGGCGCGGCGTTCACCGGGCCGGGCGCGGCGTTCACCGGGCCGGGCGGGGTGGCCGCCGGGCCGGGCCTGCCGACCGGCACGCCGAGCAGGCCGGGAGCCACCAGCAGCGTCCCCGCGATCAGGGCGAGGGCCAGGGGGGCCAGGAGCGGGTGAGGCAGGGGCAGTTCGGTGAGCAGGGCGGCGCGGGCGTCCTGCGGAGCGGTCGACCAGGGGCGGGTGGCCCAGCCGACCGGGGCGAGCAGGGCCATGGCGGTCACCGGCAGCGCCCACAGCGCCGCGAGGCCCTGTGCCGCGGCCGACGCGGCGGCGAGACCCCGTCGTACCGGCCGCGGCAACGCGAGGCGCACAGCCGCCAAGAGCACGATGCCGCACACCAGATAGCCCGGCACGGCCCCCGCCGAGGGCAGGGCGGGCCGCAGGACTCCGCCGACCGCGGCCACCGTGAGCAGACCCCCCGCACACGCGGCGCCGGTGGCGATCCGGGGCTCCCTCGCCCGCCACGCCGCTACGAGCGCGATCAGCGCGGCGAACAGGAGGAGGACGCCCGCGCGTGCCGCCGCCGTCGGATCCGCCGCCCGAGAGGAGAGCCAACCGGCGCTCGCCGCACCCCACAGACCCAGCGCGCAACCGCCCGCCAGCGCCACGACCCGCACGGACCTGACGGTCGTCCACAGCGCGAGCGCGGTGTCGAACGCCGCCGTCACGAGCAGCGCGGCCGTCATCGCGTGATCGCCCGCCTGCACGGCTCCCGCCCACAGGACCAGGGGGAGTTGGGCCGTGGCCACCGCCGTCGGCAGCGGCAGACGCAGTCCGCCGAGGAGCAGGCCGTATCCCGCCCACAGAGTGGCGAGAACCGCCGATGTGCCGGCCGCGTAGGAGAGGGCGTCCACGTCCGGCAGCGCCAGGTAGCGCAACGCGTACGCGTCGAGGACGGTCAGCGCGAGCGCCAGGCCCGCCACCGCCTCCGCCGTCGAGCGCAACGAGCGCCGCAGCAGGAGCGCGGGGGCGCCCAGCGCCACCAGGGTCACCGCCCCGAGGACCGCGCCGCGCCCGCCGATGCCCAAGTGGCCCCAGCTCACCACCGTGAAGGCGATCGCCGCGATGGTCAGCAGGACGCCGCCCAGTGTCAGCAGGACGTTCTGCGCGCTCGGCGGCGTGGCACCGGGGCCGGGCGGCCCGGCCGGGCGCGGGGACGGCCCTGCCGGGCCCGCCGCGTGCAGGACCCCGAGCAGCCAGGCGCGGCGCCGCAGCAACTGCGTCCGGCGCGACTCCAGTTGGCGCAGCTCCCAGTCGAGGAGGCGCAGCTCCTCGGCCGGTGGCGGAATGTTCGTCATGCCTCAGGAGTGTGGTCCGCGCCACCCCGCCCGGCATCGGCGCGGATACTCAGGACGTACTCAGATCCGGTGCGCCCGACACACACCGGGCAGACTCGCACCATGAACTGGTGCCACTACCGCTTCCGCAGCCTCTGGGACCTCCCCGGCGCCCCCGCCGAGGTCTACGCCGTCCTGGAGCGCGTCGAGGACTATCCGCTGTGGTGGCCGCAGGTGCGCGAGGCGACGCAGGCCGACGACCGCAGCGGCACAGCCCGCTTCCGGTCCTTCCTCCCGTACGACCTTCACGTCGCCGCACACGAGCGCCGCCGCGATCCCGGGGCAGGGGTCCTGGAGATCGCCATGACCGGCGACCTGGACGGCTGGGCCCGCTGGACGGTCCGACCCGGGCCGAGAGGGACGCTGGCCCGCTACGACCAGGAGGTCGAGGTGCGACGGCCCCTGATGCGGCGCCTCGCCGTCCCCGGCAGACCCCTGTTCCTGCTCAACCACGCCCTGATGATGCGCGCGGGGCGCCGAGGCCTCGCGGCGTATCTCGAAGCGGTTTGAAGGAAGGGCGCCCGGACCTGTATTGTTCAGTCCGTTCCCGGGCGATTAGCTCAGTGGGAGAGCGCTTCGTTCACACCGAAGAGGTCACTGGTTCGAACCCAGTATCGCCCACCCGGAGAATGCCGGTCCGTCAGCAGACGGACCGGTTTTTTCTTGCCCGCACGCCCTCTCTGCCCGGGCCCGCGCGCCGCCGACGCTCAGGCGGCCGCCCGTAGTTCGGGACGCAGCGGCCACGCCGGGTCCACCGTCTCCGGCGCACCGCTCTTCGCGAACCACGCCTGGAGGCCGCGCGCCTGCGCCGCGTGCCACACGGCCTGCAACGTATGCAGCTCGGCCGCCGACAGCCGCTCGAGGCGGGCCGCGAAACGGCGCCCCACCGCACGGACGACATCGAGCGCCGCCTGCGCGTCCGCCGCCGCGTCATGGGCCTCCGCCAGCTCCACCTCGTAGTGCGCGCACAGGTCGGTGAGCGTGCGGCGGCCCTTGCGGTAGCGGTCGAGCTGCTTGTCGAGCACGCGCGGATCGATCACACAGAGGGACGAGCCCTCCATGTAGCGGCTCAGCGACGAGGCGCGGTGCCTGCGCAGCTCCCGGTCCAGGAGGGTCAGGTCGAACGGCGCGTTCATCACCACGATCGGCCGCCCCGCCGCGCCCTGTTCGGCCAGATCGCGCGCTATCTCCTCCATCACCGGCGCGGGCCAGCGGCCGTTGCGCTGGAGGTGATCCTCCGTCAGTCCGTGTACCGCGGTGGCCTCCTCGGGCACCGGAACGCCCGGGTTCACCAGCCAGCGGGTGATGCGCGGACGGGTCCCCGCGCCCTGCTGGACGACGACGGCGGCCGACACGATCCGGTCGGTCTCGACGTCGACGCCCGTGGTCTCCGTATCGAATGCGGCCAAGGGCCCCTCGTACCAGCACGTCATGGTGACGCAACTCCTCGATCAGTTCCGGCAGATGACGTCGGTCTCTGCCCACGCTGGTGATACCCGGGCCGTTTGCGCTGTACGCGGCCCGGAGACAACAGAGGTACAGGGCCTTGGAATTGACGGCCCGAGCGGGGAACTACCGGGTTCGGAAGGCTTGTTGGACATGGCGCTCGCGCGGCCCGAACAGGGTGGGCTGCTGCCCGAGCGGATCGCACCGCCGCGCGGCACACTCGCCACCACCGCCTGTATGGAGACCCTCCAGGTGGGCTATCTGCACGCCGTCGCGGCCGCCGCGGGATGCTCCCTCTCCCAGCCCTTTCCGGACACCGGCATCGACTGGCACGTCAGCCACAGCGCTCCCGGGCACACGGTCGACGACGAGGTCACCATCAAGGTCCAGCTGAAGTGCACGTACCAGATCCCGCCGAATCCGGCGGGATCCGCCTTCTCCTTCACGCTCGACAACGCACACCTGGAGAAGCTCGCCCGCACGCCGGTCTCGGTCCACAAGATCCTCGTCGTGATGCTCGTGCCCCGGTCGCAGGACGACTGGCTGCGCGCCGGCCACGACCGGCTCGATCTGCGGCACTGCTGCTACTGGACCAACCTCGCCGGACACCCGGTGACCGGCCGGAGCAGGACCACCGTGCGCGTCCCGACCTCGCGGATCTTCGACGACCGCGCGCTCTGCGAGATCATGACGCGGGTCGGGACGGGAGGGAGACCCTGAGATGCACCGCCCCCACGACGAGCCCACGCCTCCCGTCCGCCCGCACCCCGCCCCCTCGGCGAGCCCGTGGGCGCGCCCGCCCGAGCCCGGCACGGTCGACCCCGCGGTGCTCGGCGCACTGCTCGCCCGGCACGGCTGGCAGCGGCGCGGGGGAGCCCCCGGCCGCTACGCCCGGTGGACGCCGCCCGGGCCCGGCGGCAACGGCACCAGCCTCCTCGTACCCGAGAGCCGCGCCTTCCCCGACTGCGACGACCTGATCGGCGAGGCCCTCGTCGCCCTCTCCCGCAGCGCCTCCCCGGCCGCCCGCGACGTGCTCGTCCAGCTCGCCGTGCCCAGCGACGAGATCCGCTGGTGGCGCGACGTGCCGACCGGACCCGCCGGGGCGGCGACCTGGCCGGTGGAGGAGCGACTGCGCTCCGCGGCCCGCCAGATGCTGCTCGCCGGGGCGCTCGCGGCGCGCGGCCGCGCCGGGTACTACGGGGCGCGGCACCGCGGGCCCGCCACCGCGGCCCTGGAGGACGTCCTGGTCGGACCCGCGCCCGGCGGACGCAGGCTCACCGCCTTCGTGCCCGTGATGACCGGGCGGCCGCTCGCGGTCCGACTGCACCAGGCGCTGTACGCCGCCCGGGAAGCCGTCGACTACCAGCGCGCCACCGGCGGCATGGACGCCTTCGACGGCGCGGTCGAGGCGGGCGTCAGCCACGAGCTGACCGAGGCGATCGTGGCCCTGGTGCGCGGCACGGAAGGGGCGCGCGTCGCCGTGGAGTGGGCGCCCGGCGCGGGGGTGCCCGAGGGGTGCGCGGCGCACGCCGAGCCCGTCGAGTTCTCGCCCGGCGACCTCACCGTGCTGCGCGAGGCGGGCGCCCGCTATCTGCGCGACGAGCCGTCGGTGCCGGTGCGGATCACCGGCACCGTGGTGCGGCTGCGGCGCACCTCGCCGCGGGGCGAGGGCGCGGTGCGGCTGCGGGTGATCGCCGGGGCGGAGGTCCCGCAGGTGCGGATGGCCCTGGACGAGGACTCCTACCGCGTCGCGGGCCACGCGCATCTGGTCGGCCTTCCGATCCGGGTGCACGGGCGACTGGAGAGCCGGGGCGGATTCCGCAGGCTCACCGGGGCGACCGGCGTCGTGCCGGTGCAGGTGGACGAGGCGGACCGGGACCGGCTGATGAAGTCGCTCCAGGAGAACCTCGACTTCTTCGAGGAGGGGTGCGGGACCGACTGAGCGGTGGCGGGGCGCGGGAGGGACTGGGCGGACGGCGGGGCGGAGGGCCCGCTTCCGGGCGGCCGGGGATAACCGTTTCGCGGCGGGAGGCCCCGGCTCGGTACGATCCCTAGTGCGCGCGCATCAGAAAGCGCCGCACCCCCCTTCTGCAAGGAGAGACCGGTGTCAGACGTCCGTGTGATCATCCAACGCGATTCCGAGCGGGAAGAGCGCGTGGTGACGACGGGCACTACGGCGGCCGAGCTCTTCGCCGGTGAGCGCACCATCGTCGCCGCCCGCGTGGCCGGCGAGCTGAAGGACCTGGCGTACGCCGTGGCCGAGGGCGACGAGGTCGAGCCCGTCGAGGTCTCCTCCGAGGACGGCCTGAACATCCTGCGCCACTCGACCGCGCACGTCATGGCGCAGGCCGTGCAGGAGCTGTTCCCCGACGCCAAGCTGGGCATCGGCCCGCCCATCCGGGACGGCTTCTACTACGACTTCGACGTCAAGGAGCCCTTCACCCCCGAGGACCTCAAGCGCATCGAGAAGAAGATGCAGGAGATCCAGAAGCGGGGCCAGCGCTTCTCGCGCCGCGTCGCCAACGACGACGACGCCCGCGTCGAGCTGGCCGACGAGCCGTACAAGCTGGAGCTGATCGGCCTCAAGGGCAACGCGGCCAACGCCGCCGACGGCGCGGACGCCGAGGTCGGCGCCGGCGAGCTGACGATCTACGACAACATCGACGCGAAGACCGGCGAGCTGTGCTGGAAGGACCTCTGCCGAGGCCCGCACCTGCCCACCACCCGGAACATCCCCGCGTTCAAGCTGATGCGCTCCGCCGCCGCCTACTGGCGCGGCAGCGAGAAGAACCCCCAGCTCCAGCGCATCTACGGCACCGCGTGGCCCTCGAAGGACGAGCTGAAGGCGCACCTGGAGTTCCTCGCCGAGGCCGAGAAGCGCGACCACCGCAAGCTCGGCGCCGAGCTGGACCTCTTCTCCTTCCCGGAGGAGCTGGGCCCGGGCCTCGCGGTCTTCCACCCCAAGGGCGGCGTGATCCGCAAGGTGATGGAGGACTACTCCCGCAAGCGGCACGAGGACTCGGGCTACGAGTTCGTGAACACCCCGCACATCTCGAAGGAGCACCTCTTCGAGACCTCCGGGCACCTGCCGCACTACGCGGAGGGCATGTTCCCGCCGATCGAGTTCGACGGGCAGAACTACCGCCTGAAGGCGATGAACTGCCCGATGCACAACCTCATCTTCAAGTCGCGCGGCCGCTCCTACCGCGAACTGCCCCTGCGGCTCTTCGAGTTCGGCACGGTCTACCGCTACGAGAAGTCGGGCGTCGTGCACGGCCTGACCCGCTCGCGCGGCTTCACGCAGGACGACTCGCACATCTACTGCACCAAGGAGCAGATGGCCGAGGAGCTGGACAAGCTCCTCACCTTCGTCCTGGACCTGCTGCGCGACTACGGCCTGAACGAGTTCGAGCTGGAGCTGTCCACCCGCGACGACTCCGACAAGTTCATCGGCTCGGACGAGGACTGGGCGGAGGCCACCGAGGCGCTGCGCCAGGCGGCCGAGAAGCAGGGCCTTCCGCTGGTGCCGGACCCGGGCGGCGCCGCGTACTACGGCCCGAAGATCTCGGTGCAGGCGAAGGACGCGATCGGCCGGTCCTGGCAGATGTCGACCCTCCAGGTCGACTTCAACCAGCCGAAGCGGTTCGGCCTGGAGTACACGTCGGCGGACGGCTCCAAGCAGCAGCCCGTCATGCTGCACCGCGCGCTGTTCGGCTCGATCGAGCGGTTCTTCGGCGTGCTTCTGGAGCACTACGCGGGCGCGTTCCCGGCGTGGCTCGCCCCGGTGCAGGCGATCGGCATCCCGGTCGGCGACGCGCACGTGCCCTACCTCCAGGAGTTCGCGGAGGAGGCCAAGAAGCGCGGGCTGCGGGTCGAGGTCGACGCCTCGTCGGACCGTATGCAGAAGAAGATCCGCAACGCTCAGCGGAGCAAGGTGCCGTTCATGGTCATCGTCGGTGACGACGACATGAACGCGGGCTCGGTGTCCTTCCGCTACCGGGACGGGTCGCAGGAGAACGGGATCGCCCGTGACGAGGCGATCGCCAAGCTCGTCGACGTGGTGGAGCGCCGCGTGCAGGTATGACGTGGTCCCCGCGGGCGCGGGGAGGTAAGGGGCGGTCCCGTTCGGGGCCGCCCCTCGTCGCGTACTCGCCGGGGAATATGCTGACCACCATGACGAGTGAGCCGGAGCAGCAGATCGGAGTGGGTACGCAGGACGCGTTCCAGCGCCTGTGGACGCCCCACCGGATGGCGTACATCCAGGGCGAGAACAAGCCCACGGGCCCGGGAGCCGACGACGGCTGCCCCTTCTGCTCCATCCCGGCCAAGTCCGACGAGGACGGCCTGGTGATCGCGCGCGGCGAGCACGTGTACGCGGTGCTGAACCTCTACCCGTACAACGGCGGCCACCTGATGGTGGTCCCCTACCGCCACGTCGCCGACTACACCGACCTGACGGGCCCCGAGACCGCCGAGCTGGGTGAGCTGACCAAGCAGGCGATGACGGCCCTGCGTACCGCGTCCGGCGCGCACGGCTTCAACATCGGCATGAACCAGGGCGCCGTCGCGGGCGCCGGCATCGCCGCGCATCTGCACCAGCACGTCGTCCCGCGCTGGGGCGGCGACACCAACTTCATGCCGGTCGTCGGCCATACGAAGGTGCTCCCGCAGCTGCTCGCCGACACCCGGAAGATGCTCGCGGACGTCTGGCCCGCGAGCTAGCACCGGCGCGGCGCTCACGCGTCGTACACGTCCGCCTTCCTCGGCATCGGGTCCTGGATCGCCCCGCTGAGGAAGCCGGAACGGGCGCCGAACTTCTCGGTGTTGACGCCGTTCTCCGCGAGGACCTTGATCGCCGCCTGGTGCACCACGCGCAGTACGGGCGTGGCGGCGCGCAGCGCGTCGTCGGCCATGAAGCGGTGCCGCCACGGCTTGTCGGCCCAGGCGTGGCGCAGGCCGAAGGGCTCGGGCAGGACCAGCTTGCCGCCGAGGTGGTCCAGAAGCGGCGGATACCACGTGAAGGGGGCGCGCACCGCGAGGCGTACCACCTCGTCGGCGTCGACCAGCGGCAGCTGGCGGTCGACGGTCTCCCAGAACTTGATGGGCTTGCTGACCGTCTTCGTCTTGGGCTCGGGCTTGGTGGTGAACAGGGAGTTGACGGGGCCCAGCGCGTGGCCGGTGACCTCGATGCGCAACGTCTCGTGCAGCACGGTCACCGTGATGAGCATCGTGATGACCAACTGGCCGTCCCAGAGCGTGAACTGCACGCCCAGGTAGTGCCGGTCGCCGCTGCCGAACTGCTGTTCATTGCAGATCCGCTGTATCTCATGGCCGCGGATCTGGAAGGCGTCGACGTCCGTGCCGGTGGGGCGGGCCACCGCCTGGGCGTTCTCCCCGATGGGGGTGACGATCCAGTGGTTTATCGACGGGGTGGGGAAGCCACCGGTGTGCAGCGGGCCGCGCTCCAGCATGCGGAGCTGGTCGTGCACCGCCCGTATGACGTCCCAGCTGCGGAAGGGGTGGATCTCCTTGCCGTCCTCGGCGGGCACCAGCTCCTCGGCCAGCTGCCAGCTGCCCCAGCGCGTGCCCATGCCCAATATGCCCTTGGGCCCGGCGTAGAAGACGGAGTTGCTCTGCTGCTCGGCGGAGAGCCTGGCCAGGCCCTGGCGCAGCCGCTCGGCGGCCGTCTCGCCGGGGCTGCCCGGCACCGCCTCGGGGATCTTGGCCCCGATGCCGCCGCCCGAGAGCAGGCTCGCCCAGCGCTCGCGCATGTCCCTGGCCGTGCGCTCGGCGATCTGCTTGGCCCAGAACCAGCCCACCACGGGCAGGACGATCGCCGCCCGCAGATACCACGCCCAGAAGCCGTCGAACGGCAGCTTGAGGAGGGCGAGGGCGGCCAGCACGCCCATGGCGACCAGGACGGCGGTGGCGAGCGCGCCCGCGCGCTTGTTCTCGTTCTTGGCGACCTGGCGTCTGATGGTGAAGACGAGCAGCCAGATGAGCAGGCCGGGCAGGAAGAGCACGCCGCACAGGACCATCACGGCCGTGAGCCAGCTGTCGCGCTCCTTGCGGATGCGGCTCGCCGCCAGGCAGTGCTCCACGACGGACTGCGGCTCGATACCGAAGGACTGGATGAGCGGCTTGCGGCCGCCGCCGAGCATCCGCACCTGCACGGTCCGCGCGAAGGCCTCGCCGAGGCTCGGCTTGAACAGTGACCACATGCCGGGCTTGACCACGGACTTGTGCCACTCGTTGTTGGCCTTCAGGATCTCGTCGACGTCTCCGTCGCGATACGCGGCCGACGCCAGGGCATGCGTCGCCACGGTCTGTCCCGCGGTGCCCGAGAGCGGGACCTGGGCCCCGGGCCTGAAGTCGAATCCATCGTCCGCCACTGCCGCCCCCTCGCCGCGACGCCTTCGCTGCTGCGGCTCTTCCCGACTTCGTTGTCCGGCACGCCTGTTGCCGTCCGGCACATCCGTTGATCAGGTCATCAGCGTATCGGGGCGCACCGACATCCGGCAGGGGGCACCCGGGGCGCCGCCCGCCCGCGCGAGCCGGGCGGGCGGCGATCGTGCGCCGGTTTCGACTACGGCAACTACGAGGCGGCCCGCGCCTGTTCGCGGATCCGCTCCGACAACTGCGGGGGCATCGGCTCGTGGCGGGCGTACGCGCGGCTGAAGCGCCCGGTGCCCTGGGAGAGGGACCGCAGGTCCACCGCGTACCGGCCGATCTCGATCTCGGGGACCTCGGCTCGTACGAGCGTGCGTCCGCCGGGCGCCTGCTCGGTGCCGACCACCCGGCCGCGGCGCCCGGACAGATCGCTCATGACCGCGCCGACATAGTCGTCGCCGACCAGCACCCGTACCTCGGCGACCGGTTCGAGCAGGTGGATCCTGGCCCCGGCCGCCGCCTCGCGCAGCGCGAGCGCGCCCGCCGTCTGGAACGCGGCGTCGGAGGAGTCCACCGAGTGCGCCTTGCCGTCGAGGAGCGTGACGCGTATGTCGACGAGGGCGTACCCGGCCGCGACGCCCCTGGCCGCCTGCGCGCGGACGCCCTTCTCGACGGAGGGGATGAACTGGCGGGGGACCGCGCCGCCGACCACCTTGTCGACGAACTCGATGCCGCTGCCGCCGGGCAGCGGCTCCACCTCGATCTCGCAGATCGCGTACTGGCCGTGCCCGCCGGACTGCTTCACATGGCGTCCGCGCCCCGCGGACCTGCCCGCGAACGTCTCCCGCAGGGTGACCCGGTGCGGTACGACGTCGACCTGTACGCCGTACCGGCTGCGCAGCCGCTCCAGGGCCACGTCGGCGTGCGCCTCGCCCAGGCACCACAGGACCACCTGGTGCGTGTGCTGGTTCTGCTCAAGGCGCATCGTCGGATCCTCGGCCACCAGCCGCGAGAGCCCTTGCGAGAGCTTGTCCTCGTCCGCCTTGCTGTGCGCCTGGATGGCGAGCGGAAGGAGCGGGTCCGGCATGTCCCAGGGCTCCATCAGGAGCGGGTCGTCCTTGCTCGACAGCGTGTCGCCGGTCTCCGCGCGGTGCAGTTTGGCCACGCACGCCATGTCGCCCGCCACACACCGGGTGAGAACGCGCTGCTGCTTGCCGAAGGGGGAGGACAGCGCGCCGATGCGCTCGTCGACGTCGTGGTCCTCGTGGCCCCGGTCCGCCAGACCGTGTCCGGAGACGTGCACCGTCTCGTCGGGGCGCAGGGTGCCGGAGAAGACGCGTACGAGCGAGATCCGGCCGACGTAGGGGTCGGAGGCGGTCTTGACGACCTCGGCCGCCAGGGGGCCGTCGGGGTCGCAGGACAGGGCGGGCCGCGCCTTGCCGCCCGGCGTCGTCACCGCCGGCGCGGGGTGCTCCAGCGGGGTGGGGAAGCCGCCCGTGATCAGTTCGAGCAGCTCGACCGTGCCGATGCCCTGGCGGGCCCCCTCCGCGGCCGGGGCGGCGGCGAGCACGGGGTGGAAGATGCCGCGCGCGACGGCCCGCTCCAGGTCGTCCACGAGCGTCTTGAAGTCGATGTCCTCGCCGCTGAGATAGCGGTCCATGAGGGACTCGTCCTCGCTCTCGGCGATGATCCCCTCGATCAGTTTGTCGCGGGCCTCCTCGATCAGCGGCAGCTGGTCGTCGCCCGGCTCGGATTCCTTGCGCTCACCCGACGCGTAGTCGTATATCCGCCGCGAGAGCAGCCCGATCAGGCCGGTCACCGGCGCATGCCCGTCCGGGCCCTGCTCGCCGTGGAGGGGCAGGTACAGCGGGAGTACGGCGTCCGGGTCGTCGGCGCCGAACGCCTCGGCGCAGTTGCGCGTCATCACGGTGAAGTCCGCGCGGGCCGACTCCAGGTGCGTCACCACGATGGCCCGCGGCATGCCGACCGCCGCGCACTCCTCCCAGACCATGCGGGTCGCGCCGGTGACGCCCTCGGCGCCCTCCGCCGCCGAGACGACGAAGAGGGCCGCGTCCGCGGCGCGCAGACCGGCCCTCAGCTCACCGACGAAGTCGGCGTATCCAGGGGTGTCCAGCAGATTGATCTTGATGCCGTCCCATTCGACGGGGACCAGGGACAGCTGCACCGAGCGCTGCTGCCGGTGCTCGATCTCGTCGTAGTCGGAGACGGCGGTGCCGTCCTCGACGCGGCCCGCGCGGTTCACCGCCCCCGCGGTCAGCGCGAGGGCCTCCACCAGGGTCGTCTTGCCCGATCCGCTGTGGCCGACCAGCACCACATTCCGTACGGACGCGGGGTGGTCGGCCGTCGCTGCCCTGCCGGCGGCTCCGGGGTGTGCGTTCGCCTTGTCGCCCATGCCTTGCCTCCCGGTCACGTGCACGATGAGGAGGCTCAGCCCCCTCGGGGATGCTGGCTGCTCGCGGACGCGCGGGGCCAGTGCGGGGCGGCTCCGACGGCGCCCGTGGTGGTTTCGAGCTTTCCACTCGCGTCACGGTGCGTCCATACGTCGTACGCGATCGTGAGGGGGCGAGCCGGTGCGTCAAGGGCGTGACTACGATGGGTCGGCCGGTGGCCAACGGGGCCACGCGGCGCACCGACCCCTCGGGAAGGCCATGCTGAACAAGTACGCGCGTGCATTCTTCACGCGTGTCCTCACACCGTTCGCCGCGTTTCTCATCCGCCGCGGGGTCAGCCCCGACGCGGTCACCTTCATCGGCACGGCCGGTGTGGTGGCGGGAGCGCTGGTCTTCTTCCCCCGTGGCGAGTTCTTCTGGGGCACGATCGTCATCACCCTGTTCGTCTTCTCCGACCTCGTCGACGGCAACATGGCCCGCCAGCTCGGCCGCTCCAGCCGCTGGGGCGCCTTCCTGGACTCCACGCTGGACCGGGTGGCCGACAGCGCGATCTTCGGCGGCCTGGCCCTCTGGTACGCCGGATCCGGTGACGACAACATCCTCTGCGCCGTCTCCATCTTCTGTCTGGCGAGCGGCCAGGTGGTGTCGTACACCAAGGCGCGCGGCGAGGCGATCGGCCTGCCCGTGGCCGTCAACGGCCTGGTGGAGCGCGCCGAGCGGCTGGTGATCTCACTGGTCGCCGCGGGCCTCGCCGGGCTCCACGCGTTCGGCGTCCCCGGCATCCAGATCCTGCTGCCCATCGCCCTGTGGATCGTCGCGGTCGGCAGCCTCGTCACGCTCGTGCAGCGGGTCGTGACCGTGCGCCGCGAAGCCGCCGAGGCCGACGCCGCCACCAGCCTGGAGGGTGGCGCCGCGCAGTGAAGGACCGACTCACCGACGCGCTGTACGGGCTCGGCTGGAGCACCGTCAAGAAGCTCCCCGAGCCGGTCGCCGAGCGACTCGGCAGGACCATCGCCGACACGGTCTGGAAGCGCCGCGGCAAGGGCGTGCTGCGCCTGGAGTCGAACCTCGCGCGCGTGGTGCCCGACGCCACCCCCGAGCGGCTCGCCCAGCTGTCCAGGGCGGGCATGCGGTCGTACCTGCGCTACTGGATGGAGTCCTTCCGGCTGCCTTCCTGGAGCCGGGAGCGCATCAGGGACGGCGTCGACGTCGAGGGGCAGCACCACCTCACCGACGGACTCGCCGCCGGCAAGGGCGTCATCGTCGCCCTGCCGCACCTCGGCAACTGGGACCTCGCGGGCGCCTGGGTCACCACGAAGCTCGAAACCCCCTTCACGACCGTCGCCGAGCGGCTCAAGCCCGAGACGCTCTACGACCGTTTCGTCGCCTACCGCGAGAGCCTCGGCATGGAGGTCCTGCCGCACACCGGCGGCGCCGCCTTCGGCACGCTGGCCCGGCGGCTGCGCGCGGGCGGCCTCATCTGTCTCGTCGCGGACCGCGATCTGTCGGCCTCCGGAGTCGAGGTGAAGTTCTTCGGAGACACCGCCCGGATGCCCGCGGGGCCCGCGATGCTGGCCCAGCACACCGGCGCCGTGCTCCTGCCCGTGACGCTCTGGTACGACGGCACGCCCGTCATGAAGGGCCGGATCCACCCGCCCGTCGACGTCCCCGAGACAGGTACCCGCGCCGAGAAGACGTCTGTCATGACGCAGGCGCTGGCAGACGCCTTCGCCACCGGCATCGCCGACCACCCGGAGGACTGGCACATGCTCCAGCGACTGTGGCTCGCGGACCTGGAGCCGCGCTCCGACGCCGCTCCCGCGCGGGAGTCGTCGTGAGGATCGGCATCGTCTGCCCGTACTCGTGGGACGTGCCGGGCGGCGTCCAGTTCCACATCCGCGATCTGGCGGAGCACCTGATCCGCCTGGGGCACGAGGTGTCCGTCCTGGCCCCGGCCGACGACGAGACGCCCCTGCCGCCGTACGTCGTCTCGGCGGGCCGGGCCGTCCCCGTGCCGTACAACGGCTCCGTCGCCCGGCTCAACTTCGGCTTCCTGTCGGCCGCGCGGGTCCGCCGCTGGCTGCACGACGGCACCTTCGACGTCATCCACATCCACGAGCCGACATCGCCGTCGCTCGGGCTGCTCACCTGCTGGGCGGCGCAGGGCCCGATCGTCGCGACGTTCCACACGTCCAACCCGCGCTCCCGGGCCATGATCGCCGCGTACCCGATCCTCCAGCCCGCCCTGGAGAAGATCAGCGCCCGCATCGCCGTCAGCGAGTACGCGCGCCGCACCCTCGTGGAGCACCTGGGCGGCGACGCGGTCGTCATCCCGAACGGCGTCGACGTCGACTTCTTCGCCGAGGCCGAGCCCAAGCCCGAGTGGCAGGGGGAGACCATCGGCTTCATCGGCCGCATCGACGAGCCCCGCAAGGGCCTGCCGGTCCTGATGAAGGCGCTGCCGCAGATCTTCGCCGAGCGGCCGAACGCCCGTCTGCTGGTCGCCGGGCGCGGCGACGAGGAGGAGGCGGTGGCCTCGCTCCCGGACGAGCTGCGCTCCCGGGTGGAGTTCCTCGGCATGGTCAGCGACGAGGACAAGGCGCGGCTGCTGAGGAGCGTCGACCTGTACGTCGCTCCGAACACCGGTGGCGAGAGCTTCGGGATCATCCTCGTCGAGGCGATGTCCGCGGGCGCGCCCGTGCTCGCCAGCGACCTGGACGCCTTCGCGCAGGTGCTCGACCAGGGCGCGGCGGGCGAGCTGTTCGGCAACGAGGACGCGGAGTCCCTCGCCAAGGCGGCGGTGCGCCTCCTCGCCGACCCCGAGCGCCGTGAGGGGCTGCGGGAGCGCGGCAGCGCGCATGTGCGGCGCTTCGACTGGTCGACCGTCGGCGCGGACATCCTCGCGGTGTACGAGACGGTGACGGACGGCGCGGCCTCGGTCGCGGAGGACGAGCGGTCGGGTCTTCGGGCGCGGTTCGGCCTCACTCGTACCTGAGGGCCCGCCCCGGACGGGGGCCCTGGGCGCCTCGGGGTGCCCGGTGGTGAGCCGGGGGGCGCGGGGCGACTAGCCTGAGCGTCCGTGACCTCCACCTTGATCTGGATCGCGGTAGCCCTCCTGGCGATCGGCCTCTATCTGAGCTGGACCGCCGGGCGGCTCGACCGGCTGCACGCGCGGATCGACGCCTCGCGCGCCGCCCTCGACGCGCAGCTGCTGCGCCGCGCCTCGGTCGCCCAGGAGCTGGCCACCTCGGGGGTGCTCGACCCCGCCGCCTCGATCGTGCTCTACGAGGCGGCACACGCGGCCCGGCAGGCGGAGGAGGAGCAGCGCGAGGTCGCGGAGAGCGAGCTGAGCCAGGCGCTGCGGGCCATCTTCGGTGAGATCCAGCAGGTCGAGGCGGTGCGCGAGGCCCCGGGCGGGGACGAGGCGGCCACCGAACTGGCCGCGTCCGTGCGCCGGGTGCCGATGGCCCGCCGCTTCCACAACGACTCCGTACGCGCGGCCCGTGCCCTGCGCAGGCACCGCAAGGTCCGCTGGTTCCGCCTCGCGGGGCATGCGCCGTTCCCCATGGCGTTCGAGATGGACGACGAGCCGCCGGTGGCGCTGGCCGACCGGGCCGGTTCCTAGCGGGGCACGGACCGGGCGAGTCCCGGAAAATGAGCCACCGGTCAACCATTGGCCCTTGCTGTGGCCTGGTAGTCGGGAGTTTCCTCGGAGCTGTAGAAACCTTCTTCAGCGAGTGAGGTCAACTCCGTGTCCAGCACCCCCTCCAGCAGCAACCCGTCGCCCGAGACCGGCACCGCGCGCGTGAAGCGCGGCATGGCCGAGCAGCTCAAGGGCGGCGTGATCATGGACGTCGTCAACGCCGAGCAGGCGAAGATAGCCGAGGACGCCGGCGCCGTCGCCGTCATGGCGCTGGAGCGGGTGCCCGCCGACATCCGCAAGGACGGCGGCGTGGCGCGGATGTCCGACCCGAACATGATCGAAGAGATCATCGAGGCCGTCTCCATCCCGGTCATGGCCAAGTCCCGCATCGGCCACTTCGTCGAGGCCCAGGTCCTCCAGTCCCTCGGCGTCGACTACATCGACGAGTCCGAGGTCCTGACCCCGGCCGACGAGGTCAACCACAGCGACAAGTTCGCCTTCACGACCCCGTTCGTGTGCGGCGCCACCAACCTGGGCGAGGCCCTGCGCCGCATCGCCGAGGGCGCGGCCATGATCCGCTCCAAGGGCGAGGCCGGCACCGGCAACGTCGTCGAGGCCGTCCGCCACCTGCGCCAGATCAAGAACGAGATCGCCAAGCTGCGCGGCTTCGACAACAACGAGCTGTACGCCGCCGCCAAGGACCTGCGCGCCCCCTACGAGCTGGTCAAGGAGACCGCCGAGCTGGGCAAGCTGCCGGTCGTGCTCTTCTCCGCCGGTGGCGTCGCCACCCCGGCCGACGCCGCCCTGATGCGTCAGCTCGGCGCCGAGGGCGTCTTCGTCGGCTCCGGCATCTTCAAGTCCGGCGACCCGGCCAAGCGCGCCGCCGCCATCGTGAAGGCCACCACCTTCTACGACGACCCGAAGATCATCGCGGACGCCTCCCGCAACCTCGGCGAGGCCATGGTCGGCATCAACTGCGACACCCTGCCGGAGACCGAGCGCTACGCGAACCGAGGCTGGTAATGACCACTCCCGTAGTGGGCGTCCTCGCCCTCCAGGGGGACGTACGGGAGCACCTGATCGCCCTGGCCTCGGCGGACGCCGTGGCCAGGCCGGTGCGGCGCCCCGAAGAACTCGCCGAGGTCGACGGCCTGGTCATCCCCGGTGGCGAGTCCACCACGATCTCCAAGCTGGGCGCCCTCTTCGGCCTTCTTGAGCCCCTCCGCGCGCGCGTGCGCGACGGCATGCCGGTCTACGGCACCTGCGCGGGCATGATCATGCTCGCCGACAAGATCCTCGACCCGCGCTCGGGCCAGGAGACGGTGGGCGGCATCGACATGATCGTGCGGCGCAACGCCTTCGGACGGCAGAACGAATCCTTCGAGGCGGCCGTCGGCATCAAGGGCATCGAGGGCGACCCGGTCGAGGGCGTCTTCATCCGCGCGCCCTGGGTCGAGTCGGTCGGCGCGCAGGTCGAGGTGCTGGCCGAGCACGCGGGCCACATCGTCGCCGTGCGCCAGGGCAACGCGCTCGCCACGTCGTTCCACCCCGAGCTGACCGGCGACCACCGGGTCCACGCTCTGTTCGTGGAGATGGCGCGGGGTAACCCCCGCGCGGGATCCTTGTAGGATCTCCGGGGATCCCCGGAGCCTTGAGGTCTGGGAGAGTTCGTACTGGTTGTTGGGTAACGCGAAGGAGACAGGCAGATGTCCGGCCACTCTAAATGGGCTACGACGAAGCACAAGAAGGCCGTGATCGACGCCAAGCGCGGCAAGCTCTTCGCGAAGATGATTAAGAACATCGAGGTCGCGGCCCGCACGGGCGGCGCCGACGTGTCCGGCAACCCGACGCTCTTCGACGCCATCCAGAAGGCCAAGAAGAGTTCGGTCCCGAACAAGAACATCGACTCCGCGGTCAAGCGCGGCGCCGGCCTCGAAGCCGGTGGCGCCGACTACGAGACGATCATGTACGAGGGTTACGGCCCGAACGGCGTCGCGGTGCTCATCGAGTGCCTCACCGACAACCGCAACCGCGCCGCGTCCGACGTCCGCGTCGCCATGACGCGCAACGGCGGCTCGATGGCCGACCCGGGCTCCGTCTCGTACCTCTTCAACCGCAAGGGCGTCGTCATCGTCCCCAAGGGCGAGCTGACCGAGGACGACGTGCTCGGCGCGGTCCTGGACGCGGGCGCCGAAGAGGTCAACGACCTGGGCGAGACCTTCGAGGTCCTCAGCGAGGCCACCGACCTGGTCGCGGTCCGCACGGCCCTCCAGGACGCCGGCATCGACTACGACTCGGCCGACGCCAACTTCGTCCCGACCATGCAGGTCGAGCTGGACGAGGAGGGCGCCCGGAAGATCTTCAAGCTGATCGACGCCCTGGAGGACAGCGACGACGTGCAGAACGTCTTCGCCAACTTCGACGTCTCCGACGAGGTCATGGCCAAGGTGGACGCCTGACCCACGCGGATGTGACGCGTCTGCGACGACGGGCCGACGGGGACACGCCCCTGTCGGCCCGTCGCGTTGTCAGTGCGAGCCGATAGCCTGCACAAACAGGTGAGCGAAGAAGTGGGGGCTGTCGTGCGGGTGCTGGGGGTCGACCCGGGGCTGACCCGGTGCGGTGTGGGGGTCGTCGATGGAGTCGCCGGACGCCCTCTGACCATGCGCGGCGTCGGTGTCGTACGGACCCCGGCCGACGCCGAGTTGGGCCACCGGCTGGTCGCCATCGAGCAGGGCATCGAGCAGTGGCTCGACGAGCACAGCCCCGAAGTCCTCGCCGTGGAGCGCGTGTTCAGCCAGCACAACGTGCGTACGGTCATGGGCACCGCCCAGGCCAGCGCCGTCGCCATGCTCTGCGCCTCGCGCCGCGGCATCCCCGTCGCCCTGCACACCCCGAGCGAGGTCAAGGCCGCCGTCACCGGCAGCGGCCGCGCCGACAAGGCACAGGTGGGCGCCATGGTGACCCGTCTGCTGCGGCTCGACGCGCCCCCCAGGCCCGCCGACGCCGCGGACGCCCTCGCGCTCGCCATCTGCCACATCTGGCGCGCCCCCGCGCAGAACCGCCTTCAGCAGGCCGTCGCCGAGAACCGCCTTCAGCAGGCCGTCGCCCAGAACCGCCTCCAGCAGGCAGCGGCCCCGCACGCCGCACGAACCCCCACAGCGCAGAAAGGCCGTACCGCATGATCGCCTTCGTCAGCGGCCCCGTCGCCGCCCTCGCCCCCGATGCCGCGGTGGTCGAGGTCGGCGGCATCGGCATGGCCGTCCAGTGCACGCCGAACACCCTCTCCACCCTCCGCGTCGGCCAGCAGGCCAAGCTCGCCACCTCCCTGGTCGTCCGCGAGGACTCCCTGACGCTCTACGGCTTCGCGGACGACGACGAGCGGCAGACCTTCGAACTGCTCCAGACCGCCAGCGGCGTCGGTCCGCGACTGGCCCTGGCCATGCTCGCCGTGCACAGCCCCGACGCCCTGCGCCGCGCTGTCTCCACCGGCGACGAGAAGGCGCTGACCGCCGTCCCGGGCATCGGCAAGAAGGGCGCCCAGAAGCTGCTCCTGGAGTACAAGGACCGCCTCGGCGAGCCGCTCGGCACCGGCGGCCCCGCCATCGGCACGGCCGTCACCTCCGGCTGGCGCGACCAGTTGCACGCCGCGCTGATCGGCCTCGGGTACGCCACGCGCGAGGCCGACGAGGCCGTTGCCGCCGTCGCCCCGCAGGCCGAGGCGGCCGAGGGCAACCCGCAGGTGGGCCAGCTCCTCAAGGCGGCGCTCCAGACCCTGAACCGCACCCGCTAGCACCCGCACACACCCGCCGCCCCCCTGAACCGCATCGCGAGGCACACCGCATGAACTGGGACGACACGACCGACGACGCCGACGGCGCGGCCGAGCGGCTCGTCGGACCCGCCGCGGAGCGGCTGGTGGACTCCGGCGCCGACGGCGAGGACCAGGCCGTCGAGGCCGCCCTGCGCCCCAAGGACCTGGGCGAGTTCATCGGCCAGGAGAAGGTCCGCGAACAGCTCGACCTCGTCCTGCGGGCGGCCCGCGCGCGGGGCACCACCGCCGACCACGTCCTGCTCTCCGGGGCCCCCGGCCTCGGCAAGACGACCCTCTCGATGATCATCGCCGCCGAGATGGGCGCCCCCATCCGCATCACCAGCGGCCCCGCCATCCAGCACGCGGGCGACCTCGCGGCGATCCTCTCCTCCCTCCAGGAGGGCGAGGTCCTCTTCCTCGACGAGATCCACCGCATGTCGCGGCCCGCCGAGGAGATGCTGTACATGGCGATGGAGGACTTCCGCGTCGACGTCATCGTCGGCAAGGGCCCCGGCGCCACCGCCATCCCGCTCGAACTGCCGCCCTTCACCCTGGTCGGCGCCACCACGCGCGCGGGCCTGCTGCCGCCGCCGCTGCGCGACCGCTTCGGCTTCACCGCGCACATGGAGTTCTACGAACCCGCGGAGCTGGAGCGCGTCGTCCACCGCTCCGCCCAGCTGCTCGACGTGGAGATCGACCCGGCCGGCGCCGCCGAGATCGCGGGCCGCTCGCGCGGCACGCCCCGTATCGCCAACCGCCTGCTGCGCCGCGTGCGGGACTACGCCCAGGTCAAGGCCGACGGTGTGATCGATCGCGACATCGCGGGCGCGGCCCTCGCGGTCTACGAGGTCGACGGACGCGGCCTCGACCGCCTCGACCGTGCCGTCCTGGAGGCCCTGCTGAAGCTGTTCGGCGGCGGGCCGGTGGGCCTGTCGACCCTCGCGGTCGCCGTGGGGGAGGAGCGCGAGACCGTCGAGGAGGTCGCCGAGCCCTTCCTCGTACGGGAGGGACTGCTCGCGCGCACTCCGCGCGGTCGCGTCGCGACGCCCGCGGCCTGGGCGCATCTGGACCTGGTGCCGCCGAGCCGTACGGGTGGTAAGGGGCAGCAGGACCTGTTCGGGACGTGAGGGCGGCGGGACAGCGCCGCGAGCGGGGGAGAACGGCGCGGATACTCGCCTGCTCAGGAACTGCGGTGCCATGCTGAGCGTTGTTCGTTAGGCGCGGACTCGCTTAGACTCCGCCGACGCCGCCTTTGCGGGCGGCGTGCCCACCCCCATCCATCAGGCCGCTTACCCGCGCGGTCGTGCGAAGGAAACTCCGTCCCGTGAATATCGTGACCCTCCTCCCGTTCATCGTGCTCATCGGGGCCATGTTCCTGATGACCCGGTCGGCCAAGAAGAAGCAGCAGGCCGCCGCGCAGATGCGTAACGAGATGCAGCCCGGCACCGGCATCCGCACGATCGGGGGCATGTACGCCACCGTCAAGGAGGTCCACGACGACGCCGTCCTCCTTGAGGTGGCCCCCGGTGTCCACGCGGTTTACGCGAAGAACGCGATCGGCGCCGTCCTCGCGGACGACGAGTACAACCGCATCGTGCACGGCACCGAGGCCGACCTGAACGAGGACGAGGACACCCCCGTCGTTCCGGACGACGCCTCCTCCCTGACCGAGACCGACGAGCCCGCCGCCTCCGACGACTCGCGCATCGACCTCGGCAAGAAGGACGCGGCCGCCGAGGCCGACGACGCGCAGCCGAAGAAGACCGACGGCGAGTCCGACGCGAAGTAGTCACGGCCGGGGCCCGTGGGGTGCGCCGCTCGCGCACCACGGGCCCCGGATCACGTGCATTTCGCGCCGAATCTCGACACCACTTCATGGCCGCCCGCCCGGAACCTCCCCGCACCGTTCGGGGCCGGACCGGATGCCGGGCGGTTGGACAGGGAGAACGAGAAGGTGGCAGCACCGAAGAAGGGCCGAAGGCAGAGCGCACCGGGCAAGCCGGGGCGCGCACTGGCCTTCATCCTGATCGCCCTCGTGGCGCTGACCGGGGGAATGTTCCTTTCCGGACACACCACACCGCGCCTGGGCATCGACCTCGCGGGTGGTACGAGCATCACGCTCGAGGCGAGGAACGAGCCGGGCCAGAAGAACGCGATCAACCCGACCAACATGAACACCGCCGTTGACATCATCAACAACCGTGTCAACGGCCTGGGTGTCTCCGAGGCCGAGGTCCAGACCCAGGGCGATCGCAACATCATCGTCAACATCCCCAAGGGGACGAACGAGAAGCAGGCGCGCGATCAGGTCGGCACGACCGCTCAGCTCTACTTCCGTCCGGTGATCACTCAGGCCCCCGGCGAGCCGACCCCGTCCGACACCTCCTCGTCCGGGACGGACAAGGAGAAGGACAAGTCCGCCGACAAGGACAAGGCCACCGACAAGGCGACGGACAAGTCCACCGACAAGGACGCCGCGAACTCCCCCAACTCCTCCGCGTCGCCCCAGGGCCGCGCCGTCAGTGAGGCCTTGAAGGCGGACCCGACACCGTCCGGCAAGGACGGCAAGAAGGACGACGGCAAGAAGGACGACGGCAAGAAGAAGGACGAGACGCCCGCCCCGGACCCGGCCACCGCCAAGCTCCAGGAGCAGTTCACCAAGCTGGACTGCACGGACAAGAAGGCGCGCGCCGCGGCGGGCAAGGGCATCAAGCCGTCCGACCCCACCATCGCCTGCGGCAAGAGCCCCGACGGCAAGACGTGGGACAAGTTCATCCTTGCCCCGGCCGAGGTCAACGGCAAGGACGTCGACGAGGCCAAGGCGACGATCAACCAGCAGACCGGTGCCTGGGTCGTCAACATGGAATTCACCAAGGGCGGCTCGAAGAAGTTCGCGGCGACGACGGGCAAGCTCTCGCAGCAGCAGCCCCCGCAGAACCAGTTCGCGATCGTCCTGGACGGTGAGGTCGTCTCGGCCCCCAGCGTCAACACGACCCTGACCTCCAACGCCGAGATCTCCGGCAGCTTCACCCAGGACTCCGCCAAGGACCTCGCGAACGTCCTGTCGTACGGCGCGCTGCCGCTCACCTTCCACGAGCAGAGCGTCACCACGGTCAGCCCGGCCCTCGGTGGCGAGCAGCTGGAAGCGGGCCTGATCGCGGGTGCCATCGGCCTCGCGCTCGTCGTGATCTACCTCGTGGTGTACTACCGCGGCCTGTCGCTCATCGCCATCGCGAGCCTCCTGGTCTCGGCGGCCCTGACGTACACGATCATGACGCTGCTCGGCCCGACCATTCACTTCGCGCTGAACCTGCCCGCGGTCTGCGGTGCCATCGTCGCGATCGGCATCACGGCGGACTCGTTCATCGTCTTCTTCGAACGTGTCCGTGACGAGGTCCGCGAGGGACGCACGCTGCGCCCCGCCGTCGAGCGGGCCTGGCCGCGCGCCCGGCGCACCATCCTGGTCTCCGACTTCGTGTCGTTCCTCGCCGCCGCCGTGCTCTTCGTCGTCACGGTCGGCAAGGTGCAGGGCTTCGCGTTCACGCTCGGCCTGACCACGCTGCTCGACGTCGTGGTGGTGTTCTTCTTCACCAAGCCGCTGATGACGCTCATGGCACGCAAGAAGTTCTTCGCGAGCGGTCACCCGTGGTCCGGCTTCGACCCCAAGCGGCTCGGCATCAAGCCTCCGATCCGCCGGTCCCGCCGCGCCCCCGGCTCCTCCGTTGGCCCTGTCGACCCGAAGGAGGCCTGAGGTGTCGAAACTCGGCAATCTCGGCGCCAGGCTCTACCGCGGCGAGGTCGGCTACGACTTCGTCGGCAAGCGCAAGATCTGGTACGCCGTCTCGATACTGATCACCATCACGGCCATCCTCGGCCTGGCGGTGCGCGGCCTGAACATGGGCATCGAGTTCGAGGGCGGCGCCGTCTTCAACACCCCGAAGACGAGTGTCTCGGTCGCACAGGCCGAGGAGTCCGCGGAGAAGGCCTCCGGCCATGACGCGATCGTCCAGAAGCTGGGCGACGACGCGATGCGCATCCAGATCGCGGGCGTGGACATCGACAAGTCCGACCGGATCAAGGCGGCGCTGGCCAAGGACCTCGACGTCAAGGCCGCCGACATCAACGCCGACCTGGTCGGCCCCAGCTGGGGCGAGCAGATCGCCAACAAGGCCTGGCAGGGCCTGGCGATCTTCATGGTCCTCGTGGTGATCTACCTGGCCATCGCCTTCGAATGGCGCATGGCGCTGGCGGCGCTGATCGCGCTCATCCACGACATCACCATCACCGTGGGTGTGTACGCGCTGGTCGGCTTCGAGGTCACGCCGGGCACGGTGATCGGTCTGCTGACCATCCTCGGTTACTCGCTGTACGACACGGTCGTGGTCTTCGACAGCTTGAAGGAGCAGTCGAAGGACCTCACCAAGCAGACCCGCTTCACCTACAGCGAGGTCGCCAACCGCAGCATCAACGGCACCCTGGTGCGCTCCATCAACACCACGGTCGTCGCGCTGCTCCCGGTGGCGGGCCTGCTGTTCATCGGTGGCGGTGTCCTGGGCGCGGGCATGCTCAACGACATCTCGCTGTCGCTGTTCGTCGGCCTCGCGGCCGGCGCGTACTCCTCGATCTTCATCGCCACGCCGCTCGTCGCCGACTTCAAGGAGCGCGAGCCGCAGCTGAAGGCCCTCAAGAAGCGGGTGCTCGCCAAGCGGGCGGCCGCCGTGGCCAAGGGCGAATCGACGGAGGCGCAGGAGTACGAGGACGACGACGCGCCGCGGGACGACGTCCCGGGCGAGGCCGCACCGGCCGTCGTCGGTCCGCGGGCCCAGCCCGCCTCCCGCAGCCGCGGCAAGGGCCGGCCTTCGGGGAAGCGCCGATGACCGAGTTGGCGGGCGTCTCCGAGCTGCTGCTCAGCCGCATTCGTGACGTGCCGGACTACCCGAAGCCGGGTGTGATGTTCAAGGACATCACCCCGCTGCTGGCCGACCCGGCCGCGTTCGCGGCGCTCACGGACACGCTGGCCGCCCTCAGTACGCGGTACGGCGCCACGAAGATCGTCGGCCTGGAGGCCCGCGGCTTCATCCTCGGCGCCCCGGTCGCAATCCGCGCCGGGCTCGGCTTCATTCCCGTACGCAAGGCGGGCAAGCTCCCCGGGGCGACGCTGCGGCAGAGCTACGACCTGGAGTACGGCAGCGCCGAGATCGAGGTGCACGCCGAGGACCTGGCCGCGGGCGACCGCGTCATGGTCATCGACGACGTCCTCGCCACCGGCGGCACCGCGGGGGCCTCGCTGGACCTGATCCGACGCTCGGGCGCCGAGGTCGCCGGGGTCGCGGTCCTCATGGAGCTGGGCTTCCTGGGAGGCCGACGAAAGCTGGAGCAGGCCCTGAAGGGTGCGCCGCTAGAGGCGCTGATCACCGTCTAAGACGGCTCGCAGAACAGAACGGCGGGCGCCCCGACACCACCCGGGGCGCCCGCCGCCGTCTCCGCCCGGCTCGCGCCTCGGCCGGGGCGTGCCTTGCCGGGTCGTGCCTCGGCCGGGTTGCGCCTCGGCTTGGGTCGCCCCTCGGCCGGGTCCCCTCCGGCCGGTTTCCCTCCGACCGGTCCGGACGGACGGCGACGCAGCCCGGAACCGCCGCACTGTCCCGCGCGTTTCTTTAGGCCCGCGGCCGTCTTCGCCTGCGGCCGTCTTCGGCCGGGCCGCGCTTTGCCCGGTCGCCCCTTGGCCGGGTCCCCTCCGGCCGGTTTCCCTCCGATCGGTCCGGCAGGGACGGCGCCGCGGCCGGGAACCGCCGCACTGTCCCGTGCGTTTCTCCAGGCCCGCCGCCGTCTTCGGCCGGGTCGCGCCTCGGCCCGGTCGCCCCTCGGCCGGGTCGCGCCTTGGCCCGGTCGCCCCTCGGCCGGGCCGCGCCTTGGCCGGGCCGAGCTTCCGACCGGCCCCCTCCGACCGGCCCCCCTCCAACGGGCCTCCCCTCCCACCACCCGGCACGGAAGCCGCCGTCGCCGGGAATCGCCACACCGCCCCGCGCGTTTCTCCAGTACAGAGGCGTCCCACCGGGCGCAGGCGAGCCCAGGCCCCAGGATCGATACCATGGGTACTTCGGGGCCTGTCCGGGGGACCCCGATCGCGCACAGGGAGCGCTCTTGCCAGACGAGTCCCAGCCACTCACCGCCGCCAAGGCCGCCCAGCAGGCTCAGCAGGCCTCGGCGGGCTCCGCCGCGCCCGCGAAGAAGGCGGCGGCCGCGCAGGGCGGCACGTCCGCGCAGCGTGCCCAGGGAGAGGTCTCCCGGGGTGACAAACCGGCCGAGCAGCCCCGCCCCGTGCCGCCCGCGGACCACCACCCGACGGCTCCCGCGATCCGCCCCGCCACGGGTCAGCCGGGCCGTTCCGGCTCCTCCAACCGCGTGCGGGCCCGCCTCGCCCGGCTCGGCGTGCAGCGCTCGAACCCGTACAACCCGGTCCTGGAGCCCCTGCTGCGGATAGTGCGCAGCAACGACCCGAAGATCGAGACGTCCACGCTCCGCCAGATCGAGCGGGCCTACCAGGTAGCCGAGCGCTGGCACCGCGGCCAGAAGCGCAAGAGCGGCGACCCGTACATCACGCACCCGCTCGCCGTGACGACCATCCTCGCCGAGCTGGGCATGGATCCGGCCACCCTGATGGCCGGTCTCCTGCACGACACGGTCGAGGACACCGAGTACGGCCTGGACACCCTCAAGCGCGACTTCGGCGACCAGGTCGCCCTCCTCGTCGACGGTGTCACCAAGCTCGACAAGGTCAAGTTCGGCGAGGCCGCGCAGGCCGAGACCGTGCGCAAGATGGTCGTCGCGATGGCCAAGGACCCCCGCGTCCTGGTCATCAAGCTCGCCGACCGCCTGCACAACATGCGCACCATGCGCTATCTCAAGCGCGAGAAGCAGGAGAAGAAGGCGCGCGAGACCCTGGAGATCTACGCGCCGCTCGCCCACCGCCTGGGCATGAACACCATCAAGTGGGAGCTGGAGGACCTCGCCTTCGCGATCCTCTACCCCAAGATGTACGACGAGATCGTGCGGCTGGTCGCCGAGCGCGCCCCCAAGCGCGACGAGTACCTCGCCATAGTGACCGACGAGGTCCAGGCCGACCTGCGCGCCGCCCGCATCAAGGCGACCGTCACCGGACGCCCGAAGCACTACTACAGCGTCTACCAGAAGATGATCGTCCGCGGCCGTGACTTCGCGGAGATCTACGACCTGGTGGGCATTCGGGTCTTGGTCGACACCGTGCGCGACTGCTACGCCGCGCTCGGCACCGTCCACGCGCGATGGAACCCGGTCCCCGGCCGGTTCAAGGACTACATCGCGATGCCCAAGTTCAACATGTACCAGTCGCTGCACACGACGGTCATCGGCCCCAACGGCAAGCCCGTCGAGCTGCAAATCCGTACGTTCGACATGCACCGCCGCGCCGAGTACGGCATCGCCGCGCACTGGAAGTACAAGCAGGAGGCCGTCGCCGGCGCCTCCAAGGTGCGCACCGACGTGCCGAGGAAGGCCGGTGGCAAGGACGACCACCTCAACGACATGGCGTGGCTGCGCCAGCTCCTGGACTGGCAGAAGGAGACCGAGGACCCCAGCGAGTTCCTGGAATCGCTGCGCTTCGACCTGTCGCGCAACGAAGTCTTCGTGTTCACGCCGAAGGGCGACGTCATAGCGCTCCCGGCGGGCGCCACCCCCGTCGACTTCTCCTACGCGGTGCACACCGAGGTCGGCCACCGCACCATAGGAGCCCGGGTCAACGGCCGGCTCGTACCGCTCGAATCGACCCTGGACAACGGCGACCTGGTGGAGGTCTTCACCTCCAAGGCCGCGGGCGCGGGCCCGTCCCGCGACTGGCTGGGCTTCGTCAAGTCGCCGCGGGCACGCAACAAGATCCGCGCGTGGTTCTCCAAGGAGCGCCGCGACGAGGCCATCGAGCAGGGCAAGGACGCCATCGCGCGCGCCATGCGCAAGCAGAACCTGCCGATCCAGCGGATCCTCACCGGCGACTCCCTGGTCACGCTCGCCCACGAGATGCGCTACCCCGACATCTCGTCCCTCTACGCGGCGATCGGCGAAGGCCACGTCACCGCGCAGTCGGTCGTGCAGAAGCTCGTCCAGGCCCTCGGCGGCGAGGAGGCGGCCAACGAGGACATCGCCGAGAGCGCGCCGCCCTCGCGCGGGCGCAGCAAGCGCCGCTCCAACACCGACCCGGGCGTCGTGGTCAAGGGCGTCGAGGACGTGTGGGTCAAGCTGGCCCGCTGCTGTACGCCGGTCCCCGGCGACCCCATCATCGGCTTCGTCACGCGCGGCAGCGGCGTATCGGTGCACCGCAGCGACTGCGTGAACGTCGACTCGCTCTCGCGCGAGCCCGAGCGGATCCTGGAGGTCGAGTGGGCGCCCACCCAGTCCTCCGTCTTCCTGGTCGCCATCCAGGTGGAGGCGCTGGACCGCTCCCGGCTCCTGTCGGACGTCACGCGCATCCTGTCGGACCAGCACGTGAACATCCTGTCGGCGGCGGTCCAGACCTCCCGTGACCGCGTCGCCACCTCCCGCTTCACCTTCGAGATGGGCGACCCCAAGCATCTGGGGCACGTACTCAAGGCGGTCAGGGGAGTCGAGGGCGTGTACGACGTGTACCGGGTCACCTCGGCGCGCAGGCCCTGACTCCTGTCACACATGGGTCCGCCCCCGGCGCCTCTGCGCCGGGGGCGGACCCATGTGTCGTGCGGGCTGTCAGCCGCCGAACTCGTGCAGCCCCTTCAGCGCCTGGTCCAGCAGCGCCTGGCGGCCGTCGAGTTCCTTCTGGAGCTTGTCGGCCTTGGCGTTGTTGCCCGCGGCGCGAGCCTTCTCGATCTGCTCCGTCAGCTTGTCCACCGCCGCCTGGAGCTGCCCCGTCAGGCCCTCGGCGCGGGCCCGTGCCTCCGGGTTGGTGCGGCGCCACTCGGCTTCCTCGGACTCCTGGAGCGCCCGCTCCACGGCCTGCATGCGGCCCTCGACCTTGGGGCGCGCGTCACGCGGGACGTGGCCGATGGCCTCCCAGCGTTCGTTGATGGAGCGGAACGCGGCACGGGCCGCCTTCAGGTCCGTCACCGGGAGGAGCTTCTCGGCCTCGTCGGCCAGCTCCTCCTTGAGCTTGAGGTTCTCGCCCTGCTCGGCGTCGCGCTCCGCGAAGACCGAGCTGCGCGCCGCGAAGAAGACGTCCTGCGCGCCGCGGAAGCGGTTCCACAGGTCGTCCTCGTGCTCGCGCTGGGCGCGGCCCGCGGCCCGCCAGTCGGCCATCAGCTCGCGGTACCGCGCGGACGTCGGGCCCCAGTCCGTCGAGTTCGACAGCGCCTCGGCCTCGGCGACCAGCTTCTCCTTGGCCTTTCGGGCCTCCTCGCGCTGCGCGTCCAGCGAGGCGAAGTGCGCCTTGCGGCGCTTGGAGAACGCCGAGCGGGCGTGCGAGAAGCGGTGCCACAGCTCGTCGTCCGACTTGCGGTCCAGGCGCGGCAGACCCTTCCAGGTGTCCACCAGGGCCCGCAGCCGCTCACCGGCCACGCGCCACTGCTCGCTCTGGGCCAGCTCCTCGGCCTCGACGACCAGGGCCTCCTTGGCGTGCCGCGCCTCGTCGGACTGCTTGGCCTTCTGGGCCTTGCGCTCCTCGCGGCGGGCCTCGACGGTCTCCACCAGCTTGTCGAGCCGCTTGCTCAGGGCGTCCAGATCGCCGACCGCGTGCGCCTCGTCGACCTGCTGGCGCAGGTGATCGATGGCTGTCATCGCGTCCTTGGCCGACAGATCGGTCGTCTTCACCCGGCGCTCGAGAAGTCCGATCTCGACGACCAGACCGTCGTACTTGCGCTCGAAGTAGGCGAGGGCCTCGTCAGGAGATCCTGCCTGCCACGAACCGACCACTCGCTCGCCGCCGTCGGCCGTACGCACGTACACGGTCCCCGTCTCGTCGACGCGGCCCCACGGGTCGCTGCTCACAGCGCCTCCTCCACATGATGCCTGCGCAGGGCCGTCGGGCCCCCGGCATCGTCCACAGTTTCGTCACCGCCAACATAGGCGACCGGCGGGGCGGCTGTCCGCATCCCGCACGACCGAAGTTTGCCTGGCGGGCTCAGGTTTTGGTCACGGTGGCCTTGTCGATGACGACGGTCGCGTTCGGGGGGCCGTCGCCCTGCCCGGTGCTCTCCCCGGCGGCCGCGATCTTCTTGAGCACCTTCATCCCGGAATCGGAAATGGTCCCGAACGGTGTGTAGTCGGGCGGGAGCTGACTGTCCTGGTAGACGAGGAAGAACTGGCTGCCGCCGGTGTCACGGCCCTTCTTCTCCCGGGCGTTGTACTGGTTCGCCATGGCGACCGTTCCCGCCGGATACACGTTCCCCTTCAGGCGCTTGTCCTTCAGGTTCTCGTCCGGGATCGAGTAGCCGGGCCCGCCCTTGCCGGTGCCCTTCGGGTCGCCGCACTGGAGGACGTAGATGCCGCCGGTGGTGAGGCGGTGGCACGCGGTGTGGTCCAGGTAGCCCTTGTTCACCAGGAAGTTGAACGAGTTGACGGTGCGCGGGGCCTTCGCCGCGTCCAGGTCGAGGCCGATGTCGCCGCACGACGTCCTCAGGTTCATCGCGTAATCGGCCGACTTGTCGATGGTGAGCGCCGGCTCCTTCTTGAAGCTCAGCGGCTTCACCTTGCCGGGCGCCGCCTTCTCGCAGGGGTCCTTCGGCGTGCTGGTGGGCCGCGCGGCCGCGTCGTCCTTCGTACCGTCGCCGTCGAAGGCGCCCTCCGCGTACGACACCGCGCCGCCCGCCACCACCACCGCGAGCGTCCCCGCGATCACGCCGTTGCGCAGCCGGGCCTTGCGCCGCGCCGCCTCCCGCCGCTGCTGCTGACGCTCGAACTTCTCCCGGGCGAGCTGCCGCCGCCGCTGATCGTTGCTGACCACCGGGTCTTCTCCCCTTTTCCTGTTTCCCTGTTTCCCTGTTTCCCTGGATCTGCCCCGGACCTTTTCCGGGACCGCCTGGAGGTGCCCCGTACCGTATATGGGTTACCTGTGGGATCGGCAGCGCCGGTAGGCTCTGATCTGCCGCGATCTCCCGCCGGGGGCCGCGGCCCCTCCCGCCGGACGACGAACGAAGGACGATCGTGCTCATTGCCGGGTTCCCCGCCGGGGCCTGGGGGACCAACTGCTATCTGGTCGCCCCCGCCGCAGGCGAGGAGTGCGTGATCATCGACCCGGGCCACCAGGCCGCCCAGGGAGTCGAGGACGCCCTCAAGAAGCATCGGCTCAAGCCCGTCGCGGTCATCCTCACCCACGGCCACATCGACCACGTCGCCTCGGTCGTCCCGGTCTGCGGAGCGCACGACGTACCCGCGTGGATCCACCCCTCCGACCGGTACATGATGAGCGACCCGGAGAAGGCCCTCGGCCGCTCCATCGGGATGCCGCTCATGGGCGAGCTGACGGTGGGGGAGCCCGACGACATGCGGGAGCTGACCGACGGCGCCGAGCTGAAGCTGGCCGGCCTCGACTTCTCCGTCGCGCACGCGCCGGGCCATACGAAGGGGTCGGTGACCTTCCAGATGCCCGAGACGGCCGAGATCCCCTCGGTCTTCTTCTCGGGCGATCTGCTCTTCGCCGGCTCCATCGGACGCACCGACCTGCCCGGCGGCAGCCACACCGAGATCCTCCAGTCGCTGGCCCGCGTGTGCCTGCCGCTCGACGACTCGACCGTGGTGCTGTCCGGCCACGGCCCCCAGACATCCATCGGCCAGGAGCGCGCCACCAACCCGTATCTGCGGCAGGTGGCCGCGGCCCGTCAAGGCCACAGGGCGGACCCCATGTCCGCCCCGCGACGAGGAATGTGACGAGAGAACTCCCGTGAGCACCTTCAAGGCCCCCAAGGGCACCTACGACCTGCTTCCGCCCGACTCCGCGAAGTACCTCGCGGTCCGCGAGGCGATCGCCGCGCCGCTGCGCAACTCCGGCTACGGCTATGTCGAGACGCCCGGTTTTGAGAACGTCGAGCTGTTCGCGCGCGGTGTCGGTGAGTCCACCGACATCGTCACCAAGGAGATGTACGCCTTCGAGACCAAGGGCGGCGACAAGCTCGCGCTGCGCCCCGAAGGCACCGCCTCCGTACTGCGCGCCGCGCTGGAGGGCAGCCTGCACAAGGCGGGCAACCTCCCGGTCAAGCTCTGGTACTCCGGCTCGTACTACCGCTACGAGCGCCCCCAGAAGGGCCGCTACAGGCACTTCTCCCAGGTGGGTGCCGAGGCGATCGGTGCCGAGGACCCGGCGCTCGACGCCGAGCTGATCATCCTGGCCGACCAGGCATACCGCGCCCTTGGCCTGCGGAACTTCCGCATCCTGCTGAACTCGCTGGGTGACAAGGAGTGCCGTCCCGTCTACCGGGCCGCGCTCCAGGACTTCCTGCGCGGCCTCGACCTGGACGAGGAGACTCGTCGACGTATCGACATCAACCCGCTGCGGGTCCTCGACGACAAACGCGCCGACGTCCAGCAGCAGCTCGCGGGCGCGCCCTCGCTGCGCGAGTACCTGTGCGACGCGTGCAAGGCGTACCACGAGCAGGTCCGCGAGCTGATCACGGCCGCGGGCGTCGCCTTCGAGGACGACGAGAAGCTGGTCCGCGGTCTGGACTACTACACCCGCACGACCTTCGAGTTCGTCCACGACGGCCTCGGCTCGCAGTCCGCGGTCGGCGGCGGCGGTCGCTACGACGGCCTGTCCGAGATGATCGGCGGTCCCTCGCTGCCCTCGGTCGGCTGGGCGCTCGGCGTGGACCGCACGGTGCTCGCCCTGGAGGCGGAGGGCGTAGAGCTGGAACTGCCTTCGCTCACCAGCGTCTTCGCGGTCCCGCTCGGCGACGAGGCGCGCCGCGTGCTCTTCGCCAAGGTGACGGAACTGCGCAGGGCGGGGATCGCGGCGGACTTCTCGTACGGCGGGAAGGGGCTCAAGGGAGCGATGAAGAACGCCAACCGCAGCGGCGCGCGGTTCACCGTCGTCGCCGGTGAGCGGGATCTCGCCGAGGGCGTCGTGCAGCTCAAGGACATGGAGTCCGGCGAGCAGGAGGCGGTCGCGGTGGACGAGATCGTGACGGTCCTGAAGGGCAAGCTCGTGAAGTAGTCCCGGGCACCGACGGGCCGGGCGATGAGCCCGGCCCGTTTCCGTCCCTCGTGCGTGCCTCCTTATGTCCATCGAACGGTGGACACACAGACACGTACGGCACAATGTCCGTGCCCGCAGGCCACCTCAAGCGACGGAACGGCGTGATGACCAAAACGATGTCAGCGAAGGACGACGCCCTGGACCACGAGGAGCGGACGGAAGCTCCCGGTGCCGTCGGCGGAAGTCGCGCGCTCGCCCTCCTCCTGGTGATCACGGGCGCGGCCGGTCTGCTCGCCTCCTGGGTGATCACGCTCGACAAGCTCAAGCTCCTGAAGGACCCGGACTACACGCCGGGGTGCAGCATCAACCCCATCGTGTCCTGCGGCAGCATCATGAAGAGCGAGCAGGCGGAGGTCTTCGGCTTCCCCAACCCGATGCTCGGTCTCGCCGCCTACGCCGTCGTGATCTGCGTCGGCATGAGCCTGCTCGGCCGGGCCCGCTTCCCGCGCTGGTACTGGCTGACGTTCAACGCGGGCATGCTGTTCGGCGTCGGATTCTGCACCTGGCTGATGATCCAGTCGCTGTACCACATCAACGCGCTCTGCCTGTGGTGCTGCCTGGCCTGGGCCGCCACGATCATCATGTTCTGGTACGTCACCTCCTTCAACATCCGCAACGGCTTCCTGCCCGCGCCCCGCTGGGCCAAGGGCTTCCTGGACGACTTCACCTGGGCCCTGCCGGTGATGCACCTCGGCGTCGTCGCGATGCTGATCCTCACGCGCTGGGGCGCGGACCTCTGGGCCTGAGCCGGACGGATTGTCAGTGGGGTGACATAGGGTTCTTGACGTGGAGCCCGACCTGTTCACCGCCGCAGCCGAAGACCGCCAGGAGAAGGACCCGTCCAGCAGTCCCCTGGCCGTCCGGATGCGCCCGCGCACCCTCGACGAAGTCGTCGGCCAGCAGCATCTGCTGAAGCCGGGCTCCCCCCTGCGCCGCCTCGTCGGCGAGGGCGGCGGGGGACCCGCCGGACCGTCCTCGGTATTCCTGTGGGGCCCGCCCGGCATCGGCAAGACCACCCTCGCGTACGTCGTCTCCAAGGCCACGAACAAGCGCTTCGTCGAGCTGTCCGCGATCACCGCGGGCGTGAAGGAAGTGCGCGCGGTCATCGACGGAGCCCGCCGGGCCATGGGCGGCCACGGCAAGGAGACCGTCCTCTTCCTCGACGAGATCCACCGCTTCAGCAAGGCCCAGCAGGACTCCCTCCTGCCCGCCGTCGAGAACCGCTGGGTGACACTGATCGCGGCGACCACCGAGAACCCCTACTTCTCGATCATCTCCCCGCTCCTCTCCCGCTCCCTGCTGCTCACCCTCGAACCGCTGACGGACGACGACCTGCGCGGCCTGCTGCGCCGGGCCGTCAGCGACGAGCGGGGCCTCGGCGGCGCCGTCGAGCTGCCCGCGGAGGCCGAGGAGCACCTGCTGCGGATCGCCGGCGGTGACGCCCGGCGTGCGCTCACCGCCCTGGAGGCGGGCGCGGGCTCGGCCCTCGCCAAGGGCGAGAAGGAGATCACCCTCCAGACGCTGGAGGAGTCGGTCGACCGGGCCGCGGTGAAGTACGACCGCGACGGCGACCAGCACTACGACGTGGCGAGCGCCCTCATCAAGTCCATCCGCGGTTCGGACGTGGACGCGGCCCTGCACTACCTGGCCCGCATGATCGAGGCGGGCGAGGACCCCCGCTTCATCGCGCGCCGCCTGATGATCTCCGCCAGCGAGGACATCGGCCTCGCCGACCCGACCGCCCTGCCCACGGCGGTCGCCGCCGCGCAGGCCGTCGCCATGATCGGCTTCCCGGAGGCCGCGCTCACCCTCAGCCACGCCACGATCGCCCTCGCCCTGGCCCCGAAGTCGAACGCGGCGACGATCGCGATCCAGCAGGCCCAGGCGGACATCCGCGGCGGCCTCGCCGGACCCGTCCCGCCCCACCTGCGCGACGGTCACTACAAGGGAGCGGCCAAGCTCGGCCACGCCCAGGGGTACGTGTACCCGCACGACGTCCCCGGCGGCATCGCGGCCCAGCAGTACGCCCCGGACACCATCGAGGGAAAGCGCTACTACCAGCCCACGAGGTACGGGGCGGAGGCGCGGTACGCGGACGTGGTCGAGCGGGTCCGCGCCCGGCTCAAGGGAGAGCAGCCCGAGAGCTAGGGCCTGTCCGGCGGATCAGGCCGTACTTGGGTGGCGGTCACCTTTCTGCGCGGGTGAGCGGGGCCTGGTGCGTCGAGATGCAAGGCGGAGGAGGGCGGCAACGCGATGGGGGCGCCCCCTGCTCGAGCGAAGCCGAGAGCTTGGGGGAGTTGTCAACCGACGAAGTGCTGCGTCCCGTGCCCGGTCTCGTACCGGCACCACCAGAACGGGACATCCAGCCGGAACCCCCGCGCCGCAAGGCAGAGGGGATCCAGGAGCGTCGCGCACCGTCGAAGGTGTCGCGGGCAGCCCACCACCACCCCGGAGCCCCGGGAATCGGCCGGTGGGCCACTCGCGTGCTGCACATAGTGCCCAGACCCGGGAGCGGCTGCCTCGCGGGCCACGACTTACGAGTCCACGGCCCATGAGGTTTCCCAGGCTGCGGATGCGACCTCCCCTAACCACTGGTGAAGCCGAATTCACTTAAGAACAGAGAGGTTGGTTCATGCCGAACCAGTCCCGCCCCAAGGTCAAGAAGTCGCGTGCTCTTGGCATCGCGCTGACCCCGAAGGCCGTCAAGTACTTCGAGGCCCGCCCCTACCCGCCGGGCGAGCACGGCCGTGGGCGCAAGCAGAACTCGGACTACAAGGTCCGTCTGCTCGAGAAGCAGCGTCTGCGCGCGCAGTACGACGTGTCCGAGCGCCAGCTCGTCCGCGCCTACGAGCGTGCCGCCAAGACGCAGGGCAAGACCGGTGAGGCCCTGGTCATCGAGCTGGAGCGTCGTCTCGACGCCCTGGTTCTGCGTTCGGGCATCGCCCGCACGATCTACCAGGCCCGCCAGATGGTCGTGCACGGCCACATCGAGGTCAACGGCGGGAAGGTCGACAAGCCGTCCTTCCGCGTCAAGCCGGACGACGTCGTCATGGTCCGCGAGCGCAGCCGCGAGAAGCCGCTGTTCCAGGTCGCGCGTGAGGGTGGCTTCGCCCCCGACGGCGAGACCCCGCGCTACCTCCAGGTGAACCTGAAGGCCCTGGCCTTCCGCCTGGACCGCGACCCGAACCGCAAGGAGATCCCCGTGATCTGCGACGAGCAGCTCGTCGTCGAGTACTACGCCCGCTGACCCGGACGTAGCTCACCCTGCTTCAGCCCGTCGCCTCCCCGCCCTTCCCGGCGGGGCGGGCGGCGGGTTCGGTCGTTCACGGGGCCGGTGCGCAGCGCCCGGGACACCGCCGCGTCCAGACCGAGCCCCGCCCCCGCCCGCACGCACTCCTCGTACCGCTCGTCGCCCAGCGCCTCGCGGGCCCGCTCCTCGCACACGGCGTGCGGCCCGCCGAAGTTGTCCGAGCCGAACAGCGGCAGCCCCACCGACGGCCAGATGCGGGCCGCGGCCCCCTGGAGCACCGCGGCCTCCGCCGGATCGCCCTCCGCCGCCGTGAACAGAGCGAGCAGTTCGAGGGACAGGACCGTGCCCAGCAGATCGTGGAAGCGGTGGTCCAGCGCGAGGGACTCGCTGAGCAGTTCGCGCGCCCGTTCCCGCTCGCCGTCGGTCCAGGCCGCGTAGCCGAGGACGTACAGGGCGTACGCGAGGGTCCAGCGCTCGCCGCGGTCCTCGCAGATCCGGCGCACGTCCTCGCACAGCTCCACGGCGTGCGCGAGGTCGCCGCCGAACGCGAGGGCCATCGCCAGCTCGACCTGGCCCATCAGGACATTGCTGTTCAGCTCGCCGATCTCCTGATACCGCGCGAGCGCCGAGCGCAGCAGCTTCTCCGCGCGCGGGATGTCGTCCGTGACCAGGGCGAGGCAGCCGATGCGGTGCTCGGCGTAGGCCGCGGCGAGCGCGCTGCCCGCCTCCTCGGCCCCGTCGCGGCACTCGTGCAGCGCGGTCAGGGCGGCGACCTTGTCCCCTTGGAGCACCGCCACGTAACCGAGCACCCACAGCGCCTTGAGCCGCGCGTCCTCATGGCCGCCGTCCAGCCCTAGTGCCCGGTCGAGCCAGTGCCTGCCCTCCGCGAGGCGCCCGCAGCCGACCCAGTAGAACCACAGTGAGCCCGCGAGGTACTGCCCCAGACGCGCCTCACCCGGCTCGGTCAGACAGAACTCCAACGCGGCCCGCAGATTGGGCAGTTCGGCCTCGACGAGGGTCGCCACCTCCGCCTGGCGCGGCGAGAACCAGTCCAGCTCGCACCAGGTGGCGAGCCCCATGTACCAGTCGCGGTGCCTGCGCCGCAGCCGCGTGCCGTCGCCCGCGGCCTCCAGCCAGTCGGCGCCGTACGCCCTGACCGTCTCCAGCATGCGGTACCGCACGCCCGCGGGCCCTTCCTCGCGGCTCACCACGGACTGCGCGAGCAGCTCGCCCAGCACGTCGAGAACGTCGTCAGCGCGCAGCCCCGCCCCGGCGCAGACGTATTCGACCGCCTCCAGCTCGAACTGCCCGGCGAACACCGAGAGCCGCGACCAGAGCAGCCGCTCCCTGGGCGTGCACAGCTCGTGGCTCCAGCCGATGGCCGTCCGCAGGGTCTGATGCCGGGGCGGCACATCGCGGCGGGCGCCGGTCAGCAGCCGGAACCGGTCATCGAGCCGCGAGAGCAGCTGCGCGGGCGAGAGTGTCCGCAGCCGGCCCGCCGCCAGCTCGACGGCGAGGGGGATGCCGTCGAGGCGCCGGCACAGCTCCAGGATGTCCTCGCGGCTGCCGTCGTCGAGGGCGAAGCGGGGCAGGGCGGCCGCCGCCCGGTCGGTGAGGAGGTCGGCCGCGTCCGCCTCGGGCAGCGGCGCCAGCGGCAGCAGCCGCTCGCCGCCGCTCTCCAGCGGCCTGCGGCCCACCGCGAGCACCCGCAGCCCGGGGGAGTGCACGAGCAGGTCGCGCAGGAGCGGGGCGCACGCGTCCACCAGGTGCTCGAACCCGTCGACGACAAGGAGCAGTTCCCGCTCGGCGAGATGCTCGCGCAGCACCTGGCGCGGCGGCCTGGTCGTGTGGTCGGTCAGCCCCAGGGCCTCGGCGACGGCGTACTCGACCAGGTCCGCGTCCCGCAGCGGCGTGAGATCCGCAAGCCAGGCCCCGTCCCGCGGGCGGCTCAGCGCCGCGGCCCGCAGCGCGAGGCGCGTCTTGCCGACCCCGCCGATCCCGGTCACGGTGACCAGCCGTCCGGTCTCCAACGCCGCGGCCAGCTCGGCCAGTTCGGCGGTGCGCCCGATGAAGGCGTTCAGTTCCAGGGGGAGGTTGCCGGGCTGAGAGGGTCGCATGGAGTACGGAGCGTACTCATCCGCATGCGTACCGTACAAACAGTTGAGGCAACTCCTGCGAGGGCGAGCGGGAATGCGGTACGGACCGGCGGCCCCGGCGCGATAGGGTCGGAGGACGACTTTTCGATGTTCAGGGACGATGTCTCAGGGAGCGGTGCCAAGTGTCCGGTGGAGAGGTTGCCGGGATTTTGGTGGCCGTCTTCTGGGCGATCCTGGTCTCCTTCCTCGCGGTGGCACTGGCGAGGCTGGCCCAGACGCTCAGGGCGACCACCAAGCTCGTCGCGGACGTGACCGAGCAGGCGGTTCCCCTCCTCGCGGACGCCTCCAGCGCGGTGCGCTCGGCCCAGACGCAGATCGACCGCGTCGACGCCATCGCCTCCGACGTCCAGGAGGTCACGTCGAACGCCTCCGCGCTCTCCTCGACGGTCGCCTCCACCTTCGGCGGCCCGCTCGTCAAGGTGGCCGCGTTCGGTTACGGCGTACGCCGGGCCATCAGCCGCAAGGCCGACCCCGAGTCGAAGGAAATGCCCGCCAAGCCGTCCCGTCGTACCGTGATCGTGGGCCGCACCGTCCCGTCCGCACGGCAGAGGAAGCGGGCCAACCGGAATAAGAGGGACTGACGCAGCGATGTTCCGACGTACGTTCTGGTTCACCGCGGGCGCAGCAGCCGGCGTATGGGCCACCACCAAGGTCAACCGCAAGCTCAAGCAGCTGACGCCCGAGAGCCTGGCCGCGCAGGCGGCGAACAAGGCGATCGAGGCGGGCCACAAGCTGAAGGACTTCGCGCTCGACGTCCGCGACGGCATGGTCCAGCGCGAGGCGGAACTGGGCGAGGCGCTCGGCCTCAACGACCACCCCGACGCCGAACTGCCCCCCGGGCGGCGCTTCGCGGTCATCGAGAACCGCAGCCCCGACAAGCCCGACACGAACAACAGCACCAACAAGAAGACGAAGTACCTCGACAACACGCGGTACTCGTACAACCGGAATGAGGACCACTGATGGAGTCGGCTGAAATCCGCCGCCGCTGGCTGAGCTTCTTCGAGGAGCGCGGGCACACCGTCGTCCCTTCGGCGTCGCTCATCGCCGACGACCCGACTCTGCTCCTCGTCCCCGCGGGCATGGTGCCCTTCAAGCCCTACTTCCTCGGCGAGGTCAAGCCGCCCGCGCCGCGCGTCACCAGCGTGCAGAAGTGCGTGCGTACGCCCGACATCGAAGAGGTCGGCAAGACCACCCGGCATGGCACGTTCTTCCAGATGTGCGGCAACTTCTCCTTCGGGGACTACTTCAAGGAGGGCGCCATCACGCTCTCCTGGGAGCTGCTGACCAGCCCCGTGGAGAAGGGCGGCTTCGGCCTCGACCCCGAGCGCCTGTGGATCACGGTCTACCTCGACGACGACGAGGCCGAGCAGATCTGGCGCGAGAAGGTCGGCGTCCCGGCCGAGCGCATCCAGCGCCTGGGCAAGAAGGACAACTTCTGGTCCATGGGCGTCCCCGGCCCGTGCGGCCCCTGCTCCGAGATCAACTACGACCGCGGCCCCGAGTTCGGCGCCGAGGGCGGACCGGCCGTCAACGACGAGCGGTACGTGGAGATCTGGAACCTGGTCTTCATGCAGTACGAGCGCGGCGCGGGCGACGGCAAGGAGGACTTCCCGATCCTCGGCGAGCTGCCGTCGAAGAACATCGACACGGGCCTCGGCCTGGAGCGCCTCGCCATGATCCTCCAGGGCGTACAGAACATGTACGAGACCGACACCCTGCGGGTCGTCATGGACAAGGCCACCGAGCTGACCGGCGTGCGCTACGGCGCCGAGCACGGCTCGGACGTCTCCCTGCGCGTGGTCGCCGACCACATCCGCACGTCCGCCATGCTCATCGGCGACGGCGTGACGCCCGGCAACGAAGGCCGCGGATACGTCCTGCGCCGCATCATGCGCCGCGCCATCCGCAACATGCGCCTGCTCGGCGCCACCGGCCCGGTCGTCAAGGACCTCGTCGACGTCGTGATCGAGACGATGGGGCAGCAGTACCCCGAGCTGATCACCGACCGCAAGCGCATCGAGACCGTCGCCCTCGCCGAGGAGGCCGCCTTCCTCAAGGCCCTCAAGGGCGGTACGAACATCCTCGACACCGCCGTCACCGAGACCAAGGCCGCCGGTGGCCAGGTCCTCTCCGGTGACAAGGCGTTCCTGCTGCACGACACGTGGGGCTTCCCGATCGACCTCACCCTGGAGATGGCCGCCGAGCAGGGCCTCTCCGTGGACGAGGACGGGTTCCGCCGCCTGATGAAGGAGCAGCGGGACCGCGCCAAGGCCGACGCCAAGGCCAAGAAGACCGGCCACGCCGATCTGCACGCCTACCGCGAGATCGCCGACGCCTCGGGCGCCACCGACTTCACCGGCTACTCCCTCACCGAGAACGAGGCCCGGATCGTCGGCCTCCTGGTCAACGGCGTCTCCTCGCCCGCCGCCACCGAGGGCGACGACGTGGAGATCGTCCTCGACCGCACCCCGTTCTACGCCGAGGGCGGCGGCCAGATCGGCGACACCGGCCGCATCCGCCTGGACAGCGGCGCCATCGTCGAGATCCGCGACGTGCAGAAGCCGGTCCCCGGCGTCCACGTCCACAAGGGCGTCGTCCAGGTCGGCGAGATCACCGTCGGCGCCCCGGTGTGGGCCTCGATCGACGCGCACCGCCGCCGGGCCATCGCCCGCGCCCACTCCGCCACCCACCTCACGCACCAGGCGCTGCGTGACGCGCTCGGCCCCACGGCCGCCCAGGCCGGTTCGGAGAACCAGCCCGGCCGCTTCCGCTTCGACTTCGGATCGCCGTCCGCCGTGCCGACGGCCGTGATGACGGACGTCGAGCAGAAGATCAACGAGGTCCTCGCCCACGAGCTGGACGTCCAGGCCGAGGTCATGTCGATCGACGAGGCGAAGAAGCAGGGCGCCATCGCCGAGTTCGGCGAGAAGTACGGCGAGCGCGTGCGCGTCGTCACCATCGGCGACTTCTCCAAGGAGCTGTGCGGCGGTACGCACGTCCACAACACCGCCCAGCTCGGCCTGGTGAAGCTGCTCGGCGAGTCCTCCATCGGCTCCGGAGTGCGCCGCATCGAGGCTCTGGTCGGCGTCGACGCGTACAACTTCCTCGCCAAGGAGCACACGGTCGTCGCCCAGCTCCAGGAGCTGGTCAAGGGCCGTCCCGAGGAGCTGCCCGAGAAGGTCTCCGCCATGCTCGGCAAGTTGAAGGACGCCGAGAAGGAGATCGAGAAGTTCCGCGCGGAGAAGGTCCTCCAGGCCGCCGCCGGTCTCGTCCAGGGCGCCAAGGACGTACGCGGTGTCGCCGTCGTCACCGGCCAGGTGCCGGACGGCACGGGCGCCGACGACCTGCGCAGGCTCGTCCTCGACGTGCGCGGCCGCATCCCGGGCGACCGCCCCGCCGTGGTCGCTCTCTTCACGACGGCCAACGGCAAGCCGCTCACGGTCATCGCCACCAACGAAGCCGCCCGCGAGCGCGGCCTCAAGGCCGGTGACCTGGTCCGTACGGCCGCCAAGACCCTCGGCGGCGGTGGCGGCGGCAAGCCGGACGTCGCCCAGGGCGGCGGCCAGAACGCGGCCGCCATCGGCGACGCCATCGCCGCCGTCGAGCGCCTCGTCACCGAGACGGCCTGATGACCGAGCCTGCCCAGGGCATGCGCAGGGGCCGGCGTCTCGCCATCGACGTCGGTGACGCCCGGATCGGGGTCGCCTCGTGCGACCCCGACGGGATCCTCGCCACGCCGGTGGAGACGGTGCCGGGGCGCGATGTCCCGGCCGCCCAGCGCCGGTTGAAGCAGCTTGTCGAGGAGTACGAACCGATCGAGATCGTCGTCGGCCTCCCTCGCTCCCTCAACGGGGGCGAGGGCCCGGCGGCTGCCAAGATCCGCGTATTCACTCAGGAGCTAGCCCGCATGGTCGCCCCCATTTCGGTGAGGCTCGTGGACGAGAGGATGACCACAGTGACGGCCAGTCAGGGCCTGCGCGCCTCGGGCGTGAAGTTCAAAAAGGGCAGGTCCGTCATCGATCAGGCGGCCGCCGTGATCATCCTTCAGCAGGCCTTGGAGTCCGAACGGGCGTCAGGTAAAGCTCCCGGCGAGGGCGTCGAAGTGGTCATCTGATCGCGATACGGTAACGTTCCGCGCGATGCGGCGGTGTTCGAACAGCTGCCGCACAGCATCAAGAGGCGGAACGGCTGCCCGGCCATCCCGACGGCGGCCCCGCCTCGCGGCATGTAGGGGATCGATGACTGAGTATGGCCGGGGCCCAGGCTCCGAACCGTGGCATCCGGAGGACCCGTTGTACGGGGACAGCGGATGGGGAGGACAGCAGCCCGCGGGCGGTCAGTCCCCCTACGGCGGCCAGGAGCAGTACCACCAGCCGCACCAGCATCAGCAGCCGCAGCAGCACCAGCCGCAGTACGGCGGCGACTGGAACACCGGGCAGCAGCAGTCCGCCTACGACCAGTCGGCGTACGGCGGACAGCAGCAGTACGAGGGCGACCCCGCGCAGGTGTACAACGGCGGGCCCGGCGCCCGTGACGGCGGCTGGGACACCGGCGGTCAGGGGCAGGTCCCGTACAGCGGCGATCCGATGGACCCCTATGCCGGGCAGCAGGCCGGCTACGGCCAGGAGAGCCCCGACTACTACTCCACGCCCGACGCCTACGAGCCGCCGGAGCCCCCGGGCCGCCGCCGCGCCACCGTCCCCGAGCAGGAGGCCGGACCCGAGACGGACTGGGACCCCGGGCCCGACCGGGGCGAGCACGCCTTCTTCGCGGGCGGCGACGATGACGACGATGACGAGCACGGCCGCAGGGCCGGCCGCGGCGACCGGCGCGGTGGCCGCGCGGGCAAGAAGCCGAAGAAGCGCCGCAGCGGCTGCGCCTGTCTGGTCGTCACGCTGGTCTTCGCGGGCGGCCTCGGCGGAGTCGGCTACTTCGGCTACCAGTTCTACCAGGACCGCTTCGGCGCGGCTCCGGACTACGCGGGCGACGGGTCGGGCGAGGCCACGGTCGACATCCCCAAGGACTCCGGCGGCTATGTGATCGGGCAGAAGCTCAAGGAAGCCGGCGTCGTCAAGAGCGTCGACGCGTTCGTCTCAGCCCAGGGCAAGCACCCGGAGGGGCAGACCATTCAGGCGGGCGTCTATGTGCTGAAGAAGCGCATGTCCGCGGCGAGCGCCGTAGAATTGATGCTCAGCCCCAAGAGCCGCAACAACCTCATCATCCCGGAGGGTAAGCGGAACGCGGGGGTCTACAAAATGATCGATACGCGTCTGAAATTGCCCGAGGGCACGACGGAAAAGGTCGCCAAGAAGGAGTGGAAGACGCTCGGTCTTCCGAAGTGGGCCAATACCAACAAGGACATCAAGGACCCGCTGGAAGGCTTCCTCTTCCCCGCCAGCTATCCCGTCGCCCCGGGGCAGAAGCCCGAGGACGTCCTGCGCAAGATGGTTGCCCAGGCCAATGAGAAGTACGAGGAACTCGGTCTCGCGTCGAAGGCCGCCGAGCTGAATCTGAAGAACCCGCTGGAAGTTCTCACGGTGGCGAGCCTCGTGCAGGCGGAGGGCAAGTACAAGCACGACTTCGAGAAGGTCGCGACGGTCGTCTACAACCGCCTGAAGCCCAACAACACCGAGACGTATGGCCTGTTGGACTTCGACTCCACGGTGAACTACCTCAGGGGCGAGTCCAAGCTCGGCACCGGCACGGTCGACGATCTGCGCAAGATCAAGGACCCGTACAACACCTACAAGATCAAGGGCCTGCCGCCCGGGCCGATCGGGAACCCCGGCGAGGTGGCGCTGAATTCGGCGCTGCACCCGGCCGAGGGGAATTGGTACTACTTCGTCTCGGTCAGCGAGGACAAGACGCTCTTTGCCGAGACCAACGCAGAACAGAACCGCAACCGCGAGAAATACCTGAAGGGGCAATGAGCGCGCAGAAGCGTCGAGCCGCCGTCCTCGGCTCCCCGATCGCCCACTCGCTCTCCCCGGTGCTGCACCGCGCCGCGTACGACGAGCTGGGGCTGAGTGACTGGACGTACGACCGTTTCGAGATCGACGAGGCGGCGCTGCCCGGATTCCTCGGGGAACTCGGTCCGGAATGGGCGGGGCTCTCGCTGACGATGCCGTTGAAGCGGGCGGTGATTCCGCTGCTCGACGAGGTCAGCGGGACCGCCGCGTCCGTCGAGGCGGTGAACACCGTGGTGTTCACGGAGGACGGCCGCAAGGTCGGGGACAACACCGACGTCCCCGGCATGGTCGCCGCGCTCCGCGAACGCGGCATCGAGCAGGTCGACTCCGCCGCCATCCTCGGCGCGGGCGCCACCGCGTCCTCGGCGCTCGCCGCCCTCGCCAGGATCTGCACCGGCGAGGTCGTCGCGTACGTACGCAGCGAGACGCGCGCCGCCGAGATGCGGCAGTGGGGCGAGCGGCTCGACGTGGAGGTCAGGACCGAGGCCTGGGAGGACGCCCGCGAGGCGCTGACCGCGCCGCTGGTGATCGCGACGACCCCCGCGGGCACCACGGACGCGCTCTCCGCCCTGGCGCCCGAGCGCCCGGCCACCCTCTTCGACGTGCTGTACGACCCGTGGCCCACCGCTCTCGCGGCCCGCTGGTCGGCGTACGGCGGGGCGGTCGTCAGCGGGCTCGACCTGCTCGTGCACCAGGCCGTGCTCCAGGTCGAGCAGATGACGGGCCGCGGCCCCGCCCCGCTGGACGCGATGCGCAAGGCCGGGGAGCACGCGATCGCGGAGCGGTGACCCCCCGGGGTGGTGAGCCTGCCGACGCCGTGTCCGGAAGCCGGGTGCGGCGTCCGCCTGATGGACCGGAGGCCTGGGCCGCCCTGGGGACGTGGGAGGATCGGGGATGGCGGGCCAGGGCCGCGCACCCGGCCGCGCCGTCGATGACCGCAGTTCCAGGCGCGAGGATGAGGAGCACCGTTGAGCAGGTTGCGCTGGCTGACCGCTGGGGAGTCCCACGGACCCGCACTCGTCGCCACGCTGGAGGGGCTTCCCGCCGGCGTGCCGATCACTACGGACATGGTGGCGGACCATCTGGCCCGGCGGCGACTCGGCTATGGACGCGGCGCTCGTATGAAGTTCGAGCGTGACGAGGTCACCTTCCTCGGCGGCGTCCGGCACGGCCTGACCATGGGCTCGCCGGTGGCGGTCATGGTGGGCAACACCGAGTGGCCCAAGTGGGAGCAGGTCATGGCGGCCGACCCGGTCGACCCCGCCGTACTCGCCGAGCTGGCGCGCAACGCCCCGCTGACCCGCCCCCGCCCCGGCCACGCCGACCTCGCGGGCATGCAGAAGTACGGCTTCGACGAGGCCCGGCCGGTCCTGGAGCGCGCCTCCGCCCGGGAGACCGCGGCCCGCGTCGCGCTCGGCGCGGTCGCCCGCTCCTACCTCAAGGAGACGGCCGGGATCGAGATCGTCAGCCATGTGACGGAGCTGGCGGGCGCCAAGGCCCCCTACGGCGTCTACCCGACCCCCGCCGACGTCGAGCAGCTCGACGCCGACCCCGTGCGCTGCCTGGACGCCGACGCGTCGAAGGCGATGGTCGCCGAGATCGACCAGGCCCACAAGGACGGCGACACCCTCGGCGGTGTCGTCGAGGTACTCGCCTACGGCGTGCCCGTCGGCCTCGGCTCGCACGTCCACTGGGACCGGCGGCTCGACGCACGGCTCGCCGCCGCGCTCATGGGCATCCAGGCCATCAAGGGCGTCGAGGTCGGCGACGGCTTCGACCTCGCGCGCGTGCCCGGCTCCAAGGCGCACGACGAGATCGTCGCCACTGAGGACGGCATCAAGCGTTCCTCCGGCCGCTCCGGCGGCACCGAGGGCGGCCTGACCACCGGCGAACTGCTGCGCGTGCGCGCCGCGATGAAGCCCATCGCGACCGTCCCGCGCGCGCTCGCCACCATCGACGTGGCCACCGGCGAGGCCGCCAAGGCCCACCACCAGCGCTCCGACGTCTGTGCCGTCCCGGCCGCCGGCATCGTCGCCGAGGCCATGGTCGCGCTCGTCCTCGCCGACGCCGTCGCCGAGAAGTTCGGCGGCGACAGCGTCCCCGAGACCCGGCGCAACGTGACGTCGTACCTCGACAACCTCCAGATCCGGTGACCGGTCCGCAGATCGTCCTCATCGGCCCCATGGGCGTAGGCAAGACGACGGTCGGCGGGCTGCTCGCCGACCGGCTCGGCAGCGCCTTCAGGGACACCGACGCCGACATCGTCGCCGCCCAGGGCCGCGAGATCGCCGACATCTTCGTCGACGAGGGCGAGCCGTACTTCCGCGACCTGGAGCGGCAGGCCGTGCGCGCCGCCGTCGAGGAGCACAGCGGCGTCCTCGCACTCGGCGGAGGCGCGATCCTCGACGAGTCGACGCGCGCCCTGCTCTCCGCGCTGCCGGTCGTCTACCTCTCGATGGACGTCGAGGAGGCCGTCAAGCGCACCGGCCTCAACCAGGCGCGCCCGCTGCTCGCCGTCAACCCGCGCAAGCAGTGGCGCGAGCTGATGGACGCCCGCCGCCATCTGTACGCCGAAGTCGCCCGCGCGGTCGTCGCCACCGACGGCCGCACCCCCGAAGAGGTCGCCCAGGCGGTCCTCGACGCACTGGAGTTGAAGGAAGCATGACGACGGAGCAGACCCCCACCCGTATCCGCGTCGGTGGCGCCGCCGGCACGGATCCGTACGAGGTCCTGGTCGGTCGCCAGCTCCTCGGTGAGCTGCCCGGACTCATCGGCGGCCAGACCAAGCGCGTCGCCGTGATCCACCCCGAGGCGCTCGCCGAGACCGGCGACGCGCTCCGCCAGGACCTCGCCGACCAGGGGTACGAGGTCGTCGCCATCCAGGTGCCGAACGCCGAGGAGGCCAAGACGGCGGAGGTCGCGGCGTACTGCTGGAAGGCCCTTGGCCAGTCCGGCTTCACGCGCAGCGACCTCATCATCGGCGTCGGCGGCGGAGCGACCACCGACCTCGCCGGGTTCGTCGCCGCGACCTGGCTGCGCGGGGTGCGGTGGATCGCCGTACCGACCACGGTGCTCGGCATGGTGGACGCGGCGGTCGGCGGCAAGACCGGCATCAACACCGCCGAGGGCAAGAACCTCGTGGGCGCCTTCCACCCGCCGGCCGGGGTCCTGTGCGACCTCGCGGCGCTCGACTCGCTCCCGGTGAACGACTACGTCTCCGGACTCGCGGAGATCATCAAGGCCGGTTTCATCGCCGACCCGGCGATCCTGGAGCTGATCGAGGCCGACCCGCAGGCGGCGCGCACGCCCACGGGGCCGCACACCGCCGAGCTGATCGAGCGCTCCATCAAGGTCAAGGCCGAGGTCGTGTCCGGGGACCTGAAGGAGGCGGGACTGCGCGAGATCCTCAACTACGGGCACACCCTCGCGCACGCCATCGAGAAGAACGAGCGCTACAAGTGGCGGCACGGCGCCGCGGTCTCCGTCGGCATGCTCTTCGCGGCCGAACTGGGCCGCCTGGCGGGCCGGCTGGACGACGCCACGGCCGATCGGCACCGTACGGTCCTCGAATCGGTGGGGCTGCCGCTGACCTACCGCTACGACCAGTGGCCCAAGCTCCTGGAGACCATGAAGGTCGACAAGAAGTCCCGCGGGGACCTGCTGCGCTTCATCGTCCTGGACGGCCTCGGCAAGCCGACCGTCCTGGAGGGACCCGACCCGGCGGTGCTGCTCGCCGCGTACGGCGAAGTCGGCCAGTAGCGCGCTTCCGTGGCCTTTCTGTCCGGCCACGGGCACCTCAGCGCCTCCCCGGCCGTTCACACAACAGCGGCCGGGGGCGGTACCGTTCGGTAACGGGCGGCCCGGCCGCCGCCCGACCAGCGTCAGTCGCACGAGACGGAGTGGCACCGGATGCAGCACGCAGTGGGGTCTCCGCTGCCGCCGCCCCCTCAGCCGGGGCACGGACCGGCCACCGGCTGGTCCCCGGCCGCACATCACCCGAGCGCTCCGCCGCCGGGCGCCGTCCCACCGGGGGGCCCGCAGCAGCCCGCGCCGGGCTTCGTGGGCGGCCCGGCGCCGCACGCGCCGGGGCAGCTGCCGCACGCCCCCGGACAGCCGCCCGCGCACGCACAGGGACAGCCCGCGCACCCGCAGGGCCAACCGCTTCACCCGCAGGGACAGCCCCCGCACCCGCAGGGTCAGCCGCCTCATCCGCGAGGCCAGGGGCAGGGCCCCGCGACCCTTCAGCTGGGGCACGGCCCCGTGCCCGCGAACCCGGACACCACAGGGCACATCCAGCTCCCGCCCGGCGGCCCCGTAGCGATGCCGAGCCCCCCGCTGGGCACGGCGCAGGCCGACACCGGCGCGACGACGCTCGCCGTGCTGCTCATCGGCCCCGCGGGCGCGGGCAAGACGAGCGTCGCCAAGTACTGGGCCGAGCACCGCCGCGTGCCGACGGCCCACATCAGCCTCGACGACGTACGCGAATGGGTGCGCTCGGGATTCGCCGACCCCCAGTCGGGCTGGAACGACCACTCCGAGGCGCAGTACCGCCTGGCCCGCCGCACCTGCGGCTTCGCTGCGCGGAACTTCCTGGCGAACGGCATATCGTGCATCCTCGACGACGCGGTCTTCCCCGACCGCCCGGTCGTGGGCCTCGGCGGCTGGAAGCGCCACGTGGGCCCCGGCCTGTTGCCCGTCGTGCTCCTGCCGGGCCTGGAGGTCGTCCTGGAGCGCAACGCCCTGCGCAGCGGCAACCGCCGCCTCACGGACGAGGAAGTCGCCCGCATCCACGGCCGCATGGCCGGCTGGTACGGCTCGGGCCTGCCCATCATCGACAACTCCCAGCTGGACGTCCCCGCCACGGCCCGCGTCCTGGACGACGCCCTGGCCCGCGCCATCGCAAGCCCGCCGCAGTGGTAGCGCCCCCGGTCCCGCACGGGGGGCCGCCGCCCGGTCGGACGCGCTGACCGGGCCGGTTCGGGACGGCGCTCGTAGGCTCGCCCCATGTCAGAGGTGTATGCGGTCCGCAGGGAGCGGGTGAAGGAGCGGTGCGCCGCGGGTGGCGGCGCGGTGGCGCTGATCTCCCGGCCCGTCAATGTCCGTTATCTCGCCGGGGCGGCTCCCCGGGGCGCCGTGCTCCTGGTGGGCGGCGACGAGGACGTGCTGCTGTGCGGGCGCCCGCCCGGTGAGCAGGCGGAGGAGGGGCGGCCCGACGAGGCGCTGAGGACGCGGCTGCTGCCCGCCGCGGGCGCCGACCCGGCCGTCGCCGCCGCCGGACTCGCCGCCGCGCAGGGAGTCGAGGCGCTGGCCGTGGAGGAGCATCATCTGACGGTCGCCCGGCACCGGGCGCTCGGCTCCGTCGCCCCGGGGCTGCGGCTCGTGGACCTCGGCGGGGCGGTGGAGCAGCTGCGGTACGTCAAGGACGAGGAGGAGATCTCCTGTCTGCGGGTCGCCGCGGAGATCGCCGACCAGGCGCTGGGGGAGCTGCTCGAGTCCATTCTGGTCGGGCGCACCGAGCGGCATCTCGCGCTGGAGCTGGAGCGGCGCCTCGTGGACCACGGTGCGGACGGCCCCGCCTTCCCCACCTCGGTCGGCACCGGCCCGAATTCCGGCAAGGGCGTCCACCGGCCCTCGGACCGGCGCGTGGAGGAGGGCGACTTCCTCTCCGTCTGCCTCGGGGCGAGCTACCGCGGATATCGCTGCGAGATCGGGCGTACGTTCGTCATCGGGACCTCGCCCGCGGACTGGCAGATCGAGCTGCACGACCTCGTCTTCGCCGCTCAGAGGGCCGGCAGGGAGGCACTCCTACCCGGCGCCGCGTGCCGCGACGTGGACCACGCGGCACGCCACGTACTGGACTCGGCGGGCTATGCGGACGGCCTCCCTCCGCTGACTGGACACGGTGTGGGGCTCGAAATCGACGAGGACCCGCAGCTGGCGCCCTCGGCCATGGGTAAACTGGACGCTTGCGTGCCGGTCACCGTCGAACCGGGGGTCCACCTCCCTGGCCGGGGTGGTGTCCGGATCGATGACACGCTCGTCGTGCGCCCCGAGGCGGACGGCGGACCCGAGCTACTCACCATCACGACCAAGGAACTGCTCGCGCTCTAGCGCGCGTGCCCGACCGGGGTCGTCCACCAGTCAGTCAGTGCAGGAGATTCCGCAACCGTGGCTTCCACGAACGACCTCAAGAACGGCCTGGTGCTCAAGCTCGAAGGCGGCCAGCTCTGGTCCGTCGTCGAGTTCCAGCACGTCAAGCCCGGCAAGGGCCCGGCCTTCGTGCGCACCAAGCTCAAGAACGTGCTCTCCGGCAAGGTCGTCGACAAGACGTTCAACGCCGGCGTCAAGGTCGACACGGCCACGATCGACAAGCGCGACATGCAGTTCTCCTACATGGACGGCGACTACTTCGTCTTCATGGACATGGAGACCTACGACCAGCTGCACGTCGACAAGAAGGCCGTCGGCGACGCCGCCAACTTCCTGATCGAGGGCTTCACCGCCACCGTGGCGCAGCACGAGGGCGCGGTGCTCTTCGTCGAGCTGCCCGCGGCCGTCGAGCTGGTCATCCAGGAGACCGAGCCGGGCGTCCAGGGCGACCGCTCCACCGGTGGCACCAAGCCCGCCACGCTGGAGACCGGCCACCAGATCCAGGTGCCGCTCTTCATCACCACCGGCGAGAAGATCAAGGTCGACACCCGCACCAGCGACTACCTCGGCCGGGTGAACAGCTAACCGTGGCTGCTCGTAACACGGCCCGCAAGCGCGCCTTCCAGATCCTCTTCGAGGCGGACCAGCGCGGAACGGACGTCCTGACGGTCCTCGCCGACTGGGTGCGCCACTCGCGGTCCGACACCCGGCAGCCGCCGGTGAGCGAGTACACGATGGAACTCGTCGAGGGGTACGCGGAGCACGAGCGCCGCATCGACGAACTCATCTCGCAGTACGCCGTCGGATGGACCCTGGACCGCATGCCGGTCGTCGACCGGAACATCCTGCGGCTCGGCGCCTACGAACTGGTCTGGGTCGACGGGACGCCCGACGCGGTGGTCCTCGACGAGGCGGTCCAGCTCGCCAAGGAGTTCTCCACGGACGAGTCGCCGTCCTTCGTCAATGGCCTGCTCGGACGCTTCAAGGACTTGAAGCCGTCCCTGCGCCGGGACGAGGCGTAAGGCGTCTTCCTACGACACCCCGGAGGGCCCGCAGCGGATTGCTGCGGGCCCTCCGGTTTTCCCGCCGCGCGCCCGGCCCCGGTTTTCGCGCCCGGTTTTTGCACGGGGTAATTGCGCGAGAAAAGCAGAAAACCGCCGGGGTGGCCGCGGCCTTTCGGCTGCGGCCACCCCGGCGGCACGTTTCTGCTGAAGTGTCAGGCGGTGGGATCAGACCTCTTCATGGGCGACGGCGCGGCGCGCGTCCGCGTCCAGGACGCCCCAGCTGATGAGCTGCTCGGTCAGGACCGAGGGGGACTGGTCGTAGATCACGGCGAGGGTGCGCAGGTCGTCCTGGCGGATCGAGAGCACCTTGCCGTTGTAGTCGCCGCGCTGGGACTGGATCGTGGCGGCATAGCGCTGGAGCGGGCCCGCCTTCTCCTGCGGGACGTGGGCAAGACGCTCCAGGTCGAGGACGAGCTTCGGCGGCGGCTCGGCGGCGCCACCGGGAGCCGTACCAGGCAGAAGCTCCTGCACGGGGACGCCGTAGAAGTCCGCCAGCTCGGCGAGGCGCTGTACGGTCACGGCACGGTCGCCGCGCTCGTACGACCCCACTACGACCGCCTTCCAGCGTCCCTGGGACTTCTCCTCGACGCCGTGGAGGGAAAGGCCCTGCTGGGTACGGATCGCGCGGAGCTTGGCCCCGAGCTGCTTGGCGTATTCGCTGGACATATAGCTCCCCGGACGCTGCGACAATCATGCGGCTCCGCCGCGTGGCTGGTAACTCACTGTGAGGTTACGCAGCGTTACTTGCCTGCGTCAAGCCGAATGGTCCGTACCGCTCCTTCGGTGGAGGCCGATGACGTGTTCCGCCATCGGTGCTGGTAGTGTGACTGGCGCAATTTCGACGTCCTTTAATGTCCGTCCCGTGAGGCGGAGAAGGAGGTCCGTTTCATATGGACACGCAAGGCTCCAAAGACTCCGCTGTCGCCCGCCCCGTACTTGAGGGGCCCGACATCGCGCGGGTGTTGACCCGCATCGCCCACGAGATCGTCGAGCGCGCCAAGGGCGCCGACGACGTGGTTCTCCTCGGCATTCCCACCCGTGGCGTCTTCCTCGCCCGCCGGCTCGCCGACAAGCTCGAAGAGATCACCGGCCGCAAGATCCCGGTCGGATCCCTCGACATCACCATGTACCGCGACGACCTGCGCATGCACCCGCCGCGCGCACTCGCCCGCACCGAGATCCCCGGTGACGGCATCGACGGCCGCCTGGTCGTCCTCGTCGACGACGTCCTCTTCTCCGGCCGCACCATCCGGGCCGCCCTCGACGCGCTGAACGACATCGGGCGCCCGCGCGCGGTGCAGCTCGCCGTGCTCGTCGACCGAGGCCACCGCGAACTGCCCATCCGCGCCGACTACGTCGGCAAGAACCTCCCCACGTCGCTGCGGGAGACGGTCAAGGTCCAGCTCACCGAGGAGGACGGCCGCGACGCCGTGCTGCTCGGCGCCAAGCCCGCTTCCTAAGGACCGGCTTCCCCCTCACGGGCTCCAGGGCACGACCCTGCGCGCCCGCGCGCCCGCAGACCTCCACACACCGGAGTACTCCCCGATGATGCGACACCTCATCTCGGCCGCCGACCTCTCCCGCGACGACGCCGTCCTCATCCTCGACACGGCCGAGGAGATGGCGCGGGTGGCCGACCGGCCGATCAAGAAACTGCCCGCCCTGCGCGGCCGCACCGTGGTCAACCTCTTCTTCGAGGACTCGACCCGGACCCGGATCTCCTTCGAGGCCGCCGAGAAGCGCCTCTCCGCCGACGTCATCAACTTCGCCGCCAAGGGCTCGTCCGTCTCCAAGGGCGAGTCCCTCAAGGACACCGCCCAGACCCTGGAGGCGATGGGCGTCGACGCCGTCGTCATCCGGCACGGCGCCTCCGGGGCGCCCTACCGCCTCGCCACCTCCGGCTGGATCGACGCCGCCGTCATCAACGCCGGTGACGGCACCCACCAGCACCCCACCCAGGCGCTGCTCGACGCCTTCACCATGCGGCGCCGCCTCGTCGGACCCGACGCGGGCCTCGGCCAGGACCTGGCGGGCAAGCACATCACCATCGTCGGCGACGTCCTGCACAGCCGCGTGGCCCGCTCCAACGTCGACCTGCTGCACACCCTCGGCGCCGAGGTCACCCTGGTCGCGCCGCCCACGCTGGTGCCGGTCGGCGTCGAGCGGTGGCCCTGCGAGGTCAGCTACGACCTGGACGGCGTGCTGTCGAAGTCCGATGCCGTGATGATGCTGCGGGTGCAGCGCGAGCGGATGAACGCCGCGTTCTTCCCCACCGAGCGCGAGTACTCCCGGCGCTACGGCCTGGACGGCGAGCGCATGGCGAGAATGCCCGAGCACGCCATCGTCATGCACCCCGGGCCCATGGTCCGCGGCATGGAGATCACCGCCGAGGTCGCCGACTCCGACCGCTGCACGGTCGTCGAACAGGTCGCCAACGGCGTGTCCATCCGCATGGCCGTCCTCTATCTGCTTCTGGGCGGCAACGAACCCGCCGGCACCGGCACCACCACCCGGCCCATCGATTCGGAGAGCAAGTAACCATGAGCAAGATCCTGATCCGCGGTGCGAAGGTGCTCGGCGGCGAGGCGCGGGACGTCCTCATCGACGGCGAGACGATCGAGGCCGTCGGCAGCGGGCTCTCCGCCGAGGGCGCGACCGTCGTCGAGGCCGGGGGCAAGATCCTCCTGCCGGGCCTCGTCGACCTCCACACCCATCTGCGCGAGCCGGGCCGCGAGGACTCCGAGACCGTCCTCACCGGCACCCGCGCCGCCGCCTCCGGTGGCTTCACCGCCGTGTTCGCCATGGCCAACACCTTCCCCGTCGCCGACACCGCCGGCGTCGTCGAGCAGGTCTACCGGCTCGGCAAGGAGTCCGGCTACTGCGACGTACAGCCCATCGGCGCCGTCACCGTCGGCCTGGAGGGCAAGAAGCTCGCCGAGCTGGGCGCCATGCACGAGTCCGCCGCCGGCGTCACCGTCTTCTCCGACGACGGCAAGTGCGTCGACGACGCCGTGATGATGCGCCGCGCCCTGGAGTACGTGAAGGCCTTCGGCGGTGTCGTCGCCCAGCACGCGCAGGAGCCGCGGCTCACCGAGGGCGCCCAGATGAACGAGGGCGTCGTCTCCGCCGAGCTGGGCCTCGGCGGCTGGCCCGCCGTCGCCGAGGAGTCGATCATCGCCCGTGACGTGCTGCTCGCCGAGCACGTCGGATCCCGCGTCCACATCTGCCACCTGTCGACCGCCGGATCCGTGGAGATCGTGCGCTGGGCCAAGTCCCGCGGCATCGACGTCACCGCCGAGGTCACCCCGCACCACCTCCTCCTCACCGACGAGCTGGTCCGCTCGTACAACCCCGTCTACAAGGTCAACCCGCCGCTGCGCACCGAGCGCGACGTCATGGCGCTGCGCGAGGCCCTCGCCGACGGCACCATCGACATCGTCGCCACCGACCACGCCCCGCACCCGCACGAGGACAAGGACTGCGAGTGGGCCGCGGCCGCCATGGGCATGGTCGGCCTGGAGACCGCCCTGTCGGTCGTCCAGCAGACGATGGTCGAGACCGGGCTGCTGACCTGGGAGGCGGTCGCCGACCGTATGTCCTTCAAGCCGGCGAGGATCGGCCGGGCCACCGGGCACGGCCGCCCCGTCTCGGCAGGTGAGCCCGCGAACCTCGTCCTCGTGGACGCCGATTACCGTGGGGCAGTGGACCCCGCGAGCTTCGCCTCGCGCAGCCGCAACACTCCCTACGAGGGCCGTGAGCTGCCGGGCCGCGTCACGCACACGTGGCTGAGGGGTCGGGCCACGCTCGTCGACGGGAACCTCGCGTGACAACTCTTGTGGAACTGGCCGCCGAGAAGGAATCGGCGGACGTGACCGACTGGGCCGCACGGCTCGGCTGGGTCGTCGGACTGCTGCTCTTCATCGCGCTCGTCTACTGGCTGATGCGCGAGGGCTGGAAGTGGCGCGGCACCCTCCAGGGCGACCTGCCGGAGCTGCCCGCCGCGCCGGATGAGCCGGGCCCGGCGAAACTGGAGCTGACCGGCCGCTACCACGGCTCCACCACGGCAGGGCAGTGGCTCGACCGCATCGTGGCGCACGGCCTGGGCACCCGCAGCCGCGTGGAGCTGACCCTCACGGACGCGGGCCTGGACGTCGTACGCCCCGGCGCCGCCGACTTCTTCGTCCCGGCGGCCCAGCTGCGCGAGGCCCGCCTCGACAAGGGCATCGCGGGGAAGGTCCTCGCCGAGGGCGGTCTGCTGATCGTCACGTGGGAGCACGGCGGCAAGCTCATCGACTCCGGCTTCCGCTCGGACCGGGCGGCCGAGCAGGCCCAGTGGGTCGAGGCCATCAACAGCATGATCAATACGACCAGCACTACGGAAGGCACCGCACGATGACGACCTCCACCAGGGGAGCCAGCAAGGTTCCCGCCGTACTTGTCCTGGAGGACGGCCGCATCTTCCGCGGCCGCGCCTACGGGGCCGTGGGGGAGACCTTCGGCGAAGCGGTGTTCTCCACCGGCATGACCGGCTACCAGGAGACCCTCACCGATCCCTCGTACCACCGCCAGATCGTCGTCATGACGGCCCCGCACGTCGGCAACACCGGCGTGAACGACGAGGACGACGAGTCCCGCCGCATCTGGGTCGCCGGATACGTCGTGCGCGACCCCGCGCGGGTGCCGTCCAACTGGCGCTCCCAGCGCTCGCTCGACGAGCAGCTCGCCGACCAGGGCGTCGTCGGGATCCGCGGCATCGACACCCGCGCCCTCACCCGCCATCTGCGCGAGCGCGGCGCGATGCGCTGCGGCGTCTTCTCCGGAGAGGCCGCGGCCGCCACGGACGCCGAACTCCTCGCGAAGGTGACGTCCTCCCCGGAGATGGCCGGCGCCAACCTCGTCGGCGAGGTCTCCACCAAGGAGGCGTACGTCGTCCCGGCCGTCGGCGAGAAGAAGTTCACCGTCGCCGCGATCGACCTCGGCATCAAGGCCATGACCCCGCGGCGGATGGCCGAGCGCGGCATCGAGGTGCACGTCCTGCCGAACACGGCCTCCCTGGAGGACGTCTACGCCGTCAACCCCGACGGGGTCTTCTTCTCCAACGGACCCGGCGACCCCGCCACCGCCGACCACGAGACCGCCCTCGCCCAGGGCGTCCTGGAGCGCCGGACACCGCTGTTCGGCATCTGCTTCGGCAACCAGATCCTCGGCCGCGCCCTCGGCTTCGGCACGTACAAGCTGAAGTACGGCCACCGGGGCATCAACCAGCCGGTCCAGGACCGCTCCACGGGCAAGGTCGAGATCACCGCGCAGAACCACGGCTTCGCCGTGGACGCCCCGCTCGACCAGGACATCGACACGCCCTACGGGCGCGTCCGCGTGGCGCACGTCGGCCTCAACGACGACGTGGTCGAGGGCCTCCAGTGCCTCGACGCCCCCGCCTTCAGCGTCCAGTACCACCCGGAGGCGGCCGCCGGCCCGCACGACGCCGCGTACCTCTTCGACCGTTTCGTATCCCTGATGACCGCAGAAGGAGCCCAGCGTGCCTAAGCGCACCGATATCCAGTCCGTCCTGGTCATCGGCTCCGGTCCGATCGTCATCGGCCAGGCCGCCGAGTTCGACTACTCCGGCACCCAGGCGTGCCGGGTCCTCAAGGCCGAGGGCCTGCGCGTCATCCTCGTCAACTCCAACCCGGCGACGATCATGACCGACCCGGAGATCGCCGACGCCACCTACGTCGAGCCGATCACCCCGGAGTTCGTCGAGAAGATCATCGCCAAGGAGCGCCCCGACGCGCTGCTGCCGACACTGGGCGGCCAGACGGCCCTCAACACGGCGATCTCCATGCACGAGCAGGGCGTCCTGGAGAAGTACGGCGTCGAACTCATCGGCGCGAACGTCGAGGCGATCAACAAGGGCGAGGACCGCGACCTCTTCAAGGGCGTCGTCGAAGAGGTCAACAAGAAGATCGGGCACGGCGAGTCCGCCCGCTCCTACATCTGCCACTCCATGGACGACGTCCTCAAGGGCGTCGACGAGCTGGGCGGCTACCCCGTCGTCGTGCGCCCCTCGTTCACCATGGGCGGCGCCGGATCCGGCTTCGCGCACGACGAGGAGGAGCTGCGCCGCATCGCCGGGCAGGGCCTGACCCTCTCGCCGACCACCGAGGTGCTCCTGGAGGAGTCCATCCTCGGCTGGAAGGAGTACGAGCTGGAGCTGATGCGCGACAAGAACGACAACGTCGTGGTCGTCTGCTCCATCGAGAACTTCGACCCGATGGGCGTGCACACCGGCGACTCGATCACCGTCGCGCCCGCGATGACGCTGACCGACCGCGAGTACCAGATCCTGCGGGACGTCGGCATCGCGATCATCCGCGAGGTCGGCGTCGACACCGGCGGCTGCAACATCCAGTTCGCGGTGAACCCCGAGGACGGCCGGGTCATCGTCATCGAGATGAACCCGCGCGTGTCCCGCTCGTCCGCGCTGGCATCGAAGGCCACCGGCTTCCCGATCGCGAAGATCGCCGCCAAGCTGGCCGTCGGCTACACGCTGGACGAGATCCCGAACGACATCACCGAGAAGACGCCCGCCTCCTTCGAGCCGACCCTCGACTACGTGGTCGTCAAGGCCCCGCGCTTCGCCTTCGAGAAGTTCCCCTCGGCGGACTCGACCCTGACGACCACCATGAAGTCGGTCGGCGAGGCCATGGCCATCGGCCGCAACTTCACCGAGGCCCTCCAGAAGGCGCTGCGGTCGCTGGAGAAGAAGGGCTCGCAGTTCACGTTCGTGGGCGACCCCGGCGACAAGGCGCTTCTCCTGGAAGAGGCCGTCCGGCCGACCGACGGGCGCATCAACTCCGTCATGCAGGCCATCCGCGCGGGCGCGACCCCCGAGGAGGTCTTCGACTACACGAAGATCGACCCGTGGTTCGTCGACCAGCTCTTCCTGATCAAGGAGATCGCGGACGAGCTGGCCGCCACCGAGCGCCTGGACGCCGACCTGCTGGCCGAGGCCAAGCGGCACGGCTTCTCCGACGCCCAGATCGCCGAGATCCGCGGTCTGCGCGAGGACGTCGTCCGCGAGGTGCGCCAGGCCCTCGGCGTGCGCCCGGTCTACAAGACGGTCGACACCTGCGCCGCCGAGTTCGCCGCGAAGACGCCGTACTTCTACTCCTCGTACGACGAGGAGACCGAGGTCGCCAAGCGCGAGAAGCCCGCGGTGATCATCCTGGGCTCGGGCCCGAACCGCATCGGCCAGGGCATCGAGTTCGACTACTCCTGCGTCCACGCCTCCTTCGCGCTGAGCGAGGCGGGCTACGAGACCGTGATGGTCAACTGCAACCCCGAGACCGTCTCCACGGACTACGACACCTCCGACCGGCTCTACTTCGAGCCGCTCACCCTGGAGGACGTCCTGGAGATCGTGCACGCGGAGGCGCAGGCCGGGCCGATCGCGGGCGTCATCGTCCAGCTCGGCGGCCAGACCCCGCTGGGCCTCGCGCAGGCGCTCAAGAACAACGGCGTGCCGGTCGTGGGCACCCCGCCCGAGGCCATCCACGCCGCCGAGGACCGCGGCGCCTTCGGCCAGGTGCTCGCGGAGGCCGGGCTGCCCGCGCCCAAGCACGGCACCGCCACCACCTTCGCCGAGGCCAAGGCCATCGCCGACGAGATCGGCTACCCCGTCCTCGTACGCCCCTCGTACGTGCTCGGCGGCCGCGGCATGGAGATCGTGTACGACGAGGTCCGCCTCGCCTCGTACATCGCGGAGTCGACCGAGATCAGCCCCTCCAGGCCGGTCCTCGTCGACCGCTTCCTCGACGACGCGATCGAGATCGACGTGGACGCGCTCTACGACGGCCAGGAGCTGTACCTCGGCGGTGTCATGGAGCACATCGAGGAGGCCGGCATCCACTCCGGCGACTCGGCGTGCGCGCTGCCGCCGATCACGCTCGGCGGCTTCGACATCAAGCGCCTGCGCGCCTCCACGGAGGCGATCGCCAAGGGCGTCGGCGTCCGCGGACTCATCAACATCCAGTTCGCGATGGCCGGTGACATCCTCTACGTCCTGGAGGCCAACCCGCGCGCCTCGCGGACGGTCCCCTTCACCTCGAAGGCGACCGCGGTGCCGCTGGCCAAGGCCGCCGCCCGGATCTCGCTGGGCGCGACCGTCGCCGAGCTGCGCGCCGAGGGCCTGCTGCCCAAGCAGGGCGACGGCGGCACGCTGCCCATGGACGCGCCGATCTCCGTCAAGGAGGCCGTCATGCCGTGGTCGCGCTTCCGCGACATCCACGGGCGCGGCGTGGACACCGTCCTCGGCCCGGAGATGCGCTCGACCGGTGAAGTCATGGGCATCGACTCGGTGTTCGGGACCGCGTACGCCAAGTCGCAGGCGGGCGCGTACGGTCCGCTGCCCACCAAGGGCCGCGCCTTCATCTCCGTCGCCAACCGCGACAAGCGTTCGATGATCTTCCCGGCGCGCGAACTGGTGGCGCACGGCTTCGAGTTGTTCGCCACGTCCGGCACGGCCGAGGTGCTCAGGCGCAACGGCCTCCACGCCACCGTCGTGCGCAAGCAGTCCGAGGGCGAGGGGCCGAACGGCGAGAAGACGATCGTCCAGCTCATCCACGACGGCGGCGTCGACCTCATCGTCAACACCCCCTACGGCACCGGCGGCCGCCTCGACGGCTACGAGATCCGTACGGCGGCCGTGGCGCGCTCCGTGCCGTGCCTCACGACGGTCCAGGCGCTCGCCGCCGCCGTCCAGGGCATCGACGCGCTGGGACGCGGCGATGTGGGCGTGCGTTCACTCCAGGAACACGCCGAACGCCTGACCGCGGCCCGCGACTAGCAGCCCTGAGGGGGACACCGGAAACGGTGTCCCCCTCTTTGTGAGGCTCTTTGCGAGGCTCTTTCTGAGGACATCGAACATGTACAAGCTCTTCTTCAACCTCGTCTTCCGGCGCATGGACCCCGAGCAGGCCCACCACCTGGCCTTCCGCTGGATCCGCCTCGCGGCCCGCGTCCCGGTCCTGCGTACGTTCGTCGCGGCCGCCCTCGCGCCCCGCTACAAGGAACTGCGCACCGAGGCGTTCGGGCTGCGGATGCACGGCCCCTTCGGGCTCGCCGCGGGCTTCGACAAGAACGCCGTCGCGATCGACGGCATGTCGATGCTCGGCTTCGATCACATCGAGATCGGCACGGTCACGGGGGAGCCGCAGCCCGGCAACCCCAAGAAGCGCCTCTTCCGCCTGGTCCCCGACCGCGCGCTGATCAACCGCATGGGCTTCAACAACGACGGCTCGGCCGCCGTCGCCGAGCGCCTGGCCTCGCGCAGGCCCGTCTTCAAGACCGTCGTGGGCGTGAACATCGGCAAGACCAAGGTGGTCCCCGAGGAGGAGGCCGCCGCCGACTACGTGAAGTCGACCGAGCGGCTCGCCCGCCACGCCGACTACCTGGTCGTCAACGTCTCGTCCCCGAACACGCCGGGCCTGCGCAACCTCCAGGCGACCGAGTCGCTGCGGCCCCTGCTGACCGCCGTGCGCGAGGCCGCCGACCGCGCCGTCGACGGCCGTCGCGTACCGCTCCTGGTGAAGATCGCCCCCGACCTCGCGGACGAGGACATCGACGCCGTCGCGGACCTCGCCGTCGAGCTGGGCCTGGACGGCATCATCGCCACGAACACGACCATCGCGCGCGAGAGCCTCGGTCTGACCTCCCCGCCCCTGCTGATCGAGGAGGTCGGCGGGCTCTCCGGAGCGCCCCTCAAGGCGCGCTCCCTGGAGGTCCTGCGCCGCCTCTACGCGCGCGTGGGCGACCGCATCACGCTCGTGGGCGTCGGCGGCATCGAGAACGCCGAGGACGCCTGGCAGCGCATCCTCGCGGGCGCCACGCTGGTCCAGGGCTACAGCGCCTTCATCTACGAAGGCCCGTTCTGGGGCCGCGCGATCCACAAGGGCCTCGCCGCGCGCCTGCGCACGAGCCCGTACGCCACCCTCGCCGACGCCGTCGGCGCCGACGTGAGGAAGTCCGCATGAGTGCCCTTGAGCCGTTCGGCGCGCGCCTGCGCCACGCCATGGACGAGCGCGGACCGCTCTGCGTCGGCATCGACCCGCACGCCTCGCTGCTGTCCGCGTGGGACCTGAACGACGACATCGCGGGCCTGGAGCGGTTCACGCGGACCGTCGTCGAGGCGCTGGCCGGGACCGTCGCCGTCTTCAAGCCGCAGAGCGCGTTCTTCGAGCGCTTCGGCTCGCGCGGCATCGCCGTACTGGAGAAGGCCGTCGCGGAGCTGCGCGAGGCGGGCGCCCTGGTCGTCATGGACGCCAAGCGCGGCGACATCGGCTCGACCATGGCCGCGTACGCCGAGACCTTCCTGCACAAGGACTCGCCGCTGTTCAGCGACGCGCTCACGGTCTCGCCCTATCTCGGATACGGCTCGCTGAAGCCGGCCGTGGAGCTGGCGCGCGAGAACGGCGCCGGGCTCTTCGTGCTCGCCCTCACCTCCAACCCCGAGGGCGCCGAGGTGCAGCACGCGCTCCGTGCGGACGGCCGCACGGTCGCGGCCACCGTCCTCGGCCACCTCGCCGCCGAGAACGCCGGAGAGGAGCCCCTGGGGTCCTTCGGCGCGGTCGTCGGCGCGACGCTGGGCGACCTGTCGTCGTACGACCTCGGGATCAACGGCCCGCTGCTCGCCCCCGGCATCGGCGCACAGGGCGCGACGCCCGCCGATCTGCCCGGCGTCTTCGGCGCGGCGGTGCGCAATGTGGTGCCGAGCGTCAGCCGGGGCGTGCTGCGGTACGGACCGGACAGCGCGGGCCTGCGGGGGGCCGCGGAGCGCTTCGCGGACGAGATCCGGGCGGCGGTCGGAGCGGCCTGAGTGATCGGTGGGACCCGCGCGCGGGTCCCACCGATCACTCACCAGCCAAAATCGAGGCCGAATTGCCCGATATGTACGGCTCGACAGAGGCTGACCAGGACTTTTCGTCTGTTCTCGCTGACTCCAGCGGCCATGGCCGCTAGTCTCCGACGAGAGCCAACGGGCAAGCGCGTTGCACGTTGCTCCCCAGGTGTGGGGCGATTAGGTTCCTCACCGGTCCGTATCCGACAGTTCGACATCCGAGGTGACGTAGGCGTGGCTCTTCCGCCCCTTACCCCTGAACAGCGCGCAGCCGCGCTCGAAAAGGCCGCCGCGGCTCGCCGGGAGCGGGCCGAGGTCAAGAATCGACTCAAGCACTCCGGCGCCTCGCTTCACGAGGTCATCAAGCAGGGCCAGGAGAACGATGTCATCGGCAAGATGAAGGTCTCCGCCCTCCTGGAGTCCCTGCCGGGCGTGGGCAAGGTCCGCGCCAAGCAGATCATGGAGCGTCTTGGCATCTCCGAGAGCCGCCGCGTGCGCGGGCTCGGCTCCAACCAGATCGCGTCTCTTGAGCGCGAGTTCGGCGGTGGCGCTGCCTGACGTTCTCAGGCACTCCTGAGAACCTGGATAATCGCTGCATGGCTGCAACATCCCGGGGGACGACCCCCGTACCCCCGGACGTACGTCCGCGGCTGACCGTGCTCTCCGGCCCCTCCGGGGTCGGCAAGAGCACGGTCGTCGCCCATATGCGCAAGGAACACCCCGAGGTCTGGCTCTCGGTCTCGGCCACCACGCGCAAGCCGCGCCCCGGTGAGAAGCACGGTGTCCAGTACTTCTTCGTCTCCGACGACGAGATGGACAAGCTGATCGCCAACGGCGAGCTGCTGGAGTGGGCCGAGTTCGCAGGCAACCGCTACGGCACCCCGCGACGCGCCGTCATCGAGCGTCTGGAGGCGGGCGAGCCCGTCCTCCTGGAGATCGATCTCCAGGGCGCGCGCCTGGTGCGCGAGTCGATGCCCGAGGCGCAGCTGGTCTTCCTCGCCCCGCCGAGCTGGGAGGAGCTGGTCCGCCGGCTCACCGGCCGGGGGACCGAGGCGCCCGAGGTCATCGAGCGCAGGCTGGCCGCCGCCAAGGTCGAACTGGCCGCCGAGGCCGAGTTCGATACGACCCTTGTCAACACCTCCGTCGAGGACGTGGCCCGTGAGCTGCTAGCCTTGATGAAGGTTCTTTGATCTTTACCCCTGTCTTGACCCTTCTGGTCTTGACCCCATCGGAAGGCGAAGAGTGTCCTCTTCCATCACCGCGCCCGAGGGCATCATCAACCCGCCGATTGATGAGCTGCTCGAAGCCACCGACTCGAAGTACAGCCTCGTGATCTACGCCGCCAAGCGCGCGCGCCAGATCAACGCGTACTACTCGCAGCTCGGTGAGGGCCTCCTGGAGTACGTCGGTCCCCTGGTGGACACCCACGTCCACGAGAAGCCGCTCTCGATCGCGCTCCGCGAGATCAACGCCGGCCTGCTGACGTCCGAGGCCATCGAGGGCCCGGCCCAGTAAGCGGTTCGTACCTTCACCACAGGCCCGGCAGCACGGCTGCCGGGCCTGTGGTGTGTCATGGAGTCGTACGCATCCGAGTGCGGGGAGACAGAGGCAGTGGCCGAGAAGCCGAAGGTAGTCCTGGGGGTCAGCGGTGGCATCGCCGCCTACAAGGCGTGCGAGCTGCTGCGGCGGCTGACCGAGTCGGGCCACGACGTGCGCGTCGTACCGACCGCGTCGGCGCTGCACTTCGTCGGTGCCGCGACCTGGTCCGCGCTGTCCGGCCACCCCGTCTCGGCCGAGGTCTGGTCCGACGTCCACGAGGTGCCGCACGTCCGGATCGGCCAGGAGGCCGACCTCGTGATCGTCGCTCCCGCCACCGCCGACATGCTCGCCAAGGCCGCCCACGGCCTCGCCGACGACCTGCTCACCAACACGCTCCTGACGGCACGCTGTCCGGTGGTGTTCGCCCCGGCCATGCACACGGAGATGTGGGAGCACCCGGCCACCCAGGAGAACGTCGCCACGCTGCGCCGTCGCGGCGCGCTCGTCATCGAGCCCGCCGTCGGCCGGCTCACCGGCGTCGACACCGGCAAGGGCCGCTTCCCGGACCCCGCCGAGCTGTTCGAGGTCGTACGCCGTGTCCTCGCGCGCGGCGGGCTGGCGCGGGACCTCGCGGGGCGCCACGTCGTGATCAGCGCCGGCGGGACCCGTGAGCCCCTGGACCCGGTCCGCTTCCTCGGCAACCGCTCGTCCGGCAAGCAGGGCTACGCGCTCGCCCGCAGCGCGGCGGCGCGGGGCGCCCGCGTCACGCTCGTCGCGGCGAACGCCGCGCTGCCCGACCCGGCCGGTGTCGATGTCGTGCCGGTCGGTACCGCCGTGCAGCTGCGCGAGGCCGTCCTGAAGGCCGCCGCCGACGCCGACGCCGTCGTGATGGCGGCCGCCGTGGCCGATTTCCGCCCGGAGACGTACGCGGCAGGGAAGATCAAGAAGAAGGACGGCCAGGAACCGGCGCCCATCGCGCTGGTCCGCAACCCCGACATCCTCGCCGAGATCGCGGGGGACAGGCCGCGTCCGGCCCAGGTGGTCGTCGGCTTCGCGGCCGAGACGGACGACGTCCTCGCCAACGGCCGGGCCAAGCTCGCCCGCAAGGGATGCGACCTCCTGGTCGTCAACGAGGTCGGCGAGCGCAAGACCTTCGGCTCCGAGGAGAACGAGGCCGTGGTGCTGGGAGCGGACGGCAGCGAGACGCCGGTGCCGTACGGCCCGAAGGAAGCGCTCGCGGACACCGTCTGGGACCTGGTCGCGGCGCGGCTCTCCTGATCACGGGCGGCCTGTCCCGTTCCGTCTTCTTCCGTCTTTTTTCACTTCACCTTTCGTCTCCTGGCGGAACTCGGCCAGAATGCGATGCGTTACTTGACCGGGTCTCCACCGACGGGGCTCAATGTCATCTTCGTCCCACCAGGGGCCTCAAACCTGCAAAAAACGGGTGCGAGACCCTCTGGTGGAGACTGATCGTCGTACCGCACAATGCAGTGCCGCAGGTCACAGGGCTCCCAAGTGGCGAGACATGTGGTCCGGCGGACGAGTGTGACCGATAAACTGGTCTCGGACCACGCCGGGCGCAGCCCCCGGCAGTCCACCAATGATCAGCCAGCAGCCGCTGCAACCACAGGGAGCGATGTGTCCCGGCGCCTCTTTACCTCGGAGTCTGTGACCGAAGGTCACCCCGACAAGATCGCTGACCAGATCAGCGACACCATTCTCGACGCGCTTCTGCGGGAGGACCCGACGTCCCGGGTCGCCGTGGAGACGCTGATCACCACTGGCCTCGTCCACGTGGCCGGCGAGGTCACGACGAAGGCGTACGCGCCGATCGCGCAGCTGGTGCGCGACAAGATCCTCGAGATCGGTTACGACTCCTCGAAGAAGGGCTTCGACGGCGCCTCCTGCGGTGTCTCGGTGTCCATCGGCGCGCAGTCGCCCGACATCGCGCAGGGCGTCGACACCGCCTACGAGAAGCGTGTCGAGGGCGATGAGGACGAGCTGGACAAGCAGGGCGCGGGCGACCAGGGCCTGATGTTCGGCTACGCCTGCGACGAGACGCCGGAGCTGATGCCGCTCCCGATCCACCTCGCGCACCGCCTCTCGCGGCGCCTGTCCGAGGTGCGCAAGAACGGGACCATTCCGTACCTGCGCCCCGACGGCAAGACCCAGGTCACCATCGAGTACGACGGCGACAAGGCCGTCCGCCTCGACACCGTGGTGGTCTCCTCGCAGCACGCCAGCGACATCGACCTGGACTCGCTGCTCGCCCCCGACATCCGCGAGTTCGTGGTCGAGGCCGAGCTGAAGGCGCTCCTCGACGACGGCATCAAGCTGGACACCGAGGGCTACCGCCTGCTGGTCAACCCCACCGGCCGCTTCGAGATCGGCGGCCCGATGGGCGACGCCGGCCTGACCGGCCGCAAGATCATCATCGACACCTACGGCGGCATGGCCCGCCACGGCGGCGGCGCCTTCTCGGGCAAGGACCCGTCGAAGGTGGACCGCTCCGCGGCGTACGCGATGCGCTGGGTCGCCAAGAACGTCGTGGCGGCCGGTCTCGCGGCCCGCTGCGAGGTCCAGGTGGCGTACGCCATCGGCAAGGCCGAGCCGGTGGGCCTGTTCGTGGAGACCTTCGGCACGGCCACGGTCGACACGGACAAGATCGAGACGGCCATCGGCGAGGTCTTCGACCTGCGCCCGGCCGCGATCATCCGCGACCTCGACCTGCTGCGTCCGATCTACGCGCAGACCGCCGCGTACGGCCACTTCGGCCGGGCGATCCCCGACTTCACGTGGGAGCGCACGGACCGCGTGGAGGCGCTGCGGAAGGCCGCGGGGCTGTAGTTCCCCGGCGCTTCGGCTTCTGAGGCCCGGTACCCCTCGCGGGGTGCCGGGCCTCGGCCGACTCCGCGGCGGTGTCAGAGCGGTCTGGTAGGAATGCTGCTGTGAGCAGGGAGAACGGTTCAGGTGCGGGCGAGGGTGCCGGGGGTGGGGTGCCCGAGCCCGAGCAGCTCGCGCTGATCCGGGACAGTGTGCGCAAGGCCAAGGTGCCGCGGGCCAAGCCGCGGACGTGGCGTGGGGCCGCGCTGGCCAAGGAGCTGCCGGTGGCGCGGGTCCTCGTCGACAAGGGCGTGCTGCACCTCGACCGGTACTTCGACTACGCCGTCCCCGAGGAACTGGACGAGGTGGCCCAGCCCGGGGTGCGGGTCCGGGTGCGGTTCGGGGCCGGGTCGCGCAATGTGCGGGAGGGGCGGCGCGAGGGCGGCGGGCTGATCGACGGGTTCATCGTCGAGCGGTGCGCCGAGACCGACTACACCGGCCCGCTCGCCGCCCTGGCCCAGGTCGTGTCCCCCGAGCCGGTGCTCGACTCCGGGCTCCTGGAGCTGGCCCGCGCGGTCGCCGACCGGTACGCGGGAAGCCTCGCCGACGTGTTGCAGCTGGCGGTCCCGCCCCGGCACGGCCGCGCCGAGTCCCGGGCGGCGTCCACCCCTCCGCCGCCACCGGCCGCGCCCGATCCCGGCTCCTGGCGGCGGTACGGGCACGGGGCGGACTTCGTCGGGGCGCTCGCGGCGGGCGGGTCGCCCCGCGCGGTGTGGACCGCGCTGCCCGGCCCGCAGTGGGCCGAGGAGATCGCCCGCGCCGTGCAGGCCACGCTGGCCTCGGGGCGGGGCGCGCTCGTCGTCGTACCGACCGGGCGGCCCGCCGCCCGCGTGGACGCCGCGCTCACCGCGCTCCTCGGCGAGGGGCAGCACGCACTGCTGACCGCCGACGCCGGGCAGGAGCGGCGCTATCGGGAGTGGCTCTCCGTGCGGCGCGGGGCGGTGCGGGCCGTCGTCGGGACGCGGGCCGCCATGTTCGCGCCGGTACGGGATCTGGGGCTCGTCGTCATCTGGGACGACGGGGACCCCAACCACAGCGACGACCATGCGCCCTTCCCGCATGTGCGGGAGGTTCTCGAACTGCGGGCCGCGCGGGACAAGTGCGGCTTCCTGCTGGGCGGTTGGAGTTGCACGGTCGAGGCCGCGCAGCTCGTCGAGACCGGCTGGGCGGCGCCCCTCGTCGCCGACCGCGAGCAGGTGCGGGGTGCCGCGCCGCTCGTGCGCACGGTGGGCGACGGGGATCTCGCCCGGGACGAGGCGGCACGGGCCGCGCGGCTGCCGACGCTGGCCTGGCGGGCCGTCAGGGAGGGGCTGAAGCACGGGCCCGTCCTGGTGCAGGTGCCGCGGCGCGGGTATGTGCCGAGGCTGGCCTGCGAGCGGTGCAGGGAGCCCGCCCGGTGCCGCAGGTGTGCCGGGCCGCTGGAGGCGCAGGAGGGCGGCGCGGCCCTGCGGTGCGGCTGGTGCGGGGTGGCGGAGGCCGAGTGGCACTGCGGCTCCTGCGGCGGTTTCCGGCTGCGGGCGCAGGTGGTGGGGGCGCGGCGGACCGCCGAGGAGCTGGGGCGGGCGTTTCCGGCCGTTCCGGTGCGCACTTCGGGGCGCGAGCAGGTGCTGGACACGGTGCCGGGGGCGCCCGCGCTGGTGGTGAGCACACCGGGGGCGGAGCCCGTCGCGGAGGGCGGTTACGCCGCGGCGCTGCTGCTCGACGGGTGGGCGATGCTCGGCCGGCCCGATCTGCGGGCGGGGGAGGACGCGCTGCGGCGGTGGATAGCGGCCGCCTCGCTCGTACGTCCGCAAGGGGCGGGCGGCACCGTGGTGGTCGTCGCCGAGCCGACGCTGAGGCCCGTGCAGGCGCTCGTGCGGTGGGACCCCGTGGGGCACGCGGTGCGGGAACTGGCCGAGCGCGCCGAGCTGGGGTTCCCGCCGGTCTCGCGGATGGCGGCGGTCTCCGGGCCGCCCGAAGCGCTCGCGGGGTTCCTCGCCGGTGCCGAACTGCCGCCGGACGCGGTGGTGCTGGGCCCCGTGCCGGTACGGGACGCGGGCCCGGGGCCCGCACGACGCCCCGGCGCGGCACCTGTCGGCGAGCAGTGGGAGCGGGTGCTGATCCGGGTGCCCCCGGGCAGCGGCGCCGCGCTGGCCGCCTCCCTGAAGACGGCGCAGGCCGCGCGGATGGCCCGGGGGGCCAAGGGGGCCCGGGAGGGCGGCGCGGAGGCGGTACGGATCCGCGTGGATCCGCCGGACATCGGCTGACGGCGCCGGGCGGGGGCCGGGCCCGGCTCACCTCACGCCGGCATGTCCCTCCGGCGTGCGACTGCCCCCTGGCCTGGGCAGCTGAGCGGCGGAAGGGGGCAGTCGCAGGGAGCGGCGCGGATCGGAGCCCGTGCCGGGACACGGGCTCTCAGCCGTTGCGGGGGCCCGGCAGCGCGGGCGGCCTGGGGTCGTCGCGAAGGGCGGGGCTGCCCGCGGTCGGCTGGGTCGGCATCGCACGGGCGGCGGGGACGGACGGCAGGGGGACGCCGACCGGGACCGGGCGGGTGGCCGTGGTGGTCGCGGCCGGCACCGGGGCCTCCGTGGCGCGCTCCGCCTCGGCCGCCGCCTGCGTGGTGGCCCGCCGCGCGCCGTAACGGCGGTGGACGGCCTGCTTGGTGACCCCGAGGGCCGAGCCCACCGCGTCCCACGAGAACCCGAGCGAGCGGTCGAAGTCCACCGCGGCGGTGACCAGCGTCTCGACGCTGTCCCGCAGTTCCTGGGCGAGGCGGACGGTCGGGGCGGGAGCCCGCCCGTAGACGACGAAGCCCGCCGAGGGGCTGGAGCGGCGCGGGCGGTAGACGTTGCCGAGCTGGGCGGTGAGGGTACGCAGCGCGTCCACCTGCCGGCGGACCCGCTCGATGTCCCGCACCAGGAGGTGCAGGCTGGCCCGTGCCTGGGCGTCGTGGGTTGCGTGGTCGGCCATGAACAAGCCTCTCGAACCGGCGTGAAAAGGATCGGGCCGTATCGGCGGCCCATAGTGGTCAACTCTTTCTTGACCAACGCGCTAGCTCGTGTGGGGTCACGGTGCAGGGGCGTATGCGCATATGCACGGGGCGCGCGTCAGTTCGTACGCCCCCAGGGCCGTCAACGCGAGTCACCGGCAGGGCCGTCCTGGGCGGGGCCCGGAAGCGGCCCATAGACTGGTGCGCTGCCGTCGCTCCCACCAGAGATCCGAGGTACCACCCAGTGAAGCTCGTCTTCGCAGGCACTCCTGAGGTCGCCGTCCCCGCCCTGGACGCCCTGATCGCCTCCGGCCGGCACGAGGTGGCCGCCGTCGTCACCCGTCCGGACGCGCCCGCGGGCCGTGGCCGCAGGCTCGTGGCGAGCCCGGTCGCGGAGCGCGCGCAGGAGGCCGGCATCGAGGTGCTGAAGCCCGCGAAGCCGCGCGACGAGGAGTTCCTGGCGCGGCTGCGGGAGATCGGGCCCGACTGCTGCCCCGTCGTCGCCTACGGCGCGCTGCTCCCCAAGGCCGCGCTCGACGTACCGGCCCGCGGCTGGGTCAATCTTCACTTCTCGCTGCTGCCCGCCTGGCGCGGCGCGGCCCCCGTGCAGCACGCGGTGATGGCGGGCGACGAGATCACCGGCGCCTCCACGTTCCTGATCGAGCAGGGGCTGGACTCCGGGCCGGTGTACGGCACGGTCACGGAGGAGGTGCGGCCCACCGACACCAGCGGTGACCTGCTGACCCGGCTCGCCTTCGCGGGCTCCGGGCTGCTCGTCGCGACCATGGACGGCATCGAGGACGGCAGCCTGAAGGCGGTGCCGCAGCCCGCCGGCGGCGTCACCCTCGCCCCGAAGATCACGGTAGAGGACGCCCAGGTGGACTGGGCCGCGCCCGCCCTGCGCGTCGACCGCGTGGTGCGCGGCTGCACCCCCGCGCCCGGCGCGTGGACCGTCTTCCGCGGCGAGCGGCTGAAGATCATTCAGGCGGCGCTCGTGCCCGACCGCACCGACCTCGCGCCCGGCGAGCTGTCCGCCGCCAAGAACAACGTGTACGTCGGTTCCGGCTCGCACGCCGTGGAGCTGCTCTGGGTCCAGCCGCAGGGCAAGAAGCCGATGCGGGGCGCCGACTGGGCGCGCGGGGTGCGGATCGCCCCCGGCGAGCGCGTGGGGGACGGCGACGTACGCTGATGGGGTTCGACTCATTCCAGCCGCGGAGCACCTTTGAACGACCAGCCGAACCGGCCTCCCCGTAAGCCCTCCGGCAAGCCGGTGAAGTCAGGCAAGCCCGGGAAGTCCGGCAAGCCCTATCGTCGGCCCCAGAAGGACCCCGTCCGCTTCCTCGCCTTCGAGGCGCTGCGGGCGGTGGACGAGCGTGACGCGTACGCGAACCTCGTCCTGCCGCCCCTGCTGCGCAAGGCCAGGGAGAAGGAGGGGCCCGAGAAGTTCGACGCGCGGGACGCGGCGCTCGCGACCGAGCTGGTCTACGGCACGCTGCGCCGCCAGGGCACGTACGACGCGATCGTGGCGGCCTGCATCGACCGGCCGCTGCGCGAGGTCGACCCGCCGGTGCTCGACGTGCTCAATCTGGGCGTGCATCAGCTGCTCGGCACGCGCATCCCCACGCACGCCGCCGTCTCCGCCTCGGTCGAGCTGGCGCGCGTGGTGCTCGGCGACGGGCGGGCCAAGTTCGTGAACGCGGTGCTGCGCAAGGTCGCCCAGGACGACCTCGACGGCTGGGTGGAGAAGGTCGCGCCGCCCTACGACGAGGACCCCGAGGACCACCTCGCCATCGTGCACTCGCACCCGCGCTGGGTCGTCTCGGCGCTGTGGGACGCCCTCGGCGGCGGCCGCGCCGGGATCGAGGATCTCCTTGAGGCCGACAACGAACGCCCCGAGGTCACGCTGGTGGCGCGGCCCGGCCGCGCCACCGCCGATGAGCTGCTCGCCTCCGTGGGGGAGGACTCGGCGCTGCCGGGCCGCTGGTCGCCGTATGCCGTGCGGCTCAGTGAGGGTGGTGAGCCCGGCCTTGTCGACGCGGTGCGCGAGGGCCGCGCGGGGGTGCAGGACGAGGGCAGCCAGCTCGTCGCGCTCGCCCTGGCGAACGCCCCGGTCGAAGGACCCGACGAGAAGTGGCTCGACGGCTGCGCGGGGCCGGGCGGCAAGGCGGCCATGCTCGCCGGGCTCGCCGCTCAGCGGGGCGCCGCGCTGCTCGCCGCCGAGAAGCAGCCGCACCGGGCCGGCCTGGTCGCCCAGGCGCTCGCCGGCAACCCCGGCCCGTACCAGGTCATCGCCGCTGACGGCACCCGCCCGCCGTGGCGCCCCGGCACCTTCGACCGGGTCCTGATGGACGTGCCCTGCACGGGGCTCGGCGCGCTGCGCCGCCGCCCGGAGGCCCGCTGGCGCCGCCGCCCGCAGGACCTGGAAGGTTTCGCCCCGCTCCAACGCGGCCTGCTGCGCACGGCGTTGGAGTCCGTGCGCGTCGGCGGCGTCGTCGGCTACGCCACCTGCTCACCGCACCTCGCCGAGACCCGCGCGGTCGTCGACGACGTCCTCAAGCACACCGGGGGCGCCGAACTGCTCGACGCGCGACCGCTGCTGCCGGACGTCCCGGCGCTCGGCGAGGGCCCCGACGTCCAGCTGTGGCCGCATCTGCACGGGACGGACGCCATGTATCTGGCGCTGATCAGGCGGACCGCCTGAGCCGCCCGCGCGCGGCCGCCGTACTCGAATCGTGAACTCGGCGGTGCGGAAAGGGAGTTGGTAGGTACCGGGGGAGCCGGGTGGGGGTGCGGCAAAGGGTCTGGCGCGCCCCGGGGCCCGGCTCCCGGAGTGCTGTCGCGGCAGGCGCCGCGGCCGTCGCCCGGACCGCGGTCGGCGATCCGCGCCGGGCATGGCAGTCTTGGGTCATGGCCGTGCAGATTAACCCCAGCATCCTGTCCGCGGACTTCGCCCGTCTTGCCGAGGAGGCGAAGTCCGTTTCGGGCACCGAGGGCGCCGACTGGCTCCATGTCGACGTGATGGACAACCACTTCGTCCCGAACCTCACCCTCGGCGTGCCGATCGTGGAGTCGCTGGCCCGCGCGACGGACACGCCGCTGGACTGCCACCTGATGATCGAGGACCCGGACCGCTGGGCTCCGCAGTACGTCGAAGCGGGCGCGGGGTCCGTCACCTTCCACGCGGAGGCCGCCGCCGCCCCCGTGCGCCTCGCCCGCGAGATCCGCGCCAAGGGCGCCCGCGCCTCCATGGCGCTGAAGCCGGCGACGCCCATCGAGCCGTACGAGGACCTGCTCCCCGAGCTGGACATGCTGCTGATCATGACGGTCGAGCCGGGCTTCGGCGGCCAGGCGTTCCTCGACATCATGCTGCCCAAGATCCGCCGCACCCGTGAGCTGATCAGCAAGCACGGACTCCAGCTCTGGCTCCAGGTCGACGGCGGCGTCTCGGCCTCCACCATCGAGCGCTGCGCCGAGGCCGGCGCCGATGTGTTCGTCGCGGGTTCCGCGGTCTACGGCGCCGAGGATCCGGCGGAGGCGGTACGTTCATTGCGTGCCCAAGCGGCGGCAAAGACCGCGTCAAGTGCCTGGGCGTGCGACCACTGAGCCACGGGAACGTGAACGCAGTCCCTCAGGGCTGATCAACTAGGCCGGATCTGCAAGGATGAACGGCGAACCCAGTTTGTGAACAGCAGTGAGGAGAGCGCCGTGTCGGCCATGTCGGCGGGTCGGTCAGCCATGCGGATGGGACCCGCGGAGCTGGTGCAGGCGGCGGCCATGGCCCGCCGCTTCTACCTCGAGGGCAAGTCCAAGATCCAGATCGCCGAGGAGTTCGGCGTGAGCCGCTTCAAGGTGGCCCGGGTCCTGGAGACCGCCCTGGAGCGGGATCTCGTACGCATCGAGATCCGAGTCCCGGCCGAGCTGGACGCCGAGCGCTCGGACGCACTGCGCGCCCGCTACGGCCTGCGGCACGCCGTCGTCGTCGAGTCGCCGGCGCCCACCGACGAGATCGAGGACTCGCCCGATCCCGAGAACCTCGGCGAGGTCGCGGCGGACCTGCTCGGCGAGCTGGTCAGTGAGGGCGATGTGCTCGGCCTCGCCTGGGGCCGCTCCACGATCCACATGGCGGCGGCGCTCGACCAGCTGCCGCCGTGCACGGTCGTGCAGTTGACGGGTGTCTACGACGCGGGGACCGCCGAGCGCGGCTCGGTCGAGGCCGTGCGCCGCGCCGCCCAGGTCTCCGGTGGCGAGGCCCACCCCATCTACGCGCCGATGCTGCTGCCCGACCCGGCCACCGCGGCGGCGCTGCGGAACCAGACCGGCATCGCCCGCGCCTTCGAGTACTTCGACAAGGTCACGGTCGCGGCGGTCTCCATCGGCTCCTGGGAGCCGGGTATCTCCACCGTCCACGACATGCTCAGCGACGAGGAGCGTGCGCATTACGCCTCGCTGGGAGTGGCCGCGGAGATGTCCGCGCACCTGTTCGACGCCGAGGGGCGTCGGGTCGGGCGGGATCTCGGGGAGCGGTGCATCACCGTCGAAGCGGACCGGCTGCGGCGTATTCCCGAGGTGGTCGCCATCGCGGGTGGGCAGCGGAAGGCTGCCGCCATTGACGCGGTGCTTCGGTCCGGGCTTGTCACCAGTCTGGTGACGGACACGGCAGCTGCCGATCAGCTGCTCGTCGCTGGGGCTGCGCCTCGGCCCGCGCTGGATCGGGCCGACCCGGACGGTAGCTGAGCGTCCGCGGGTCGTGGGGGCTGGTCGCGCCCGCGCGGCGGAGCCGCAAATGCCACAGCCCCGCGCCCCTTACGGGGCGTTGTGGCAGGGTCTTTCGCATGGTGACCCGGGTTGTTCCCCGCCTGTTGGGGGCGTTGCTCGTCTGTCTCTCGGTCCTGGTGGCCGGGTGTTCCTCGGACGCCGGGGCGAGCGCCCCCGCATGGGCCCGCGGTATGGACACCGTCCAGGCCGACCGGCTGCCCGGCGAGGCGCGGCGGACGTTGCGGCGCATTGATGACGGGGGCCCGTTCCCGTACGAGAAGGACGGCCGCGTCTTCGGCAACTTCGAGCGGGAGCTGCCCCGGCAGAAGCGCGGCTACTACCGGGAGTACACCGTCCGCACCCCCGGCGAGCGGGACCGCGGGGCCCGGCGGATCGTCACCGGGAGCGGCGGCGAGATCTACTACACCGACGACCACTACGCGTCCTTCAAGGCGGTGCTGAGGTAATGCCCGGCCGAACAGACAGCGCACCCGACCCCCTCGCCCCCGTGCTCGACGCCGCGCGCGGCGCCGGCTGGACCACCGCGGCGCTCTCCCTGGCCGGAGTGCGGGACAAGGCCGCCTTCATGGAGCGGTGCGCCCGCGACCTCGCGCTGCCCGACTGGTTCGGGCGGAACTGGGACGCGCTCGCCGACTGCCTCACCGACCTGTCGTGGGCGCCCCGCGCGCGTGGACGGCTGCTCGTCGTCTCCGGATGGCAGGAGTTCGCGCGGGAGGCGCCGGGGGAGTGGGAGGTCGCCCAGGAGGTGTTCTCCTCGGCGGTCGAGCACTGGCGGGGCGCGGAGACCGGCCTGGAGATCGCCCTCGCGCTCGGGCCCGTCGGCACGGAGCGTGGCGAGGGCTGAACCGGCTGTTCCGCTCGCGTCGCCTCTCGGGTGGCTCGTGGACGGCTCGTGGACGGCTCTTGGATGATCCGACCAACGCCCCCATGACCTGCCTGGGTGATCGTCCCAGGCGGCACAACCCCGGCGGCATGGGAGAATGAAGTACGTGCTTTTCCCTCGGCCTAACTGTCCGGGGGCCACCTCTGATCGACTGGGATGAGCAGCACGTGCGTTTCCTCAATGACATCCAGCCTGCGTACGACCTGACGTACGACGACGTCTTCATGGTCCCGAGGCGCTCCGCCGTCGGCTCCCGCCAGGGCGTCGACCTCGCCTCGCCCGACGGCACGGGCACGACGATCCCGCTGGTCGTCGCCAACATGACCGCCATCGCCGGGCGCCGCATGGCCGAGACCGTCGCCCGCCGCGGCGGCCTCGTCGTCATCCCCCAGGACATCCCGATCGAGGTCGTCACCGAGGTCGTCTCCTGGGTCAAGACGCGCCACCACGTCCTGGACACCCCGATCGTCCTGGCCCCCTCGCAGACCGTCGCGGACGCGCTCGCCCTGCTGCCCAAGCGCGCGCACAACGCCGGTGTCGTGGTCGACGCCGACCAGAAGCCCGTGGGCGTCGTCACCGACACCGACCTGACCGGTGTGGACCGCTTCACGCAGCTGTCCGAGGTCATGTCCAAGGACCTGCTGCTCCTGGACGCGGACATCGACCCGCGCGACGCGTTCAACAAGCTGGACCACGCCAACCGCCGGTACGCCCCCGCCGTGGACAAGGACGGCCGCCTCGCCGGCATCCTGACCCGCACGGGCGCCCTGCGCGCGACCCTCTACACCCCGGCCGTGGACGCCAACGGCGGCCTGCGCATCGCCGCCGCCGTGGGCATCAACGGCGACGTGGCGGGCAAGGCCAAGCAGCTCCTCGACGCGGGCGTCGACACGCTCGTCGTGGACACCGCCCACGGCCACCAGGAGTCGATGATCAGCGCGGTCAAGGCCGTGCGCGCGCTCGACCCGCAGGTCCCGATCGTCGCGGGCAACATCGTCGCCGCCGAGGGGGTCAGGGACCTCATCGAGGCCGGTGCCGACATCATCAAGGTGGGTGTCGGTCCCGGCGCCATGTGCACCACGCGCATGATGACCGGCGTCGGCCGCCCGCAGTTCTCCGCGGTGCTCGAATGCGCCGCCGAGGCCAAGAAGTTCGGCAAGCACGTCTGGGCCGACGGCGGGGTCCGCCACCCGCGTGACGTCGCCATGGCGCTGGCCGCCGGCGCTTCGAACGTGATGGTCGGCTCCTGGTTCGCGGGCACGTACGAGTCCCCGGGCGACCTCCAGCAGGACGCCAACGGCCGCCTGTACAAGGAGTCGTTCGGCATGGCGTCGGCGCGTGCCGTGCGCAACCGCACCAGCGAGGAGTCCGCGTACGACCGTGCGCGCAAGGCGCTCTTCGAGGAGGGCATCTCGACCTCCCGCATGTTCCTCGACCCGGCCCGGCCCGGCGTCGAGGACCTGATCGACTCGATCATCGCGGGCGTCCGCTCCTCCTGCACCTACGCGGGCGCGGCCTCCCTGGAGGAGTTCGCCGAGAAGGCCACGGTCGGCGTCCAGAGCGCCGCCGGATACGCCGAGGGCAAGCCGCTGCACGCCAGCTGGAGCTAGTCGCTGCGCTGTGCGGATCGCGTGAGATCTGCGGGTCGTGAGGGTTGGTCGTGCAGTTCCCCGCGCCCCTGAAAGGCGGGCCGTGTCCCCTTGAGGGACACGGCCCGCCTTTCGTGTTTCCGGGGCGGAACGCAACGGACGAAACGGACCGCGCAACGAACCGACGCGTGCGGCGGAAGAGCGCAATGATCCACCGCTGGTGCGCAAGGTTGCTGCATTACGGTCGGGAACCGTGGACTCTAGAGTCAGGCGCTGTACGTGGTGTGGCGGGGACTGCCTGCTCGGTGGGTCCCGTCTTCAGACACGGGTGCCACGGGTCCCTCGCCGCCCTGACCGGCAGCGATGAAGGAGCCAGCGCGTGCTCGACCAAGGCGCACCCCCGCAGAACCGCCCCAGCCCCCCGGGCGCCCCTGGCCTCGGCAGCCGTCTCATGCGCCGCAAGCCCGTCGAAGCCCTGGTCGCGGAGGGTGGCCAGGGCGAGGGTGGCTCGCTCCGGCGCTCCCTCGGCATGTGGCAGCTGACCATGATCAGCATCGGTGCCACGCTCGGCACCGGCATCTTCGTCGTCCTCGGCGAGAGCGTCCCCAAGGCCGGGCCCGCCGTCACCATCTCCTTCGTGATCGCCGGCCTCACCGCCCTCTTCTCCGCCCTCTCCTACGCCGAGCTGGCCGGTTCCATACCGGTCGCGGGATCCTCGTACTCATACGCGTACGCAACGATGGGTGAACTCATCGCCTGGGTCTGCGGCTGGTGCCTGGTCCTGGAGTACGGCGTATCGGTCGCCGCGGTCGCGGTCGGCTGGGGCGAGTACCTCAACGAACTGCTCGACGGGACCATCGGCGTCACCATCCCCGACGCGCTCTCCGCGGCGCCCGGTGAGGTCGACGGCGCGATCATCAACCTGCCCGGCCTGATCGTCGTGCTGCTCGCCATGGTCTTCCTGCTCGGCGGGGCCAAGGAGTCGGCGACGGCCAACACGGTCATGGTCATCGTGAAGATCGCCGCGCTCGTGCTCTTCTGCACCATCGGCTTCATGGGCTTCAAGTCCGGCAACTACTCCGACTTCATGCCGCTCGGCACGGCCGGCGTCAGCGCCGCCGCCGCGAGCCTCTTCTTCTCGTACATCGGCTTCGACGCCGCCTCCACCGCCGGTGAGGAGGCCAAGAACCCGCAGCGCGACCTGCCCCGCGCCATCATGCTGTCGCTGATCATCGTCACGGCGCTGTACGTCCTGGTCGCCGCGGTCGCCGTCGGCGCCTGGAACTGGAAGGACTTCGAGGGCTCCGAGGCCACGCTCGCCGCGATCATGAACGACGTCAGCGGCCAGAGCTTCTGGGGCACGCTGCTCGCCGCCGGCGCCGTCATCTCCATCGCGTCCGTCGTCCTGACCGTCCTCTACGGCCAGACCCGCGTGCTGTTCGCCATGTCCCGCGACGGCCTCGTGCCCAAGGCGTTCGGCAAGGTCAGCAAGAAGACCGGCACGCCCCGCGTGAACACCGTCATCGTCTCGCTGTTCTGCGCCGCGCTCGCGTCGGTCGTCCCGCTCGGCAAGCTCGTCGACGCCACCAGCATCGGCACGCTCTTCGCGTTCGGCCTGGTCAACATCGCCGTGATCGTGCTGCGCCGCACCCGCCCCGACATGCCGCGCACCTTCCGGGTGCCGCTCGGCTGGCTCTTCCCGGTGCTCGGCTTCGGCTTCTGCGCGTACAACATGTTCAGCCTCGACTCCATCACCTGGACGGTCTTCGGTGTCTGGATGGCCGTCGGCCTCGTGTTCTACTTCCTGTACGGCATGAGCCGCTCCCGATTGGCCACAGCAGAGAAGTGATCCACCCCCCGTGCGACTGAACGATCTCGACGAACGCATTGTGCACGCCCTCGCCGAGGACGCCCGCCGCTCCTACGCCGACATCGGCCAGCTGGTCGGACTCTCCGCGCCCGCCGTGAAGCGGCGCGTGGACAGGCTGCGGGCGACGGGCGCCATCACCGGGTTCACCGTGCGGGTGGACCCCGCGGCTCTCGGCTGGGAGACCGAGGGGTTCATCGAGATCTACTGTCGCCGCAACACCTCGCCGGAGGCGATCAAGCGAGGGCTTGAGCGCTATCCGGAGGTCGCGTCCGCGTCCACCGTCACCGGGGACGCGGACGCGATCGTCCAGATCTTCGCCGCGGACATGCGGCATTTCGAGCGGGTGCTCGAACGGATCGCGGGGGAACCGTTCGTCGAGCGGACGAAGTCCGTTCTGGTTCTCTCGCCGTTGATGCGGCGCTTCTCCTCGGGGTCCCCGGCCTAGGGCGTGTCCGTAAAGTCGCGTCGTTCGCCCGGAGGGCGGGCGTCGCGGCGTCCGGTGCGTGCTCTCGGCGTGGCGGCCGGAGGCCCTCGTACTGGGCGTACTTGGGCTTTCGGCCGATGCGGCGAGAGTGCGTGCCGGGCGTCGCGACGCAGGCGGGACTTTACGGACACGCCCTAGGGCGGGCCGGCTTCCAGCTTCTAGTTCCCGGTGCGGCTGCGGTCGCCCGTCGGGTACGGGACCTTCCACGGGAGCACCTGGAAGTCGCCCGTGCCCGTCCGCACCTTCTCGTGCGGGGCCGAGCTGGTGCACTTGGGGAGGTTCTTCGTGCCGTCGGGGCCGCCCACGCCCGCCCAGCTGTAGCCCACGCGGTCCGTCCTGCCCAGGTCGTGGACCGTGAAGCCCACCCGGCCGCCCTTGATCTCCTTGATGTTCGTGTCGGTGATGATGCCGGTCGTCGTGGCGACCTTGCCGCCCGTCATCAGGCAGTCGATGCGGCCCTTCGCCCAGCCGCCCTTGCCGCCCGGCCTGTCGAGGTGGACGAAGCGGAAGGTGCCGGTCGCCTTCGCCGGGTCGCCGTTGTTCCTCGCCGCCAGATGCGCGTCGAAGGTGAACGTCACGTCCTCCGTGGTCTTGCGGTACATCTTCGCCGAGCCGGTCAGCGCCGCGGCCTCGCGCTTCTCGGCCCGCTCGGCGCTGTGCGGCGCGGAGGCCGACCTGTCGGTGCGTGCGGCGTCCTTGTCGGACGCGACGGCCGCGCCGGTCGCCCCCGCGGTCATCAGGAGCGCGGCGCCCACCGCCAAGGCGCGGTGGCGGCTGAGGGAACGGTCGGTGTTCGTACGGCTCATGGCAAACCCTCCGTCTGCGAGGCGTTCACCCGGTCTCTCCGGGCACCCGCTCTCTTGGGTGGGACCACGCTCTCGCGGAAGCGGGGTCCGGCACGTCCGGCCACGGGCGGCACCCGGTCTCCGCCGCATGGCGGGGGAAGCCGCGCCGGGCCTGCGCCTGTGGGCTGACGCGCCTGATACGTGAGGGGCATGGGTGCGGGTGGTGAGGTGCGCGGGCCTGGGGGGTGAGGCGTGGCGGGCCCGGATGGTGGGGCGCGCGGCCCCGAGAAGTGCGGCGTGTGGTTCCCCCGAGAAGTGCGGTGCACGGCCCCCGAGGGCGGCGCGGGCTCCGGGAAGTGCGGCGTACGGGCCTGGGTGGTGAGGTGCGCGGCCCCTCGAGAAGCGGGCGCGCCGGTCCAGCTTGCCGTGCGCGGTCATGGGCAGTTCGTTAGGGACGAGCACGGCGGCCGGGCGCGGGTGGTGAGGTGCGCGGGCCCGAGTGATGAGGCGTACGGGCCCGGATGGTGGGGCGCGTGGCCCCGAGAAGTGCGGCGCGTGCCCCCCCCGCGAAGTGCGGTGAATGGTTCCCGAGGGCCGCGCCCTGGCTCCGGGACGTGCGGCGCGCGGGCCCCGAGAAGTGCGGCGCGCGGCCCCTGACACGCGAGGTGTCCGGCCCCCATCGCGTGGCGCACGGACCCGTGCGCAATGAATCGCCGCTCCGAGCCCGCCACGCGCAACAGATCGTGCGGCTGCCCGCAACGGTCGAGCCTTGTCCCGGTGCGGTCGCCGACCGTACGGTCTAACGGACCCCACCTGCCCCTTCGTACGCCCTGAGGATCAGCCATGCCTGCGCTGCGCACCGCCCTGCTCCAGAGTTCCGGGCAGCTCGGATCCGTCGCCGAGAACCTCACGGCGCTCGACGAGGCCGCGGGCCGTGCCGCCGCCCAGGGGGCGGGGCTGCTCGTCGCGGCCGAGCTGTTCCTCACCGGGTACGCTATAGGTGATGACGTGGCCCGCCTCGCGGAGCCCGCGGACGGAGCCTCCGCGCAGGCCATCGCCGAGATCGCGGTCCGCCACCAGGTCGGCGTCGCGTACGGCTACCCCGAGCGCGAGGGCGAGGTGGTCTACAACTCCGTGCAGCTGATCGGCCCCGACGGGACCCGCCTCGCGAACTACCGCAAGACCCACCTCTTCGGCTGCTTCGAGCGCGACGCCTTCACCCCCGGTGAGCAGCCCGTCGTGCAGGCCGAGCTGGGCGGCGTACGCATCGGCCTCATGATCTGCTACGACGTGGAGTTCCCGGAGAACGTCCGCGCGCACGGCCTCGCGGGCACCGACCTGCTGGTCGTCCCCACCGCGCAGATGCACCCCTTCCAGTTCGTCGCCGAGTCGGTCGTGCCGGTGCGCGCCTTCGAGAACCAGATGTACGTCGCGTACGTCAACCGCGTCGGCCCCGAAGGGGAGTTCGAGTTCGTCGGGCTCTCCACGCTGGTCGGCCCCGACGGTGTGGCGCGCGCCCGCGCGGGCCGCGGCACCGAGCTGGTCATCGGCGACGTCGACCCGGACTTCCTGAGCGCGTCCCGCGAGACCAACCCCTACCTGCGCGACCGCCGCCCCGGCCTGTACGCGTCCCTCGTCTGAGCCCCGCCCCCCACCTGACTTTTCAGTTCCGTGCAAGGAGTCCGTACCCCATGACGTCCACGGTGCCCACCGCCATCCAGCACACCGACGCCCAGCCGCCGATCACCATGTTCGGCCCGGACTTCCCCTACGCGTACGACGACTACCTCGCGCACCCCGCGGGCCTCGGCCAGATACCCGCGACCGAGCACGGCACCGAGGTCGCCGTCATCGGCGGCGGGCTGTCGGGCATCGTGGCCGCGTACGAGCTGATGAAGATGGGCCTCAAGCCCGTCGTGTACGAGGCCGACCAGATCGGCGGGCGCCTGCGCACCGTCGGGTTCGAGGGCTGTGACGGCGACCTGACCGCCGAGATGGGCGCGATGCGCTTCCCGCCGTCCTCGACGGCGCTCCAGCACTACATCGACCTGGTGGGCCTGAAGACCAGGGCGTTCCCCAACCCCCTCGCCGAGACGACCCCCTCGACGGTCGTGGACCTCAAGGGCGAGTCGCACTACGCCGAGACCGTCGCGGACCTGCCGCAGGTCTACCGCGACGTGGCCAAGGCGTGGGCCGACTGCCTGGAGGAGGGCGCCGACTTCTCCGACATGAACCGCGCCCTGCGCGAGCGGGACGTGCCGAAGATCCGCGAGATCTGGTCGAAGCTCGTCGAGAAGCTCGACAACCAGACCTTCTACGGCTTCCTCTGCGACTCCGAGGCCTTCAAGTCCTTCCGCCACCGCGAGATCTTCGGCCAGGTCGGCTTCGGCACCGGTGGCTGGGACACCGACTTCCCGAACTCCATCCTGGAGATCCTGCGCGTCGTCTACACCGAGGCCGACGACCACCACCGCGGCATCGTCGGCGGCAGCCAGCAGCTGCCCCTGCGCCTGTGGGAGCGCGAGCCGCAGAAGATCGTGCACTGGGCACCCGGTACGTCCCTGAAGTCGCTGCACGAGGGCGATCCCAGGCCCGCCGTGACCCGCCTGACCCGTACCGCGGGGAACCGCGTCACCGTCACGGACGCCTCCGGTGACATCCGCACCTACCAGGCGGCGATCTTCACCGCCCAGTCGTGGATGCTGCTCTCCAAGATCGAGTGCGACGACTCGCTCTTCCCCATCGACCACTGGACGGCGATGGAGCGCACCCACTACATGGAGTCCTCCAAGCTCTTCGTGCCGGTGGACCGCCCGTTCTGGCTGGACAAGGACGAGGAGACCGGGCGTGACGTCATGTCGATGACGCTCACCGACCGCATGACGCGCGGCACCTACCTGCTCGACGACGGGCCGGACAAGCCCGCCGTCATCTGCCTCTCCTACACCTGGTGCGACGACAGCCTGAAGTGGCTGCCCCTGTCGGCGAACGAGCGCATGGAGGTCATGCTCAAGTCGCTCGGCGAGATCTACCCGAAGGTCGACATCCGCAGCCACATCATCGGCAACCCGGTGACGGTCTCGTGGGAGAACGAGCCCTACTTCATGGGCGCCTTCAAGGCGAACCTGCCGGGCCACTACCGCTACCAGCGGCGCCTGTTCACCCACTTCATGCAGGACCGCCTCCCCGAGGACAAGCGCGGCATCTTCCTCGCGGGCGACGACATCTCCTGGACGGCGGGCTGGGCCGAGGGCGCGATCCAGACCGCGCTGAACGCCGTATGGGGCGTGATGCACCACTTCGGCGGCGCCTCGGACACCACGAACCCCGGCCCGGGGGACGTGTACGACGAGATCGCGCCGGTCGAGCTGCCGGAGGACTGACCCCGGGCGCTCGCGCTCAGTCCGGGAGCGGGGTGAGCAGGATGCGCCCCACCAGGCCCACCGCTCCGTCGAGTCGCTGCGCGAACTCCTCCGCCACGCCGGGCAGTTCGCGCAGCGCCCACAGGGTGCGGGCCGCGGCCCACGCGCCGTCCCGGGCCCGCTCCAGGCTCCAGGAACCCGCCAGGTGCGTCAGCGGATCGCCGATCTGGAGGAGGTCGGGGCCGGGCATCAGCTCCTCGCGGATGCGCTCCTCCAGCGTGACGAGGATGTCTCCCACGCGGTCGAACTCGTCCTCCAGGTCGGCCGGTTCGCAGCCGAGCGTGCGGCAGGCGTCCACGAGGGCGAGCGCCAGATCGTGGCCGATGTGCGCGTTGATGCCCGCGAGGGCGAACTGTAGGGGGCGTACGCCGGGATGGCGCCGGTACTGGAAGAGCGGGCGCCAGCACGCGGGCGGCCTGCGCCCGTCCGCCGCGGCGTCGACGGCCGCCAGATAGCGCTCGGCGAACCGTACGCCGAGCGCGGTCGCGGCCCGGGTGTCGGCGAAGGCGCCCAGGCCGATGCTCCGGTGGACCTCCTCGGTGACCGAGAGATAGACGCGGTTGAAGACGGCCACCCCGTCGCGCGGCGGCCAGTCGTCGCCGAGCGCGCGCATCCGCGCCACCACACCGTCGACCCCGCGCCGCGGGCCCCTGGTCTCTGCGAACCGCTCCAACTGCGCCATGGGGGCAGGGTCCCAGCACCGGGCCGTCCCGGACGTCAGCGCACCGGTCGCTTCCCCGAAAAGAGGGACCCTGCCGCACGCCCCCGGCGACGCGGGACGAGTGCCGCGCCCCCGACCGCCAGGGCCAGCGCCACGAAGAGGGCGCTGACCCACAGCGGTGAGCGGTAGCCGAGCCCCGCGGAGAGCGCGAGTCCGCCGGACCAAGGGCCGAGCGCGGCGCCCGTGTTGAGCGCGGCCGTGGCGAAGCCGCCCGCCAGACTGGGCGCGCCGTCCGCCGCGTAGAGGGCCTGCGAGACCAGCGTGGAGCCGACGCCGAACGACAGCGCGCCCTGGACGAGGGCCAGCACGACCGCGGCCACCGGGTGGGCCGCGGTCACCGCGAAGAGGATCCAGCCGGCCAGCAGCGCCAGTGAGCCGGACACCAGCAGGGGCAGGGGCCGAGCGTCCGCGAGGCGACCGCCCACGCCGACGCCGATGAACGAGCCGATGCCGAAGAGGGCGAGCACCACCGGCACCCAGGCCGGACGGAGGCCGGTGACCTCGGTGATCACAGGGGCCAGGTAGGTGAACGTACAGAAGGTCGCGGCGTTCACCAGCGCGCCGAGCAGCAGCGTCAGCAGGAGCCGGGGGCCGCGCAGCGCGCGCAGTTCGCCGAGCGCGCTCGGCCCGGTGGCGTCCGGCGCCCCGGCCGGCACGGCCCGCGCGATCGCGGCGAGAGCGGGCACGGACACCAGGGCCACGGCCCAGAACGCCGAGCGCCAGCCCCACACCTGGCCGAGCAGCGCGCCCGCGGGCACCCCCGCGACACAGGCGGCCGTCACGCCGCCGAGCAGCGCCGAGGTGGCGCGTCCCTTGGCGTTCGGCTCGACCATGCTCGTGGCGGTCACCAGGGCGACCGCGAGGAACCCGGCGTTGGCGAGGGCGCCCACGACGCGCGTCGCGAGCAGCACGGCGAAGCTCGTGGTGAGCGCGCCGACGACATGGACGAGCAGAAAGGTCATCAGGAAGGCCAGGAGCGCGCGCCGCCGCGAGAAGCGACGGCTCAGAGCGGCCATCAGCGGCGCGCCGACGATCATCCCCACGGCGAACGCCGAGGTCAGATGGCCCGCGGACGGGATCGAGACCTCCAGGTCCCGGGCGATGTCCGAGAGCAGGCCGGACAGCATGAACTCGGAGGTGCCTTGCGCGAAGACGGCGAGTCCGAGCAGGTAGAGGGCAAAGGGCACAGCGAAACTCCGCAACCACGATGTGGATCGATGACGATCAGGACACGGGAGCGGTGATCCGGCGGTGGTGCCACGGCCGCGGACGGCTGCGAGAAGCAGCGAACGGCTGCGTGGGGCAGCGGTCGGCTGCGAGAGGGCAGCGGGCGAAGAGCGTCAGCGTGACAGCACGGGAAGCCACCGGACGACCGGTGGCCGGAGTCTGTCGGACTCGGGGCTGGACATGGTGCGCACGGTACTCAGTCGGCGCGCACCACGTCCATGGGGTTTAGCAGGCCCTAGCGGGCATCGCTGCCCTCGTCGCCCTCGCCGTACTTCGAGGTGCCCGAATCCAGCAGCGGTTCCTGGGACTTGAGGTGCGGCGGGGCGAAGGCGCGCAGCACGTGGTAGCCCGTGATGACGACGATCGTGCCGAGCGCGATGCCGCTCAGTTCGAAGTTGTCGGTGAACTTCAGCGAGACACCGCCGACGCCGATGATGATGCCCGCCGCTGCCGGTACGAGGTTCAGCGGATTGCGCAGGTCCACCTTGGCGTTGATCCAGATCTGCGCGCCGAGCAGACCGATCATGCCGTACAGGATCACGGTGATGCCGCCGAGCACGCCCCCCGGGATCGCCGCGACGACCGCGCCGAACTTGGGGCAGAGGCCGAAGAGCAGCGCGAAGGCGGCCGCCGCCCAGTACGCGGCCGTGGAGTAGACGCGGGTGGCCGCCATCACGCCGATGTTCTCGGAGTACGTCGTGTTGGGCGGGCCGCCGACCGCGGTGGACAGTATGGAGGCGGCACCATCGGCGGAGATCGCCGTGCCGAGCTTGTCGTCGAGGTTGTCGCCGGTCATCTCGCCGACGGCCTTGACGTGGCCCGCGTTCTCCGCGACCAGCGCGATGACGACGGGCAGCGCCACGAGGATCGCCGACCACTCGAAGCTCGGCGCGTGGAAGGAGGGCAGGCCGATCCAGTCGGCGTTGCCCACGGCGGAGAGGTCCAGCCGCCAGTGGTCGACGACCTTGCCGGAGCCGTCCGCCGAGTGGATCTTGCCGAAGACCCGGTCGAGGACCCAGGAGATGCCGTAGCCGAAGATCAGGCCGAGGAAGATCGCGACGCGTGACCAGAAGCCGCGCAGGCACACCACGGCCAACCCGGTGAAGAGCATCACCAGCAGGGCCGTCCACTGGTCCTGGGGCCAGTACGTCGACGCGGTGACCGGCGCCAGGTTGAAGCCGATCAGCATGACGACCGCACCGGTCACGATCGGCGGCATCGCGGCGTGGATGATCCGCGCCCCGAACTTCTGCACCGCGAGCCCCACCAGGAACAGTGCGGCACCGACCACGAGGACGGCGCCGGTCACCGTCCCGCTGGAGCCGCCCTGCGCCCGGATGACGGCGGCGACGCCCACGAAGGAGAGCGAGCAGCCGAGGTAGCTGGGCACCCGGCCGCGCGTGGCGAGCAGGAAGATGACGGTCGCGACGCCCGACATCATGATGGCGAGATTCGGGTCGAGACCCATCAGGACGGGCGCCACGAAGGACGCGCCGAACATGGCCACCACGTGCTGCGCGCCGAGCCCGAAGGTCCGCGGCCAGGAGAGCCGCTCATCGGGCCGGACGACGGCCCCGGGGGCGGGGGTACGGCCGTCGCCGTGCAGTTTCCAGCGCACGCCGAGATCCATGGTGAGTATCGCTTTCTGTGCGCTGAGCCGGGCCGCTCTGGCGGGTATGCGTGGCCCGAAATGATCGACGCCATGTTAGTGCGACGTCAGTGCGACTTCTCTCCGGTCGCCCGGGCGCTCCCGGCCCGCGCGCCCTCGCGCCCGCCCCCGCGCCCGTCCGTGCGCAGCACGCCCGCGAAGACCGCGAGGCCGCAGGCGAGCAGCGTCACCAGGCCGAACGAGGTCACGAGGCTCGTCGCGTTCGCCAGCGTGCCGATCGCCGACGGGGCGATCAGGCCCGAGGTGTACGTGATGGTGGCGACGCCCGCGATGGCCTGGCTCGGGTTCGGGCCGCTGCGCCCCGCCGCGGCGAAGGCCAGCGGGACCACGACCGCGATGCCGAGGCCGAGCAGGGCGAAGCCGCCCATGGCCACGGCCGGGTGGGAGGCGAGGACCACGAGGAGCCCGCCGAGCGCCGCGAGCACACCGCCCGCGCGCACGGTGCGCACCGCGCCGAACCGGTTGACCACCGCGTCCCCCGCGAGCCGCGCGACAGCCATGGTGAGCGTGAAGCCGGTGGTGGACGCGGCCGCCACCCCGGCCGACGAGTCCAGGACGTCCCGCAGATAGACCGCCGACCAGTCCAGGCTCGCGCCCTCCGCGAAGACCGCGCAGAAGCCGACCGCGCCGATCAGCAGCGCCGACTTGGGCGGCAGCGAGAACCGCGGCGGCTCCTCCTCCTCGGGTGCCGCCTGGAGGTCGAGGACCCCCTGGCAGGCGATCAGGCCGAGCGCGGTGAGCGCCGCGGCGGCGAGGGCGTGGTGCAGCCGGGCGTCCGAGCCGAGGTGGGCGGCCACCGTGCCCGCGGCCGAACCGATCAGGGCGCCGACGCTCCACATGCCGTGCAGACCGGACATGATCGACTTCCGCATCCGGGTCTCGGTCTCGACGCCCAGCGCGTTCATCGCCACGTCCGACATGCCCGAGGTCGCGCCGTACACGAAGAGCGCCGGACAGAGCGTGAGCAGGTTCGGGGCGAGCGAGGGCAGGACGAGGGAGAGCGTCCACAGCGCGAGCAGCCCGCGCAGCGCGTTGCGCGCGCCGAAGCGGTGGCTGATCCGGCTCGCCAGCGGCATCGCCACGGAGGCGCCGATCGCCGGGAAGGCGAGCGCGAGGCCGAGCATGCCCGCGCTGACCGAGGCGTGCTCCTGGATCCATGGCACCCGGGTCGCGAAGGAGCCGGTGACCGCGCCGTGCACACAGAAGACGGCCGCCACGGCGATCCGCGCGCGCCGCAACCGGCTCTTGTCGTAGACCACTTCACTCATTGCGTTCCGCCCCTCCCGACAGGTGCCCCGGTACGGCGACGTAAACTATCAGGAACCCTGCCTGATAAATACGCTCTGTGGAAGGATCGCGGCATGCCTGCCTCACCGAGTACCGCTCGGGCCATCAACGACCGGCTCGCGCTGGGCCTCCTACAGAGCGAAGGGCCCCTGACCGCCAACCAGTTGAAGCAGCTCACCGGACTCTCCCGGCCCTCGGTGGCCGATCTCGTCGAGCGCCTCCAGAGCGCCGGGCTCATCACGGTCGTCGGTGAGGCGGGGGCCCAGCGGCGCGGCCCGAACGCCCGGCTCTACGGCATCGTCGCGGGCCGTGCGCACCTCGCCGCGCTCGACGTACGGACCGACAGCGTCCGTGTGGTGGTGACCGATCTGCTCGGCGCGGTCCTCGCCGAGGACTCCGCGCCCATCGGCGGCGACACCGGGACCGCCGTCGAGCGCGCCCTCACGCTCGTCGAGCGCGCCGCGCGGGAAGGCGGCGCCCAGCGGCTGCACACCATCGGCATCGGCGCCCCCGGCCTCATCGACCCCGCGACCGGCGACCTGCACGACACGTCCTCGCTGCCGGCCTGGCACCGCCGTCTCGCGGGCGCCCTCCAGGAGCGGCTCGGCGCGCGCGTCCTGGTGGAGAACGAGACCAACCTCGCCGCCCGCGCCGAACAGCGGGACGGCGCGGCGCACGACCGGGACACGTTCGTGCTGCTCTGGCTCGGCGAGGGCGTGGGGGCGGCCGTCGTACTGGACGGGGTGCTGCGCAGGGGCGCCTCGGGAGGCACCGGGGAGATCGGCTTCCTGCCGGTGCCGGGGACCGGCGCCCTGCCCTCCGCCACGGGCTGCGAGGGCGGCTTCCACTCGCTGGCCTGCGCCGCCGCGCTCCGTGACCTCGGCGCGGAGCACGGGCTGCGGAAACCGGACATGTCCGCCGCCGACGTGGTCCGGCACGCGGTGGAGGCGGGGGAGGGCGCCTTCCTGGACGCCGTCGCGGACCGCGTCGCCGTCGGTGCCGCCGCGATGGCAGCGATCCTGGACCCGGGGTGTGTCGTCCTCGGCGGCGAGGTGGGGCGCGCGGGCGGCGCCGCGCTCGCCGACCGCGTCACGGACCGCGTCACCGCCATGTCGCCCCTGCGTACGGAGGTCCGGGCGAGCGCGCTCGGCGGCTCGGCGGTCTCGCGCGGCGCGCTGCTCGCCGCCAGGGACGCGGCCCAGGACGAACTCTTCGGGCCGCGCCCCTGACCTCCCGTACCCCGCGCGCCCTCCCGGCTCGGCGCGTCAGGGGATCAGCAGGCGCCGAGGTCCTGCCACACGCCCCACTCGCCGCCGGCGCCGGGCTCGTCGCCCTTCGTCCACCACTTGGCCTTGTAGGTGTGCGACTTGTGGGACACGGTCGACCCGCTGCCGTACTCGGTGGCCGAAGTCCACGCGGGCGCCGTGCACTTGCCCGGCGTCGGCGGGTCCGTCGGGTCCGGCGGGTCCGTCGGGTCCGTGCCGGTGCCCGGCTCGACGACCGTGGTGCCGCGCGCCAGGTCACCGGCGAGCGCGTACGTCGTACCGCTGATGTTCACCGTCCAGTTCGACGGGGTCGACACCGGCAGGTAGTAGTTGAAGGAGAGATCCACGGAGGCGCCCGGCGCCAGCGACTGCCAGGCGGGCAGCTTCAGCGATACCCGGTGGAAGTCACCCTTCAGACCGCCCACATTGCTGCCGGTGTGGTCGCTGCTGATGACCTTCGTACCGAAACCGGACTGGTCGGAGGCGTTGCCCGGGGCCGAGGTGGAGTAGTCGAACTGGAACTCCGTGCCGCCCGGCAGCGCCGTCTTCGTCCTGTTGGTGATCTTCACCTTGGGCGTGATCGGGTAGTTGGAGTCGCCGAGCTTGAAGTCGCCGAACTCCACGCCGATGTCGACGGCCTTGGCGGGCAGCTCCTTGTTCGACACCTTCGCGCCGTAGGGCTTGGCGGTCTTGAACTTGTCGTACATCAGCGAGGTGAGCGTGTCGCCCATCTCGTACTGGCCCTTGGCCGCGTTCCAGCGGTAGTCGCCCGCCATCTCCCAGACCATCGTGCCGCCGATGCCCCGGTCGACCACGTAGTCGGCCTTCTTCGCCACCGACTCCTCGTCCTCCGTGGACAGGAAGACCTTCTTGTCGGCGTTCCACAGCCAGGGCGCGACCAGCGAGGAGCTGTACTTGCGGGTGTAGGTGCCGGTCAGCTTGGTGTCCGCGGGGAAGCCGTACTTGGTGACGTAGTCGCCGACGACGCCCTTCTCCAGGTTCTTGGCGTGCCACATCGGGTTGGAGCCCGCCGGGGACTCCTTGCCGTTGTCGTCCTTGTCGTGCCAGAGGTTGTCGATGCCGACCGCGCCGTCACCGCACTTGGTCAGCCCGGAACCGGCCGGGCAGGTGGCCGCCGCGGCCTTCCCCCACAGCCCGTCCGTGCCGCCCTGCACGTTCTTGTGGCCGCGCGTGTAGTACGGCAGGCCGATGTTGATGCGCCCGGCGGGCATGGAACCGCGGAAGTAGTGGTACGCCCAGTCGGTGTTCAGATAGCCGATGCCGCCGTACTGCTGGCTTCCGTAGACGCCCGCCGCGGCCAGTTCGGCGTCCTTGCCGTCATCGAAGAGCGAGGCGTTCGGACCGACGTACTCGTTCCAGGCGCCGTGCAGGTCGTACGACATGATGTTGACGTAGTCCAGGTACCTCTGGACCTGGAAGGTCTCCATGCCGCGCAGCAGATAGCCGGACGAGGGCGCCGCCACGGTGAGCATGTAGTGCCTGCCGTCGGCCGCGCCCGCCTTGTCGAGCTTCTCGCGCAGGGTCTTCATCAGCGCCGCGTAGCCCTTGACCAGGCCGCCGCGCCGGGCGTTGGAGATGGAGAAGTCGGCCGGGTGGCCCGCGTCCTTCATCGAGGTCGGGTACTCGTAGTCGATGTCGACGCCGTTGAAGCCGTACTTCTTAATGAAGGTGACGGCTGAGTCGGCGAAGGTGTCGATGCCCGCCTGGTTCACCGAGCCGTCGGCGTTGGTGGCCATCGAGTAGAAACCGCCGGAGCCGACCCGCTTGCCGTCGTCGTCGAAGTAGCCGCCGGTCTCGGCCCAGCCGCCCACCGAGATCAGCGTCTTGACGTCCGGGTGCTTCTTCTTGAACTTGTTGAGCAGGTTGAAGTGGCCCTTGTAGGGCAGCGCGGGATCCATCTCGGCGCCCTTGACACCCGGCCAGGTCATCCCGGTGGCGGCGTTCTTCTCGCCGTCGGAGCCCACGGAGAGCTTGTTGCCCTTGTCGATGTGCGCGAAGGCGTAGTTGACGTGGGTGACCTTCTCCCACGGGATGTCGGACGCGAGGTAGGCGGGCTCGCCGTTCTTTCCGGTGCGCCAGCCGGTGAAGTAGCCGATGACGCGCCGCTGGTGATCGGCGCCCATCTTCTCGCGGCCCTCGCTGTCGTAGACCGAACAGTAGGGAACCTCGACCCCGGGCGTGCGGTAGAGGCCGTCGGGGCGGCAGGACGCGTTGTCGGCGGCGTGCGAGGCGCCTGGGGAGACCACGCTGAGCAGCATTCCGGCGACGGCGGCGCCGGTCGCCAGCAGAGTGGTTCTCGCGCGGCAGAGGGACGGCAAGGGAGCCTCCAGGGACGGGGTGGGACGCGGACGGGGGCGGAACACAACACAGCTGGCACAGATGTGAATCGTTCCGGGGCCCGGCGTGCGCATACCGTCCGGCTCCGGTTCCTCCGAGGTGACGCAGAGATTAAAAGGACTAGACCAGTCGGTCAATAGGTCTGGACCAAGTTGTTGAAGAGATGATTGAATGATGTTGCTGTGAGCCAGCCCACAGGAGATCGCCCGCATGGCCGTCGATCGGGCGTGGCAGACTGGCCTCGTACCAGAAGCAGCGCACTCCGGGGTCGGTGTAATTCCGAACCGGCGGTTACAGTCCGCGACCCGGCCGCCTCCAGCGGCCGGTTGACCAGGTGAAATTCCTGGACCGACGGTGAAAGTCCGGATGGGAGGCAGTGCGCGGCGGGCGGGCATCTCTGCACGCCGCCGTCTTGGCTTGTTCCTGGCTCGGGTCAGGAGTGGTTCCTGGTTTCGGCCAGGAGTGGTTCTCGGGCTTTCCCGAGGACAGGTCTCATTCGGCGTCGACGTGTCTCCAGGTGTCGCTGCCCGTACGTGTCGTCGCCATCGACAGCCCCGGAGTCCGTGCCCGAAGAGGCAGGAGGACCCGGTGGCCACCGCCGTAGCCGAAGCAGCCGCCATGCGGCGTGCCATCACGCTGGCCGCGCTCGGCCTCGGAGCCACGAGCCCCAACCCCGTCGTCGGCTGTGTCGTGCTCGACGCGGGTGGCGAGGTCGTCGGCGAGGGCTGGCACCAGCGCGCCGGTGGCCCGCACGCCGAGGTCAACGCCCTGCGCGCGGCGGGCGACAAGGCGCGCGGCGGCACCGCCCTCGTCACGCTGGAGCCCTGCAACCACACCGGCCGCACCGGCCCGTGCGCACAGGCCCTCATCGACGCCGGTATCGCCCGCGTCGTCTACGCGGTCGGCGACCCGAACCCCACCGCGACCGGCGGCGCCCAGACCCTCCGCACGGCAGGGATCTCCGTCGAAGCGGGCCTGCTGGAGGCGGCGGCCGCCGAGGGGAACGCCGCCTGGCTGACCTCCGTACGCCTCGGCCGCCCGCACGTCACCTGGAAGTACGCCGCCACGCTCGACGGCCGGATCGCCGCCGCCGACGGTACGAGCCGCTGGATCACCTCCGCCGAGTCCCGCGCCGACGTCCACCGGCTCCGCGCCGAGTGCGACGCCGTCGTCGTCGGCTCGGGCACCCAGCGCGCCGACGACCCGCACCTCGCCGTGCGGGGCATCGAGGGCGCCGTCCAGCCGTTGCGGGTCGTCGTCGACACGAACGGCACCGCCGTCGCGCCCGGCGCCCGCGTCCTGGACACCGCGGCGCCGACGCTGATCGCGCTCGCGGACGGCGTCACGCCCGCGTACGAAGCCGGAGCCGACGCGGGAGCCGAAGCCCGGGCCCACACCGCGGAGACCGTCCGACTCCCGCGCACCGAGGCAGGGTTGGACATTCCAACCCTGCTCGATGTGCTCCACGCGCGCGGGGTGCGCTCCGTCCTCCTCGAAGGCGGCCCGACGCTCGCCGGGGCCTTCGTCGCCGCCGGCGCCGTCGACCGCGTCATCGCCTACCTCGCCCCCGCCCTGCTGGGCGCGGGCCCCGCCGCCCTGACCGGTGGCGGAATCACGACCATCACCGAAGCGTTGCGGCTCGACGTGAGCGAGACCGTCCGCATCGGACCCGATCTGCGCGTCACCGCGACCCCCGTAGCGAAGGAGCACTGAAGTGTTCACCGGAATCGTCGAAGAGCTGGGCGAGATCACCGCCGTCGAGAACCTCCCCGACGCGTCCCGGTTCCGCCTGCGCGGCCCCGTGGTCACCGAGGGCGTGGGGCACGGCGACTCCATCGCCGTCAACGGCGTCTGTCTGACGGTCGTGGAGCACGAGGGCGACGAGTTCACCGCCGACGTGATGGCCGAGACCCTGAACCGCTCCAGCCTCGGCGCGCTCACGGTCGGCTCCCGCGTCAACCTGGAGCGCCCCACCTCGGTCGGCGCGCGCCTCGGCGGGCACATCGTGCAGGGGCACGTCGACGGGACGGGCGAGATCGTGGAGCGCAAGCCCTCCGAGAACTGGGAGATCGTCAAGGTCTCCCTCCCCGCGGGCCTCTCCCGCTACGTCGTGGAGAAGGGCTCCATCACCGTCGACGGCGTCAGCCTGACCGTCGTCGACGCGGGCCCCGACTACTTCACCATCAGCCTGATCCCCACCACGCTCGCGCTGACCACGCTCGGCATCAAGCAGCCCGGCGACCCGGTCAACCTCGAGGTCGACATCATCGCCAAGTACGTGGAGCGCCTCCTCGGCGACCGCGCCACCGGCTCCGTCCAGGCTCAGGAGGCCACCCAGTGAACTGGCTCAACGCCGAGGCCTTCACCGCCTTCGACCAGCACATCATGTGGTCCGACATGATCGGCAACACCGTCGGCCTCGTCGCCCTCGCGCTCGGCTGGCGGCGTTCGATATGGACCTGGCCCGCCCAGTTCCTGTCCGGCGTCATCCTCGTCGCCGCGTACGCCTCCGCGCAGCTGTCCGGCGGCGTCGGCAAGCAGCTCCTCGTCATCGGTGTCGCGCTGTGGGGCTGGCGGCAGTGGACGCGCGGCAAGCAGCAGGCGCAGGACGGCTCCATCGCCATCCGGTTCGCGAGCTGGAAGGAGCGGTGGATCCTGCTCGCGGGCACCGCCGTCGGCACCCTCGCCGTCGGCGCCCTGTTCACCGCCGTCCCCTCGCTGTCCTGGAACCCCTGGCCGGACGCCTACATCTTCGTCGGCACCCTCGCCGCGATGGTCGCCCAGGCCCGTGGCCTCGTCGAGTTCTGGTTCGCCTGGCTGCTCGTCGACGTGGTCGGCGTACCGCTCGCCTTCAGCAGCGGCCTCGCCTTCTCCGGCCTCGTGTACGTCGTCTACCTCGCCCTCGTCCTGTGGGGCATGCGCGACTGGTGGCTGCGCTCCCGCGCGGCGGCCTCTCAGCCCGTCATGGAAGGAGCCCCGGCATGACTGCCCACCCGTCTCCCGCCACCCCCCTGAACGAGGCGCTGACCGCCGCCCCCTCGGGCCCCCGGCTCTGGTACAGCACCGACAACGCCGAGGACCTCTCCCTCGACCCCGTCGAACAGGCCATCCGCGACATCGCGGCCGGCCGCCCCGTCGTGGTCGTCGACGACGAGGACCGCGAGAACGAGGGCGACCTCGTCGTCGCCGCCGAGAAGGCCACCCCCGAGATCGTCGCCTTCATGATGAGCGAGTGCCGCGGCCTGATCTGCGCGCCCATGGAGGCCGACGAGCTGGACCGGCTGCGGCTCCCGCAGATGGTCGAGCACAACACCGAGTCGATGAGCACGGCGTTCACCGTCTCCGTCGACGCCTCCGCCGCGCACGGCGTGAGCACCGGCATCTCCGCCGCCGACCGCGCCACCACCCTCCAGCTCCTCGCGGGTGGCGCGGCCACGGCCGACGACTTCGTGCGGCCCGGGCACATCTTCCCGCTGCGCGCCCGCACCGGCGGCGTGCTCGCCCGCAACGGCCACACCGAGGCCGCCGTCGACCTCGCCCGCCTCGCGGGTCTGCGCCCGGCCGGCGCCATCGTGGAGATCGCCGGTGAGGACGGCAAGATGCTCCGCCTGCCGGAACTGATCCCCTTCGCCCGCAAGCACGGCCTGACGATCATCTCCATCGAGGACCTGATCGCCTACCGCCGCTCCGCGGAGCCCACCGTCCGCCGCGAGGCCGAGGTGCGGCTGCCCACGGCCTACGGCGACTTCACCGCGTACGGCTACCGCTCGACCGTCGACGGCGTCGAGCACGTCGCCCTCGTCCACGGCGACGTCGGCGAGGGCGAGGACGTCCTCGCCCGGCTCCACTCCGAGTGCCTGACGGGCGACGTCTTCCACTCGCTGCGCTGCGACTGCGGCCCGCAGCTGGAGGAGTCCATGCGGCGCATCACCGAGGAGGGCCGCGGCGTCGTCGTCTACCTCCGCGGCCACGAGGGGCGCGGCATCGGCCTGCTCTCCAAGCTGCGCGCGTACGAACTCCAGGAGCGCGGCAGCGACACCCTCGACGCCAACCTGGAGCTGGGCCTGCCCGCCGACGCGCGGGACTACGGCGCGGGCGCCCGGATCCTGGACGACCTGGGCATCCGCAGCGTCCGGCTGATGACCAACAACCCCGACAAGGTCGACGCGGTCCTGCGGCACGGCCTGCGGGTCAGCGCACGCGAGCCCATGCCCGTCCAGGCGGGCGAGCACAACCTCCGCTACCTGCGCACCAAGCGGGACCGGATGGGCCACGACCTGCCCTGGCTCGACGCCCCCGGCGTCTCCGCCTGCGGCAACCAGTAAGCACCCACCCCTGTCAACGGACCGAAGGAGAAGCGCGTGAGCGGCAAGGGCGCACCCGAACTGAGCGTGAAGAACTGCGGCGACCTGCGGGTCGCGGTGATCGCCGCGCAGTGGCACGAGAAGGTCATGGACGGCCTCGTCGACGGCGCCCTGCGCGCCCTGGGCGAGCTGGGCATCAGCGAGCCGACCGTCCTGCGCGTGCCGGGCAGCTTCGAGCTGCCGGTCGTCGCGAAGGTCCTCGCGGGCCGCGGCTACGACGCGATCGTGGCGCTCGGCGTCGTGATCCGCGGTGGCACCCCGCACTTCGAGTACGTGTGCCAGGGCGTCACCCAGGGCCTCACCCAGGTCTCCGTGGACACCGGGGTGCCGGTCGGCTTCGGCGTGCTGACCTGCGACACCGAGGAGCAGGCCCTGGACCGCGCCGGCATCGAGGGCTCCAGCGAGGACAAGGGGCACGAAGCGGTCACCGCGGCCGTGGCCACCGCGACCACGCTCCGTACCGTCTCCGAACCCTGGCGCTGAGCGGCGCCGCCCGGCCGCGTAGAGTGAACGGCATCATGTCCAATAAGACTTTCGAGGCGCTCTTCACCGAGCTCCAGCACAAGGCCGCCAACGGCGACCCAGCGACCTCCCGCACCGCCGAGCTGGTCGGCAAGGGCGTCCACGCCATCGGCAAGAAGGTCGTCGAGGAGGCCGCCGAAGTCTGGATGGCCGCCGAGTACGAGGGCAAGGAAGCCGCCGCCGAGGAGATCTCGCAGCTCCTGTACCACGTGCAGGTGATGATGGTCGCCCGCGGCATCTCCCTCGACGACGTGTACGCCCACCTCTGAGCCGTACGCCAGCCAACCCCGCTCAACCCCCTTCACGCAAAGGAATCCGACCTCATGCTGCGCATCGCCGTCCCCAACAAGGGTTCACTGTCCGGACCTGCGTCGGCGATGCTCCATGAGGCCGGATACCAGCAGCGCAAGGAGTCCAAGGAACTCGTCCTGGTCGACCCCGAGAACGAGGTCGAGTTCTTCTACCTGCGCCCCAAGGACATCGCGATCTACGTCTCGGCCGGCCGGCTCGACATCGGCATCACCGGCCAGGACCTGCTGGTCGACTCCGGTGCCGACGCCGAGGTGATCCTGCCGCTCGGCTTCGCACGCTCCACCTTCCGCTTCGCCGCCAAGCCGGGCACGGCCACCGGCATCGAGGACCTCGCGGGCAAGACCGTCGCGACCTCCTACGAGGGCATCGTCGCCAAGCACCTCGCGAACAGCGGCGTCGACGCCTCCGTGGTCCACCTCGACGGCGCCGTCGAGACCGCCATCGAACTCGGCGTCGCCCAGGTCATCGCGGACGTCGTGGAGACCGGCACCTCCCTGCGCAACGCGGGCCTTGAGGTCTTCGGCGAGCCGATCATGAAGTCCGAGGCGGTCGTCATCCGGCGCACCGGCGCCGACGGCGACGAGCCGAAGGTGCAGCAGTTCCTGCGCCGCCTCCAGGGCGTCCTGGTCGCCAGGTCGTACGTGATGATGGACTACGACTGCCGCGCCGAGCACCTGGAGCAGGCCGTCGCCCTCACCCCGGGCCTCGAATCGCCGACGATCTCCCCGCTGCACAACGAAGGCTGGGTGGCCGTGCGCTCCATGGTCCCCGCCAAGGAGGCACAGCGCGTCATGGACGACCTGTACGCCATCGGCGCGCGGGCCATCCTGACCACCGCCATCCACGCCTGCCGTCTCTGACCCGGCCGGAGCCCGCATCTCATGTCTGACCTCCCCGCCCTGCCCGTCACCTTCCGCCCCAAGCGGACCCGGGCCGTCATGCTCACCGCGGGCGCCGCGATGTTCGTGGTCCTCACGGTGATCGCCCTGATGCTGCCCAAGCTCAGCCCGGGGGAGCGGACCAGCTTCATCCTCACCGGCGCGCTGCTCTTCGGCGTCCTCGTGCTGCTTAGCAGGCCCAAGGTCGTCGCCGAGGAGTCCGGCGTGACCGTCGTCAACATCGCGACCAGCCGGCGTCTGGCCTGGGCCGAGATCGTCCAGGTCACCCTCCGCCCCGGCGACCCGTGGGTGTTCCTGAACCTCAGCGACGGCACCAGCCTGCCCGCCCTGGGCATCCAGCCGGGCATCGCCAGGCAGCAGGCCATCGCCGACTCCCAGGCACTGCGCGCGCTCGTCGAAGCCCGCACGCCGCTCGGGGACTGACGTTCCACGCAGCGCCTTGACGTTCTGATTAATCTGGTGGCGGGGCACGCAAGGTGTGCCGCCCCGCCCCTGACGGGCCCGCCCGGCCCCCGGGGGCCCCTGCTATCCGAGGAGTGACTCCCTCCGGCGATGGACGGATCGTCCTGTAGTACCTGCGCCGCCCCCTCCCGGTGTCCCGGGACCCGTACGACCTGGGAGGCGGCGGTATGACAGTCCCCCTCCTGCTCCTCGCGGCGGCATTCCTGCTGATCCTCGCCAACGGCTTCTTCGTGGCGGCCGAGTTCGGCCTCGTCACCGTCGAGCGGCCCGACGCGGAGAAGGCCGCCGCCGACGGCGACCGCCGCGCCCGTACGGTCGTCAGCGCCCTCAAGGAGCTGTCCTTCCAGCTCTCCGGCACCCAGCTCGGCATCACCATCACCTCGCTCGTCGTCGGCATGCTCGCCGAACCGGCCCTCGCGCACCTGCTCGCGGGCCCGTTCACGGCGATCGGTGTCCCCGAGGGCGCCGTCGGCGGTGTCTCCGTCGTGGTCGGCATGCTGCTCGCGTCCGCCGTGCAGATGGTCATCGGCGAACTGGTCCCCAAGAACTGGGCGGTGTCCAGGCCGCTCCAGGTCGCGCGGTTCGTCGCGGGCCCGCAGCACGCCTTCTCGCGGCTCTTCCGGCCCGTGATCGCCCTTTTGAACGCGGTGGCCAACCGCCTGGTGCGCGCCCTCGGCGTCGAGCCCGCCGAGGAGCTGGCCTCGGCCCGCACCCCCGGCGAACTGGTCTCCCTGGCCCGGCACTCGGCCCAGGCCGGGGCCCTGGAGCAGCACACCGCCGACCTGTTCGTGCGCACCCTCTCCCTCGGCGAGCTGACCGCGCAGCACGTCATGACGCCGCGCGTGAAGGTCAGCGCGCTCCAGTCGTCGGCGACCGCCGAGGACGTGGTGAACCTGACCCGCGCCACCGGCCTGTCCCGCTTCCCGGTCTACCGCGAGCGGATCGACGAGATCGTGGGCATGGTCCACCTCAAGGACGCCCTCGCCGTGCCCGCGCACGACCGGCTGCGCACCCCCGTCGGCCGCATCGCGCAGTCCCCGCTCCTGGTCCCCCAGACGCTCCCCGTGCAGCCCCTCCTGGGGCGGCTGCGCAGCGAGCAGCCGATCGCCGTCGTCGTCGACGAGTACGGCGGCACGGCGGGGGTCGTCACCCTGGAGGACATCGTCGAGGAACTCGTCGGCGAGGTGCGCGACGAGCACGACCTGCTGGACGTGCCCGAGCTGTGCGCGGCGCCGCCCGAGGACGGCAGGCCCGCGTGGGACGCCGACGGCGGCTGCCGCGTCGACAGCCTCCGCCGCATAGGACTCGACGTACCCGAAGGGCCCTACGAAACCGTCGCGGGCCTCGTCGCCGATCTCCTCGGCCGCATCCCGGCCCCCGGCGACCGGGCCGAACTCCCGGGCTGGCGGCTTTCGGTGCGCCAGGTCGGGCACAACCGCGCCGAACGGGTCAGGATCGCCATGACGGCGGACGCCCCGGCCCCCGTAGCCGCCGCGGAGGCACTCCGATGAGCCTGCTCCAACTCCTCTTCGCTCTCCTGCTGGTCCTCGCCAACGGCTTCTTCGTCGGCGCCGAGTTCGCGCTCGTATCGGTGCGCCGCAGCCAGATCGAGCCCCTGGAGACCAAGCGGGCCCGCCAGGTGCTCTACGGCCTCGAACACCTGCCGCAGATGATGGCGGCCGCCCAATTCGGCATCACCGTCTGCTCGTTGACGCTCGGCGCCGTCGCCGAGCCGACCGTCGCGCATCTCCTGGAGCCGGTGTTCCACGCTATCCACCTCCCCGAGGGCATGATCCACCCCCTCGGGTATGTGATCGCGCTCGCCGTCGTCGTCTTCCTGCACCTCGTCGTCGGCGAGATGCTTCCGAAGAACCTCGCGATGGCGGCCCCCGAGAAGACGGCGCTCTGGTTCAGTCCGGGCCTGGTCGCCTTCGCCCGCCTGTGCCGGCCGGTGACGGTCGCGCTCGGGGCGTGCGCCCGGGTCGTCCTGAAACTCTTCCGGGTCGAGCCCAAGGACGAGGTCGAGGCGGTCTTCACCAGCGAGCAGCTCAACCGCCTCGTCGAGGACTCCGGCCAGGCGGGGCTGCTCGGCCCCGAGGAGCAGGAGCGCCTGGAGGACGCCCTGGAGCTGGGCTCGCGCCCGGTCACGGACGTGCTCCTGGACCGCGCCGCGCTGGTGACCGTGGCCGCCTCGGTCACCCCGGGCCAGATCGTCGAACTGACCGGACGCACCGGCTACTCCCGCTTCCCGGTCCGCGCGGAGAACGGCGCCTTCATGGGCTACCTCCACGTGAAGGACGTACTGGATCTGGAGGACACCGACCGCGCCGTGCCGCAGCAGGTGTGGCGGCCGATGACCACGCTGCGGGCGGAGCTGCCGCTGGACGACGCGCTGACCGTGATGCGCCGCGCCGCGACGCACCTGGCGCAGGTCGCCGACGCGTCGGGGAAGGTGCTCGGCCTGGTCGCCCTGGAGGACGTCCTCGAACTCCTGGTCGGCGAGGTCCGCGACCCGGCGCACCGCGTCGCGGTACCGCGCAGGGCCCAGGAGGCCAAGGGAGCGACGAGCGCCCACCAGAGACTGGACGGCAGCCTGGACGACGCCCTCGTCGGATGACGGGCGGGCCGCGGGACCGGGCTCGGAGCCTGCGTCAGAACTCCGGCGCGTTCCGCGGCCCCCGCCCCGAGAGCACCTCTCCGTACGCCTGCATCAGATCCGGCAGCCGCAGCGTCGACAGGTCCTCGCGCCCCGGCTCGCCGGGGTAGCCGGAGAGCCGCAGATCGCGGTAGGCGCAGCTCTTCTCGTAGAGCGTGCGCAGGAAGCGGCCGTTGCCCAGCTCGTCGATCCAGGCCTGGTCGACGACGTGCCCGCTGATGGAACGCAGCTCCTCCAGGGCCTCCTCGTCCCACACGTCGCCGTTGTCGGCGGCCAGCACCTCGCCGATCGCGGTCAGTTCGAGGGGGCGGTACGAGGGGAAGTCGACGCGTGTCGTGAAGCGCGAGGACAGCCCGGGGTTGGCGGCGAGCAGCCGGTCCATGCCCTCGGGGTAGCCCGCGAGGATCACGACGAGGTGGTCGCGGTTGTCCTCGGCGCGCTTGAGGAGGACCTGGAGGGCCTCGTCGCCGTACGCGTCGCCCTTGCCGTAGCCGGAGTTGGACAGGGAGTACGCCTCGTCGACGAAGAGGACACCGCCGATCGCCGAGTCGATCAGCTCATTGGCCTTCACGGCCGTCTGGCCCAGGTACTCACCGACGAGATCGGCGCGCTGCGCCTCGACGAGGTGGTCGCCGCCGAGCAGCCCGAGCGCGTAGAAGACCCGGCCGAGGATGCGGGCCACGGTGGTCTTGCCGGTGCCCGAGGGGCCGGAGAAGACGAAGTGTCGTTTCGGCGGCTGTACGGGCAGACCTTGCGCGGCCCGCAGGCGTGCCATGTTCAACTGCGCGGAGAGCGCTTTGACTTGGCGCTTCACCGGCTCCAGGCCCACCATGCACTCCAGCTCGGAGAGCGCGGCCTCCAGGAGCGCGGGGTCGGTGGGGCCCGGTGGCAGCTGCGTGCGGCCCGGCTTGATCGGGATGATCGCCTTCTCGCGGACGGCGTCGGCCTCGGAGCGGCCCGCCGCGCCCTTCTGCCCCGGCGGTGTGCCGGGTCCCGGCGGGCCGCCGCCCGGTGGCGGTTCGGGGCCGGTGACCTTCACGTCGCGGCCCTCGGTGCCGAAGAGCACGTCGATGCCGTCGGGCCCCTCCAGCGCGTCCTGGCCGCCGCCCGCCATGCTGATCGCGGCGGCCAGGTCGGCCGCTTCGTCGTAGCCGTCGCCCTCGGCGATCGCGGCGAGCCGCGCCGAGGTGTCCATGAATGAGGAGTCGACCCGGTGTACCGCCCGGTACAGCGGCAGCGCGGCCGCCGAGCGTCCGGTGCCCTCGCGCGCGCGGGCCAGCCAGTAGCGCAGCTCCTTGCGCTGGGGCTGCTCGCTGCGACAGCGCATCAGGGCGGCGGACAGCAGCGGCTCGGCCTGCCCGTACATCTCCAGGCGCACGCGGGCCATGCCGCCGAAGAGGCCGGCCTCGATGCCGAGCATCGGGTCGTCGATCAGCGGGTCCGTGTGCCGCACCAACTGCTCCCAGTCCTTGACCAGGTAGGAACGGCAGGCGTGCAGGAAGCGCACCTGCGGATCGGCGTCGACGGGCGGCAGGCCCGCGAGCGCCCGGTCGAGTTCGGGGACGTGGCGGCCGTCCAGCCAGTGCGAGGCGTGCGCGAGCAGCAGATCGCGGGTGCTCTCCAGGACGGGCTGGACCCACCAGCCCAGCCAGTACCAGGAGTTGAGGGCGCGCGCGTGCCGTACGCGCTGGTCCCCGAACCGGTCCCGGTGCTGGAACATCCGCAGCAAAGCCGTCGTCGTCTCGACGCGCAGCGCGTGCAGCCCGAGCCAGCCGTCGGCCATCCCCGGATCCAGCCGTACCGCCGTGCGGAACTCCTCCTCCGCCTGCGGGTAGGCGCCCATCGTGTAGGCGTCGACGCCCCTCAGCCAGGCGAGGTCGGCCGGGGCGGGTGAGCCCACCGCGTCGAAGTCCATCACGTCCCCCACAAACCGTGCCCCCGTTTGCGTACCACCGGGCCGGTGCCCGTCGGCCACTGCGCTGAACCGCCGTGCTGTGGACGGGAGTTGTTCCGGCGCGCAGAGCAGCCGTCCGAAAAAGGCGCACCGTTAGGCATCGTACCTGCGGGGGAGCGGTCGGCCGTAGGGTGCCGCACCGGCGGATCGGCCGGAAAAGGAGCATCGAGGAACGCGCCCGATGGTGACCGAGGGTGAGCGAATGGCGGTCAATGGCGGCCGGAAATCGGACTCCTAGGGCAGAACGAAGCCCCCGATCACGGGGGAACAACCGGGGGCTTCGCGTCTGCGGGCGGCCTCGAAAGGCCGCACATTCAGAACGTAAGTCCTGTAAGGCCCCTCGGTCAAGCGGAGTTGGGGCACTCATGAAAACTCGCCGGGTCAAGTGGAAGGCGCTTTCCGGAGGTTCAGCGGACCGCCGATGACCCATCACCCTGCGTGACGATCTGGGTCCCGACTGGCGTCCCACTGGGCCCCGGCAGTACCTCGTACCCCTCTGGGCACTGTCGCACCAGAAGGTCGGCGAAGGGCCGCGAGGGGTCCTCGGCGAAGTGCCGCAGTTCCGCCGGCTCCCACCCGTCCCAGAAGTCCCTCTGGACCGCCCCGTCCCGATGGCGCCCCCGCCGCCATGCCTCCTCGCGCGGCACGTCCATCCACAGCACGGCCGCGAGGCGCGCCCGCAGCGCGCGGCGGCCCGCGCCGACCCCTTCGACGATCACCACGGGCGCGGGCGGCAGGCTCTCCTCGGCCGGACCGAAGCGGCGTTCCGTCCAGTCGTACGTGGCATAGCGCGCCGTCTCCCCGCGCGAGAACGGGCCGAGGATCTGCCGCCCCAGCCGTTCCGTCCAGTCGAACAGCTCCTCGTGGCTCGCGATGTCGTCGAGCCGCAGGACCGGCGCGCCGCCCAGCGCCTCGGCCAGGCGCCGCGCGAACGTCGACTTCCCCGAGCCCGCGTGCCCGTCCACGGCGATCAGCCGGACGGGGCCGCAGGAGGGCGGCAGCCGGCGCAGGGCGCCGGCGAGGCGGGGGAGCGGGGTGTGCGGGGCGCGCGGGTCAGGGGTCATCATCGGCAAGCGTACGACCGCGGAAGCAGGTGTTCCGCGCGCCGACGCTGGTCATGCCAGTGGTTGAGGCCAATATTGACGCGCGCGGCGGTGTCCGAAGCGCTGGCAGAAGTCGGCCGGGACCGGCCATAGTTGGCCCACTTCCGCGCATCCGTCCCGACCTTTCCGGATCCCGCCGGAAACCACGTCGACTGGGGGTCCCCCTGATGGACCGAGCTGACCGACCCGACCGTCCCGACCCTTCCGACAGAGCAGAGCGAGCAGAGAGAGCAGGCCGAGCAGAGCGAGCAGACGGCATGTCCCGCAGAACCGTGCTCGGTACGGCCGCCGCGGTGGCGGCCCTCGTGGCGACCACGGGCCCCGCCCTGGCCGCGGGGAGCCCGCCCGCCCCCCGCCGCACGCCGCGCGCGGACCGCTTCGTCGACAACCGCTTCTGGACCTCCTGCGCGGACTGGCGCACCGGTACCGCCGAGGGCACCGCCGTCGTCTCCGGCGCCCGCCCCGGCCTGCGCGTCGCGAAGCCCGCGGGCCGCACCGACTACACCGACCCGCACACCGGCACGACCGCCACCTGGGAGTACGCCCGGTGGACCTCGCCCACGCACCGCTCCACGGTCCCCGCGACGGAACTCATCGCGTCCTGGAACGCGCGCACCCCGGCCGGCACCTGGCTCCAGGTCGAGCTGTGCGCCACCTACGCGGACGGGACGCGGAGCCCCTGGTACGTGATGGGCCGCTGGGCCTCGGGCGACGACAAGGAGACCGACATCCGGCGGACCTCCGTCGACGACCAGACCGACGGCAAGTCGACGGTCTGGACGGACACGCTCTCCCTGGACGACGCCGTCGCGGGCCCGCGCGTCACCGCGTACCAGCTGCGCCTGACGCTGTACCGCAGGCCGGGCACCACCGTGACGCCCACGGTGTGGCGGCTCGGCGCGATGGCGTCCGCGGTGCCCGACCGCTTCACGGTCCCCGCCTCGGACCCGGGCCTCGCCAAGGAACTGGAGGTCCCGCGCTACTCGCAGGAGATCCACATCGGCCAGTACCCGGAGTACGACAACGGCGGCGAGGCCTGGTGCAGCCCCACCTCCTCGCAGATGATCATCGAGTACTGGGGGCGGAGGCCGACGCCCGAGGACCTGGCCTGGGTGGACCCCTCCTACGCCGACCCGCAGGTGTGCCACGCGGCCCGCTTCACGTTCGACTACCAGTACAACGGCTGCGGCAACTGGCCCTTCAACGCGGCGTACGCGGCCACGTACAGGGATCTCCAGGGCGTCGTGACCCGCCTCGCCTCGCTGACCGAACTGGAGTCGCTGATCGCCGCGGGCATCCCGGCCATAACGTCCCAGTCGTTCCTCAAGGAGGAGCTGACGGGCGCCGGGTACGGCACGGCGGGCCATCTGATGACGGTCATCGGCTTCACCGCGGCCGGCGACGTGATCGCCAACGACCCGGCCTCGCCGAGCAACCCGGCGGTGCGCCGCGTCTACAAGCGGCGCGAGTGGGAAAATGTCTGGTTGCGCACCAAGCGGTACAACGCCACCGGCAAGGTCGTCTCCGGCACCGGTGGCGTCTGCTACCTGTACTTCCCCACCAAGCTCTCCACCGCGCAGAGGCGGGCCCTCGCGGCGGTCGGCGTCCGGTGATCCGGGTCCGGCCGCGTCCGGTGACGCGCGTCCGGTGACCGGCCTTGTCGGGGATGCGGGCCGTGCCGCCCGCATCCCCGGCGAGGGTCACGTCGCCGGATTCACCACCCAGTCCGGGTGCCCGGGCATCGGCGGGGTCTTCGCGCCGTACAGCCACGGGCGCAGGAAGCCCTCCAGATCCTCGCCCGCCACCTTCGACGCCAGGTCGATGAAGTCCTGGGTGCCGGCCGTGCTCCCCTTGAAGCCGCTCACCCAGGCCCGCTCGATCCTCTGGAACGTCTCCTCGCCGACCTGCTCGCGCAGCGCGTACAGGACGAGTGCCGAGCCGTCGTACCGCATGCGCTTGAAGAGGTTCGGCTCGGTCGGCTCGGCAGGGGCGCCGAAGTCCTTGCGCCACTGGTCATGTGCCGCGTACGCGGTCTTCATCGCGGCCTCGAAGCTGTCGCCGCCGTGGGCCTCGGAGTACAGCCGCTCGTAGAACCGGGCGTGCCCCTCGCTCACCCACAGGTCGGACCAGCTCTTCAGGGCCACGCTGTCGCCGAACCACTGGTGGGCCAGCTCGTGCACCAGGTTCCGCTCGGCGTCCACCTTCGTGCCGAGCAGGTCGGCCTTGGGGACGAGCGAGAGCGTCTGGGTCTCCAGCGCCACCCCCAGGTCGGTGTCGCCGACGAGGATGCCGTAGCGGTGGAAGGGGTACGGGCCGAGCTTCTCCTCCAGCCATTTCAGATGGCCGGGGGTCAGCCCCCGGTACTCGGCCGTCGGCTCGACCAGCGCGCTCGGGACGACGTCCCGCAGCGGCAGCCCGCCGGGCCCCTCGCTGTCGACCAGCCGGAAGTCACCGACGGCCAGCTGCACCAGCTGGGTGGAGAGCGGCTGCTCGGAGTCGTAGGTCCAGCGCACCCGGTCGCCGGGGGCCGAGGTGCGCGAGACCAGCTTGCCGTTGGCGACGGCCGTACGGTCCTTCGGCGTGGTGATGCGGAAGGTGATCGGCGCGCGCTGACTCGGGTGGTCGTTGGCCGGGAAGATCAGCCGGGCGCCGTTCGGCTGGGGGTAGACCACCGTGCCGTCGGGCGTGGGTATCCAGCCGTAGTCCTCGATCGCGTCGTCGCGGTGCCGGGTCTGGGTCGGGTCGGCGGTGTAGGTGACCTTGACCGTGAAGGAACTTCCCGCGCGGAGGGGGGACTTGGGCGTCACGGTCAGCTCGTCGCCCTCGCGGGACGCGCCCGCCTTCGAGCCGTTCACCGTCACGGTGTGCAGGGTGTTGCCCGCGAAGTCCAGGTTGAAGCGGGACAGCGCCTGCGTGGACGTGGCTCTGATGGTCGTCGTCGCCTCGAACGGCGTCCTCGGCGCCTGCCAGTCGAAGTCCAGGTAGTAGCGGTCCACCCGGTATCCGCCGTTCCCGTCCAGCGGGAACATCGGGTCGCCGAGGCCGGGAGCGCCCGGTGAGGGCTTCCCGGTGGGGGCCTGCGCGGCCTGTGAGGCCGGTGCGGTGAGGGCGGCCGCCGCGGTGATCGTGGCCGCGAGGGCGAGCCGCGCTCGGCGGCGGGTCGTCCGGTTCGTGCTCATCGGGAACCTCTCGGTCGGATGCTGCGCGGACGTACGTGGTGTCCCGTCCTAGACGCACCGATCTCCGTCCGAGTTGCGGGGTGACCAAGCTCTCTCCCACAAGGCCGCGTCCGGCTGGCATGGTGGAGGGGTTCTCAGTGGGGGGATGCCACTGCCAGACGAACGTCAGCGAGAAGACATGACCGCGACCTCTGCCACCGCCGTCCGCGTGCGGGCCCGTACCGGCGGCCCCAAGGAAGACGAGCCGAAGCTCCTGGAGCACCTCGCGGGCTGGACCCTGGTCGTCGTCCTCGCGATGCTCGTCACCCAGGCCGGTCTGCTGTGACCCCGCTCGCATAACCACCCGCGCCGTCGCCGCCCGCACCGCCCCTGTCGCCTTCGTCGTCGAGGTCCGCCCGCCAGTGCCGATGCGGGACGCCGACCAGGCCGTACAGGCGGCGCACCGGTGAGCGCCCGTGCAGCAGCGTGACTCCCGCCACCACCGCGAACAGCGGCAGGCCGAGCCACCCGCCGGCCAGGCGCACCAGCACGCTCGCGCAGAGGGCGCCCGCGAACGGCAGGCCGTAGACCCCCGCGGCCGCGATGGCGATGCCGAGGATCCTCGGCACCTGGCGGTCCTCGTCGGCGCCCGGCAGCGACCAGCCCTCCATGAGCCAGCCGATCTCGGTCATCAGCATGGTGCCGATCACGGCGGCCCCGAAGAGCAGCAGCGCCAGGAACGTCCCCGACGTCACGAAGTCCAGTACGTGATTGACGACGCTGTCCCCGCGCCAGCCGGCGAAGTCCTCGGCGCCCTGGGAGAGGAAACGCTCGTACCCCCGGCCGTCCCAGCCGTGGATCAGCGTCCCGAACAGCAGGAAGTACCCGCCCACGCTCTGGAGGTACGCCCAGTAGCCCGCCCCCACGAGGACCAGCGACTGCGCCACGAGGAACCCGAGGATCGCGGCGAACGGGATCCCGCCCGCGTAGAGGAGCACGAACCCCGCCCACACGCCCTCGTGGCCGTCCGCGACGTGCATGGTCGCCCAGGCCGGGTTCTGCCACAGCAGGAAGAGTCCCGTCGGCACCATCAGGACGGCGGCGAAGAGCGCGGTCAGCGCCAGGTACGGGTTGGCGGCCCGGCTGCGCGTGCGCGGCCCCTCGCCCGCGTTGATCCGCTCCCACACCTGCAACTGCCGCCCCGCGGAGAGCGCGGACGTCGCGCCGATCGCGTACGCCCAGAAGAGGGCGGCCTGGATCTGGATCACGCGGGCCCCCTCATGCCGAGGCCTTCAGCGACAGACCGCCCGCCACGATCGAGTCCGAGCTGACCAGGGCCTGTTCGGCGCTCACGTCCGTCATGAAGACGAACGGCGGCACGAGGGGCGGCACCGGCAGCTTGTCGGGCGTGAAGGTCAGACACAGGAGCCCCTCGATGCACCCCTTGAACCTGGTCAGATAGAGCGTGACCGAGCCGCTCAGGTCCAACGTGTCGGCCGCTAGGGCGAGTTCGTCTCCCCCGTCCCGCGTCCTCAGCTCGTAGTCGGTGAGGGAGGCGGCCTTCATCCGCAGCACCATCACCTTCAGCGGGCCTTTCGCGGTAGGGACCTCCGTGACGCCCGCCACGATGAAGCCCTTGGGGGCGAAGAGCGTGGTGGTGATCGTCGGCGGGGTCGCGGCCGCCATGACCGGCTCGGCGGGGGCCGCGAGCGGTGACGCCTTCGCGGGGCTTCCGTTCACGATCCCCGCGACGATCACCACGGGCAGCAGCACGGCGAGCGTCCGCGTGCCCTGCCCGTCCCGTGCCTTCGGCAGCGCCGGGTCCTCCTCGGCGTCCTCGGGCACGGGCGTCCAGCCGAAGCCCATGGCGCTGCCCGCGATGCCGAGGAGCATGCCGACGAGGAAGCCGCCGAGGTTCGTGGCCGCGAACGAGAGCACCGAGAGGATCAGGGCGTTGAGGCTCACATAGTGGCGGGTGTGCGGCAGGAACCACAGGAAGAGCCCCGCCACGACCAGCGCGATCCCGATGCCGACCGCCGCGATCCCGCCGAGCCCGAGGCTCACGAGGACCGTCAGCGGCGAGAGCGGCACCAGCAGCAGCTCCGCGCCGCCGAGGATCAGCAGCAGGCCGCCCCAGAACGGCCGCGTGCGCCGCCACCTGCGGACGACCCGCCGCTGCTCGGGCCAGGGGAGCCGCCGGTCGAGCGGGCCGCCGCCGTCCTTGCGGAAGGGTCTGACGCCGCCTCTGCCGCCGCCCGTCAGAAGCACTTCTTGCCGCCGAGGCTGACGTCGACCCGCATGCCCTTGAGCCGGAAGTTGCCGCCGGTCGCCGACCAGGCGTGCGACTTCACGCCGGAGACGGTGATGTCCCCGGCCTGGAGCCCGAACTTGCCCCGCTCGCCCTTGACGCCGGGCACCTCGTCCAGCGTCGAGGCGTCCCGGCCGATCTGCGCGGTGCCGAAGCGGGCGTCGCCGACGAGGTCCTCGCCGTCGATGACGAGGTTGCTCGCGGTGACGTTCCCCGCGTCGCCGCCCGCGGTCAGTTTGAACACCACCGTGCCGAGCGGGGTCTTCACCTCGGCGGCCTGGCAGATGTCGGTCAGGGTCGCGTCGCCGATGCCGAGGAGCGCCACCGGGTGCCCCTTGCCGTCGATGTCCCGGTCCGTCTGGACGTACGAGGACAGGCCCTCGCTGGTCAGCTTGCCCGAGGAGACCTGGAAGCTGGTGCCCGACACGGCGAAGGACGCGGCGAGCGCGCCCTCGGCCATCACGGAGGCCATCACACCGACGGCGAGCACCGCCGGCATGGCCACCACGGCCGTCTTCCTCCAGGAGGTTCTGCCCTCGCGTAACGCGTCGCGTGCTGCACTCACTGTCTTCCTCCCGTACGTCGTTCCACGTCGTCAAGCGTGCGTAAGGGGAGTGCGTGAAGCGCCTCGGCAGCAGAGTCGGCCGACGGCACGGTTCTGCCATACTGCGGACAGTCCGAGGCAGTTGGAGACTAGGGCCGAAATTGAATAATAGTCAACAGCGCGGCACCGACCGCTCCGCGGCACGGCGCGCCGAACTCATCAGCATCGGCCGGAAGTTGTTCGCCGACACGTCCTACGACGCCCTGTCGATGGACGACATCGCGAAGCAGGCGGGCGTCGCCAAAGGGCTGATCTACTACTACTTCAAGTCCAAGCGCGGCTACTACCTCGCGATCATCGAGGACTCCGTCGCCGACCTCGTCGCGCGCGCCGGGCGCCATGACGACCTGCCGCCCGTGGACCGCGTACAGCGCACCATCGACGGCTATCTGCGCTACGCCGAGCACCACCAGGCGGCCTACCGCGCGATCATCAGCGGCGGCGTCGGCTTCGACGCCGAGGTGCAGGCGATACGGGACGGCGTGCGCGAGGCGGTGATCGGGGCGATCGCCGAGGGGATATACGGCCGCAAGGACATCCCCTGCCTCGCCCGCACCGCGCTGCTCGGCTGGGTGTGCAGCGTCGAGGGCGTCACGCTCGACTGGATCGGCCACCGCGGCCTGCCGCGCGAGACGGTCAGGGACCTGCTCGTGCGCACGCTCGGGGACACGCTGCGCGTCATCGAGGACTTCGAGCCGTCGTACCCGGCGCCCTCGCGCCCCTGAGGCGTTCCCGCGCGAAAAGGGGCGGGAGCCGACCGGCCCCCGCCCCTTGTTTCCGCGTACGCGACGTCAGTTGATGGCCTTGATCAGCTCACCGTTCGACGTGTCGCCGCTCAGCTCCCAGAAGAACGTGCCGCCGAGGCCCGCCTGGTTCTTGTAGTTCATCTTCCCCGCGATGGTCGCCGGAGTGTCATAGCTCCACCAGTTGTTCCCGCAGTGCGCGTACGCCGTCCCGCCGACCGTGCCGTTCGCCGGGCACTTGGTCTTCAGCACCTTGTAGTCGTCGATGCCCTGCTCGTACTTGCCCGCGGCGGGCCCGGTCGCCGTGCCTCCGGGCGCCTTCTGCGTGACACCCGTCCAGCCGCGGCCGTAGAAGCCGATGCCGAGCAGCAGCTTCTGGGACGGGATGCCGAGCCCCTTGAGCTTCTTGATGGTGGCATCGGAGTGGTACGAGGGCTTCGGGATGCCGCTGTAGGAGGTGAGCGGCGAGTGCGGGGCCGTCGGGCCCTTCGCGTCCCAGGCGCCGAAGTAGTCGTACGTCATGGGGTTGTACCAGTTGACGTACTGGGCGGCGCCCGCGTAGTCGGCGGCGTCGATCTTGCCGCCCGCGGAGGCGTCGGCCGGGATGGCCGCGGTCACCAGATTGCCGCCGCCGAACTTCGAACGGACCGCGGCCATCAGGTTCTTGTACGCCGCGCGCCCGCTGGTGTCACAGGTCAGACCGCAGGCGTTGGGGTACTCCCAGTCGATGTCGATGCCGTCGAAGACATCGGCCCACTTCGAGTTCTCGACCAGGTCGTAGCAGGACTTGGCGAAGGCCTCGGGGTTCTTCGCGGCCTCGGTGAACCCGCCCGACCAGGTCCAGCCGCCGAAGGACCACAGCACCTTGAGGTCCGGGTGCTTCTTCTTCAGCTTGCGCAGCTGGTTGAAGTTGCCGCGCAGGGGCTGGTCCCAGGTGTCGGCCACGCCGTCCACGGACTGCTCGGCGGTGTAGGCCTTGTCGGTGGCCGCGTAGGCGTCGCCCATCGCGCACTTGCCGCCCTGGACGTTGCCGAAGGCGTAGTTGATGTGCGTGAGCTTGTTGGCGGAGCCGGACGTCTCGATGTTCTTGACGTGGTAATTCCGGTCGTAGACGCCCCACTCGGTGAAGTATCCGACGACCTTGGAGCCGGCGACGGCCTTCGTGGCGGGGGCCCTGTCCTGCTCGGCGGCGGCCTGCTCGGCGGCGGCGCTGCCGGCGCCCGCGAGCAGACCCGCGCCGAGGGCGGCGCAACAGGCGGCGGCGATGAGGGCCCGGAGGCCGGTGCGGGGGGAGTGCGGTCTGAGCATCGTGTCTCCTCGTGGGGGGAAACAGGGAGGGGGAAGAGGCGCTGTGGACCTGCGGGGGTGCCGGGAGATGCGTTTGGCATGAACGCGGTAACTCGTTCGGGGGAACAGTAGGAGGACTAGACCAGTACGGTCAATGGTTCGTACCAATCCCGCGACCGGTGACGATCTCGGGACATCTTTCGAGTAAGCGGTCGTTAACTAGTGACGGGGTGCCGCCGATCGGGCATACTCAACGCGCCGCAGCCGCTGGTCAGCCGCTTCCGTGACCCGGGAGGAGACCCTGGCTCGGCATCGTTTCCGGCGTCGCCGCCTCACCCTGCGCGGGCGTCCGCCGTAGCCCGACAGGGAGGAGAGCGTCATGCCCGACCACGCCCCGCAGCCGGTGGACCGTCAGCTGCCCACGGATGAGGCCAGGGATCTGCTCTCGCTCGTCCGGGACATCGTCCACCGCGAGATCGCCCCGAAGGCGGCCGAGGAAGAGGAAGCCGGGCGCTTCCCGCGCGAGATCTTCACCCTGCTCTCCGAGGCGGGCCTGCTCGGCCTCGTGTACGACTCCGAGTTCGGCGGTGGCGACCAGCCCTACGAGGTCTACCTCCAGGTCCTGGAGGAGCTGGCCGCCGCGCGTCTGACCGTCGGCCTCGGCGTCAGCGTCCACACCCTGTCCTGCCACGCGCTCGCCGGATACGGCACCAAGGAGCAGCAGGCCGAACACCTGCCCGCCATGCTGGGCGGCGGTCTCCTCGGCGCGTACTGCCTCTCGGAGCCCGCGTCCGGCTCGGACGCCGCGTCCCTGCGCACGAAGGCCGTCCGGGACGACGGGGGCGCCGCCCGCCCGAGCGGAGCCGAGAGCGGGAGCGAGTGGGTGATCGACGGCACCAAGGCCTGGATCACCCACGGCGGAGTCGCCGACTTCTACACCGTGCTCGCCCGCACCGGCGGCGAGGGCGCCCGGGGTGTCACGGCCTTCCTGGTGCCGGGCGACGCGGAGGGGCTGAGCGCCGCGCCGCCCGAGAAGAAGATGGGCATGAAGGGGTCGCCCACCGCCCAGGTCCACTTCGACGGCGTACGCGTCCCGGACTCCCGCCGCATCGGGGAGGAGGGCCAGGGCTTCGCCATCGCGCTCTCCGCACTCGACTCGGGGCGGCTCGGCATCGCGGCCTGCGCCATCGGCGTGGCCCAGGCGGCGCTGGACGAGGCGCTGGCGTACGCCACCGAACGGCGGCAGTTCGGCCGGCCGATCGCGGACTTCCAGGGCCTTCGGTTCATGCTCGCGGACATGGCGACGCAGATCGAGGCCGGCCGGGCGCTGTATCTGTCGGCGGCCAGGCTGCGCGACGCGGGGCGGCCGTTCGCCAAGCAGGCGGCCATGGCCAAGCTGCTGTGCACGGACGCGGCGATGAAGGTGACGACCGACGCCGTGCAGATCCTCGGCGGCTACGGCTACACGGCGGACTTCCCCGTGGAGCGCCTCATGCGCGAGGCCAAGGTGCTCCAGATCGTCGAGGGCACCAATCAGATCCAGCGCATGGTCATCGCCCGTCACCTCGCGGGTCCCGAGACGCGCTGAACGGCCCGCGCGGCACGGGCGGCGCCATGAGGCGGACCCACTCCGGGTCGTGCCGCCCGGGCAGCGTCCGGCCCCGGTCGGCCCAGTAGCGGATCAGGGCCAGGTAGATCGGCGGGTCCGGGGGCGGGGGCTGCTGCGGCTGGTAGGCCTGCTGGGGCTGCTGGTAGGTCGGCTGTGGTGGTGGATACGCCTGCTGCGGCTGCTGGTAGGCCTGCTGCTGGGGCGGCTGGTACGCGGAGGGCCGGCGCGGCTGCTGGTAAGGCTGCCGGTGCGGCTGCGGATAGGGCTGCTCGCGCGGATCGGCCTGCTGAGGCCGTGGGGGAACCGATTCTGCGGAGGCGGGCACCGTCACCAGCGTGCGCCGTCGGCGGCCGCTGGGGGCGTGGGTGGGGCCCATGTCCGTGGGGGTCATACCGGGCCAACGCCTCCCGCACCGCCGAGGTCACCGCCGCGCGGATTAGGCCGTCAGTTCACGACATCCGCGTGTCGAGGCAGCGCACGCCGGGGCATGGCGGCCGGGGAGGCGGCGCGTGGCGGGGGTGCGGCGGGGTGGCTCCCGGGGGGCGGGCGCACCTGCCCCCAGCACCACCCACCCCGCCACCCACAACGACTCCGTCAACGCGTCGTAGACGGACCCCACCGCCCGCGGGAAATGTCCGGCGGGAGGTCGGAGAGGGTGAGCGCCCGGCCCGCGGGCTGTGGGCGAGGCCTCGGGACGCGGGGTGTGACAGCGCGGGCCCGGCCCAGCGCCGGGTCAGAGCGCGGCCCCGGGGCAGGGCCCGGCCCCGGGTCAGGCCCCGGCCCCGGGTCAGGGTCAGGGTCAGGGCGCGGGGCACGATATCGCGGTCCTGGCTCCGGTCCTGGCCCTGGCCCCGGTCCTGGCTCCGGTCCTGGCCCTGGCTCCAGTCCTGGCCCTGGCTCCAGTCCTGGCCCTGGCTCCGGTCCTGGCCCCGGCCTCGGGTCAGGCCCCGGCCTCGGGTCAGGCCCCGGCCTCGGGTCAGGCCCCGGCCTCGGGTCAGGCCCCGGCCTCGGGTCAGGCC
>NZ_JODF01000032.1:0-78309 GCF_000717945.1 Streptomyces sp. NRRL S-920
GATGCACCCCTACTACGCCGCCGAACGCGGCCTGGTCGACGACGTCATCGACCCCGCCGAGACCCGCGAGACCCTCATCAACTCCCTCGCGATGCTCGCCAACAAGCACGCCGACCTGCCCTCGCGCAAGCACGGCAACCCTCCGCAGTAGCCCACAAGGAGCACGCTACAGATGACTCCCCCCGACATTCGCGTAGAAAAGGGCCACGCCGAGCCCGAGGAAGTCGCGGCCATCACCGCGATCCTGCTGGCCCGCGCCGCCGCCCGGCCCGCCGCCGCCCCGGCCCGCCGGGGCCGCGACAAGGCCGGCTGGCGCCGCCTGGAGCGCACCCCGGGCTTCCGCGCCCCGCACAGCTGGCAGGGCTGAGACCCACTGCTTCGCCAAGGCCCCGCTCTCCTTCGGGAGGGCGGGGCCTTACGCGTCAGGGCCCCGGGGCCCCCACCGCGGAGCACCCGGCGCCGGTCACGACGGCGCGAGGACGCCTCCTGCCAGATACGCGGCGGCCGACTCCGCCAGCGGCCGCACCGCCGGATGCCAGGGCCGCGCGCGCGGGCCGCTCAGGACCAGGCGGCGCGCGGCCGGCGGTGTCACCGGCAGCAGGGTCAGGTCGGGCGGGATCAGCGAGCGGGAGGCCTCGGACAGGACCGTCACGCCCAGGCCGGCCTGCACCATGCTGATCAGGGTGGCCAGGTCCCGCACCCGCCGCGCGGGGGTCATGCGCGCCCCGGCCAGGCGGTGCAGCTCCCGCACCCGGGCCTCACAGCCCCCGGGCGAGATCAGGAACGCGTCGTCCTCCAGGTCGCGGACGTCGACGGCCGCCTCGCCCGCGAGCGGGTGGTCGCGGGGGAGTAGCGCGCGATAGCCGTCCAGGGCGAGCTGGACGCCCGGGCCGGGCGGCGGATCGACGAGGACGGCGGCGTCGGCCGTCCCGTCCTCCAACCAGCCCGCGACCTCGGCGCTGTCGCCCTCGAAGAGCCGCACGGTGATCCGCGGCCGGTCCTCGCGCCAGTGCCGCAGCAGCCCCGGCAGGAGGCCCTGGCAGACCGTCGGGGTCGAGGCGAGCCGCACAGTGCCCGCCAGGGCCCCGGCGGCGTCGGCCGCGACCTCCTCCAGCGAGCGGACCGCCGACAACGCGGTACGGGCGTACGGCAGCACGCTCTCCCCGAGCACGGTGGCCCGCACCGGGGAGGTCCGGATCAACAGTGGGCCGCCCAGCTCGCGTTCGAGGGAGGCCACGGCGTGCGAGACCGCGGACTGGCTCATGCCGAGCCCGTCGGCCGCCGCGCTGAAACCACCCGCGTCCACGACGGCGAGAAAGGCCCTGAGCTGCGGGAAGTTCACGGTCATGCGGCGGCCTCATACGTCTATGACAGAGATGCGTTGGATCAATCGTGCCGACGGGGGCGAGGCTTTCCCCAGGCAAGCGAATGCGACCGCACCAAGGAGAGCCATGCCGCACATCAGGGCCACCGTCACCGACCCCGACCTGCCCGCCGACGTCCGCCGCGGCCTCGCCGAGGGCCTGACCGCGCTGGCCGTCTCGGCCCTCGGCAAGTCGAGCGCGCGCACCATCGTGCACCTCGACCTGCTCCCCGCCGACCGCTACTACGTCGGAGGGAAGCCGCTGACCGGCGCCGCCCGCGACGCGCACATCGAGGTCAGCATCACGGCCGGCACCAACAGCGCCGCCCAGAAGGCGGCCTTCATCACCGGGGCGGCCGCGCTCCTCACGGACCTCCTCGGCCCGCTCGCCCGAGGCGGCGTCGCCCTGCACGAACTGCACCCCGAGAGCTACGGCTACCAGGGCGTCACCCAGTTCGACCACTACAGCCGGAACTGACAGCGGCCCGCACGCCGAAGCGTGCGGGCCCTCATCCGCGTACAGGCAATCGCGTACAGGCAACCGCGTACAGGCAACAAAGGAGAGCGTTAACGGAGCCGCGCCATCAGGGCGTGCTCGACCAGCGTGATCAGCGCGCTCTTCGCGTCCGCACGGTGTCGCGCGTCGGTGGTGATGATCGGCGTGTCCGGGCCGATCTGGAGCGCCTCGCGGACCTCGTCGGGCGTGTACGGCTGGTGGCCGTCGAAGCCGTTGAGGGCGATCACGAAGGGCAGCCCGGAGTTCTCGAAGTAGTCGACGGCGGGGAAGCAGTCGGCGAGCCGCCTCGTGTCGACCAGGACGACCGCGCCGATGGCGCCACGGACCAGGTCGTCCCACATGAACCAGAAGCGGTCCTGACCGGGCGTACCGAAGAGGTACAGGATCAGGTCCTGGTCCAGGGTGATGCGACCGAAGTCCATGGCCACCGTCGTGGTGGTCTTGTCTCCGGTGTGGGTGAGGTCGTCGATGCCCGCGGACGCGGACGTCATGACGGCCTCGGTGCGCAGCGGGTTGATCTCAGAGACCGCCCCGACGAACGTGGTCTTGCCCACGCCGAAGCCGCCCGCCACCACGATTTTCGCGCTGGTGGTGGAGCGGGCTGTTGCTCCGCCGCTAGAGCTTGCGAAGTCCACTGAGCACCCTTTCGAGCAGTGTCACGTCTGGCTGGCCGCCGGCGGACTCGTCGCCGCCGGGCTGGTGGATGGCGACGAGTCCGGCCTCCGCCAGGTCGGCTACGAGGATTCGGGCGACGCCGAGGGGGATGGAGAGCAGTGCCGAGATCTCAGCGACTGACTTGATCTCGCGGCACAGGTTGCAGATCCGCTGATGCTCGGGCAACTGGCCCTGCAACTGGTGCGGTTGCGCGGTGGTGTGCACCAGCGCCTCGATGGCGAGCTGGTAGCGCGGCCTGGTGCGGCCGCCCGTCATGGCGTACGGGCGCACCAGCGGGTTGTGCGCCGACCCGGCGGGCGACGGCTGCGGGGCGCGCCGCTGGGACTGTACGGGCTGGACGCGGGGCGCCTGCGCCGGTGTGCCCTGGTCGTAGGGGCGCGGGCCCGGCTGCTGGGGCTGCGCGTACGGCTGGCGGCGGTGGCTCGGCGCGGAGGGGAAGTTGTACCGGTTCGCGCCGTCGTGCTGACCACCCTGGCCATGACCAGGGGACCAGTTCGCCGATGACGAACCGTCTGGGGGTGTTGCCACGTTGCTTCCTCCTCCAACTGTGCCGGGCACCATCACTGTGGAGCCGCGTCCCGAAACCTTACGGGCACGGGACGCGAAATCGCACCGTCTGTCTGTTAGTTGAGAAGGCTCCCCTGGAGCTCCGCGCGCAGGTCCGGCGTGAGAACGGTGCCCGCGCGGTCGACGAGAAGTGCCATCTCGTACCCAATGAGACCGATGTCCGCATCCGGGTGGGCGAGTACGGCGAGCGAGGAGCCGTCGGAGATGGACATGATGAAGAGAAATCCTCGCTCCATCTCCACAACGGTCTGGGTCACGGAGCCGCCCTCGAAGATCCGGGAGGCCCCGGCCGTGAGGGAGGTCAGTCCCGAGGCGACGGCCGCGAGCTGGTCGGCACGGTCGCGCGGGAAGCCTTCGGACATCGCCAGAAGGAGTCCGTCGGCGGAGACCACCACCGTGTGGGACACCCCGGGGGTGTTGTCCACGAAGTTGGTGATCAACCAGTTCAGGTTCTGCGCCGCCTGGCTCATCGGGCTCACACTAACGCTCCTGGTTGTAGGTGCTATCAGGGCTGAAGCCCTGGCCATTCGTGTCACTGCTGTTGTTGCGGCCCCGCTGGACGCCACGGCGCAGGTTGCTCAGCCTGCCCCGCACTTCCTCGGGGTCGCGGGAGACCTGGGGGCCGCCCTGTGGGGTCTGTTCCGCGGTGCCCTCGACCAGATTGGCCTTGGGCACCCGCCGCGGGAGCCCGGACGGGGTGACCCCGCCCGCCTTCGGCTCCTTGAGCCGCTCGGCCCGCTGCCAGCGCTCGTCGTTGGACGAACGCCAGTCGGGACCGTCCTGGCCGCCCTGGCTCTCGTTGACGGCGGGGACGTTCCCGTTCCCGCTCGAAGCCGAGGAGCCCCGGCGGGGGAGACCCGCGTCGGTCATGTCGTGCACGACGGACGGAGTCGGTCCGGGACGGTCGAAGCCTACGCGCTCGGCGTCCCCTGCGGGGGCCACCGGAGCGGATTCCGCTTGCTGCTCGTACTCGGGCTGATAGCCGTCACCGCTGGGCCAGTCGTCCTGGCGGGACCGCTCCGGATAGGAGATCTGGGGGTCCTGGTAGCCGTCCTGCGCCGGGTAGTACTGCTCGTCGTAGGCGGGGGCCTGCGGCTCGTCGTACGCGGGGGCCTGCTGCTCGCCTGCGTAACCGCCCTCGGCGTACTGTCCGTTGCCGTACGGGTCGGTGGCGTACTGCTCCTCGGCGTACTGCCCGTCGGTGTACTGCCCGTCGGCGGCCCGCCCGTTCTCGTAGGCGGGCTGCTGCCCCTGGTCGTACGAGACCTGCTGCTGCTCGTCGTAGGCGGGCGCGTGCTGGTCGTACGAGGCCTGCTGCGGGGCCTGCCGGCCCTGCTGCGGGTCGACCTCGTCGCGGAAGAGCGGGCGGTTGCCGCCCGGCTGCTGGGAGGCCTGGGCCTCCAGCGCGGCGCGGCGCTCCTCGCGCATCAGCGAGCGGCCCACCGGGTCGAGACCCTGCGCCTCGGCGCCGTCACCGTGGTAGCGGCTGTCGTCGAAGCCCAGCTCCGCGGCCGTGCGCAGCGGCTCGGCCTCCAGGACCTGCTGCTCCGGAATGATCGAGGAGACGGTGAACTCGGGGTCCTGCGCGTGCTGTTCGCCACCGCCACCGTGCGTGATCCCGTCCGGCAGCATGACCAGCGAGGTCGTGCCCGCCTGCTCGCCCGAGGGGCGCAGCTGGACGCGGATGCCGTGCCGGTCGGCGAGGCGCCCGACCACGAACAGGCCCATGCGCTGGGAGATCGCGGCGTCCACGGTCGGCGGGTTGGCCAGCTTGTGGTTGATGTCCGCGAAGTCCTCGGCGGTGAGGCCGATGCCCTTGTCGTGGATCTCGACCATGACGCGGCCGTCGGGAAGGCGGGTCGCGGTGACGCGGACCTTGGTCTGCGGCGAGGAGAACGTGGTGGCGTTCTCCAGCAGCTCGGCGAGCAGGTGCACGAGGTCGGTCACGGCCAGGCCGTGGATCTCGGCCTCGGGGACGCCGGACAGCTCGATGCGCTCGTACTGCTCCACCTCGGAGGAGGCGGCGCGCAGGACGTCGACCAGCGGGACCGGCTGGTCCCAGCGGCGGCCGGGCTCCTCGCCGGAGAGGACCAGGAGGTTCTCGCCGTTGCGGCGCATACGGGTCGCCAGGTGGTCCAGGCGGAAGAGCGACTCCAGCTGGTCCGGGTCGGCCTCGTTGTTCTCCAGGTCCGTGATCAGGGTCAGCTGGCCCTCGATCAGCGACTGGTTGCGGCGCGAGAGGTTGGTGAAGATCGCGTTGATGTTGCCCCGCAGCAGGGCCTGCTCGGCGGCGAGCCGCACGGCCTCCCGGTGCACCTGGTCGAAGGCGCGGGCGACCTCGCCGATCTCGTCCGTGGAGGTGATCGGGATCGGCTGGACGCGGGTGTCGACGCGGCCCGGGTCGGTGCGCGAGAGCTGGTCGACGAGCATCGGCAGGCGCTGCTCGGCGATGCCGAAGGCGGCGGTGCGCAGCTGGCGCATCGAGCGGGACATCTGGCGGGCCATCATCCCGGCCAGGATGAAGGCGGCGAGCAGCGCGACGACCACGATGGCGCCGGTGATGTACGCGTTCTGCTGGGCGTCCGCCGCGATGTCGGACGCCTCGTCCACGGCCTTGTCGGCGAGGTCCGACTCGATCGTGCGGTAGGCGTCGAACTTGGCGCTGGTGGTGTCCCACCAGGCCTGCCGGGTGATGCCCTTGTCGGCGAGAGCGACCCGCACGCTCGGCTGCGTGTTCTCCATGGTGGCGATGGCCGCGACCATCTGGTCCTGCGTGGGCGGCGGGTTGGCCTGCTTCTCGGCGGCCGCGGCCAGCTTCTTCTTCGCCTCCTCCAGCTTGGCGACATCCTGGGGGGTGCCACCGCCGGTGTACTCCTCGATGGCGATGCGCTCCAGGTAGGCGTACGAGGAGAACGAGGTGCGCTGGAGGGTGAAGGAGCCGGTGCCGGGGCCCGGCTTGACGAGCAGGTGCGTGCCGATGGACCGCTCCAGCGACAGCGCGGCCTTGGAGAGCGAGATCGCGTAGACGGTACGGCCGTAGCTGGTGATGTTGCCGGTGCCCAGACCGAGTTCGTTGGCGAACTCCATCAGGGGGTGCTGGATGGCGACGTAGCCCTCTTCGGTCTTCACACCGGGGAGCTTGGTGGTGTACGCGGCCGCACGCAGCGGGGCCAGTTTCGGCTCGACCTTGCGGAAGGCCTCGAGACGACGGGTGAGGCCTTCCTTGTCCGGCACGTCCTCGGCGGCGTCCTTGAACGCGGCGGCGGCCCGGTCGGTGGCCTTGCGGGCCTTGACGACGGCCGGGGCGCTGCGCTTGCCGGACAGCAGCGGGGCGGCCGTGAGGTCGCGCTCCTCGATGAGGCGGTTGCCGTAGTCGAGGGAGGCCCGCACCAGGCGGGCGGTGCTCTCGGCGTCCTGGGCCTCGTTCCAGGTGTCGATGGAGCCCTTCACCTGGAAGCCGCCCATGACCAGGCCGACGAGCACGGGTATGAGCAGGATCGCGTTCAGCCTGGTCGGTACACGCCAGTTGCGGGGGGACATGCGTCCGCCGGAGGGGGCCGGGGGTTCGTTGCCGGGAGCGGCGCTCACGTCAACGGGGGACGCCGCTGTGCGCGGCGGCGGGGTGAAGTTGCCCCGCGCGTCCCCGGTGGGGGGTGCCGCGGGGCTCGTCTTGCTTCGCCTCACTCGACCAACAACCTCTCGGCGGCGGCACTCACGTCGTGCCGCTGTCGTCTCCAAGGCCCGTGCTACTGGGCAGTTCAGCGCATTCCAGCACGTCAGGCACCGCTCTTCCAAACAGTGGGAAGCGGAAGTTCCGAGTGGTGTAAGCCTCAGATAAAACGGTCAAAAAGAGCGAGCCCCGCCAAAAGGCGGGGCTCTTGTGAGCACAGCGACACCAGGCGACCGCGACGCGTGGCGGTCACCGGGCAATTCTCTGTCGAAACGTTATGAACACGGCGCGCGCTCGTGTCAAAGGACACAGGACACTCCGTACGGTCTACGACAACTGCCGTATACACCTGCCTACTTGAGACGTGCCATAAGTGCGTGTTCGACCAGCGTGATCAAGCCACTCTTTGCGTCTGCACGGTGTCGCGCGTCGGTGGTGATGATCGGCGTACCCGGACCGATCTGGAGCGCCTCGCGGACCTCGTCGGGCGTGTACGGCTGGTGGCCGTCGAAGCCGTTGAGGGCGATGACGAACGGCAGCCCGCTGTTCTCGAAGTAGTCGACGGCCGGAAAACAGTCGGCCAGGCGCCGGGTGTCCACGAGCACGACCGCGCCGATCGCGCCCCGCACGAGGTCGTCCCACATGAACCAGAAGCGGTCCTGACCGGGCGTACCGAATAGGTACAGGATCAGGTCCTGGTCCAGCGTGATGCGGCCGAAGTCCATCGCGACGGTGGTCGTCGTCTTGTCCCCGGTGTGGGTCAGGTCGTCGATGCCCGCGGACGCGGACGTCATGACGGCCTCGGTGCGCAGCGGGTTGATCTCCGAGACGGCCCCGACGAACGTGGTCTTGCCCACGCCGAAGCCGCCCGCCACCACGATCTTGGCGGAGGTGGTGGAACGGCCCGAGCCCGAGCCCGAGCCGTTAGAGCTTGCGAAGTCCACTGAGCACCCTTTCGAGCAGTGTCACGTCAGGCTGGCCGCCGGCGGACTCGTCGCCGCCGGGCTGGTGGATGGCGACGAGACCGGCCTCGGCCAGGTCCGCCACGAGGATCCGCGCCACACCGAGCGGCATCGAAAGCAGCGCCGAGACCTCGGCCACCGACTTGACCTCGCGGCACAGGTGGCAGATCCGCTGGTGCTCGGGGAGCAGCCCCATCAGCTGGGCCGGATCGGCCGTGGTGCTCACCAGCGCCTCGATGGCGAGCTGGTAGCGGGGCCGGGTCCGGCCGCCGGTCATCGCATAGGGACGCACCAGCGGCTGGTCGCCCTCCATTCCGTACGAGGGATCGCCGTACGGGTTGTGAGAGGCGGTGGGCGGGGTCATGGATCCTCCGGGCGGGACAGCAGGTCATCTGCGTGTGCCGTCTGACAGAGCCGGTGGGGGCGTAAGGCGGCCGGACGGTTGGTCAGTACGTTCGGTCGGTGGGGCGGCCGAAGGGGCGAAAGCAGGCGGAGCCGCGTCGGCTAGTGGAGCAGGCTGCCCTGCAACTCGGCGCGCAGGTCCGGGGTGAGGACCGCCCCCGCGCGGTCGACGAGCAGCGCCATCTCGTACCCGACGAGGCCGATGTCGCACTCGGGGTGCGCGAGTACGGCCAGCGACGAGCCGTCGGAGACGGACATGATGAAGAGGAACCCCCGCTCCATCTCCACCACGGTCTGGGTGACGGTGCCGCCCTCGAAGATCCGGGAGGCCCCGGCCGTGAGGGAGGTCAGACCCGAGGCCACGGCGGCGAGCTGGTCGGCCCGGTCGCGCGGAAAGCCCTCGGACATGGCCAGAAGGAGGCCGTCGGCGGAGACCACGACCGTGTGGGACACCCCGGGGGTGTTGTCCACGAAGTTGGTGATCAACCAGTTCAGATTCTGTGCGGCCTGGCTCATCGGACTCAACTAACGCTCCTGCTGGTGAGTGGGGCGAGGGAAACTGCCGGTCTGGCCGGTACCGGCCTGGCGACCCTGCTGAATGCCCCGACGGAGATTCGTCAGCCGGCCGCGTACCTCTTCGGGCGCACGCGAGACCTGCGGACCTGTGGTGTCCTGCTGCTGCTGGGCCGTGCCCGCGACCAGATTGGCCCGCGGGACGCGGCGCGGCAGTCCGGATGTGGTGACGCCGCCCGCGGTGGGCTGGCGGACACGCTCGGCCTGGCGGCCCAGCTCGTCGTTCGGGGAGGAACGCCAGCCCGCGGGGGCGCCGGTGCCCGCGCCGCTCTGGCCGCTGCCGGTCCCGGCCGCGGGTGCGGCGGGCGGGGCCTGCCGCGGACCGCGCGAGGGCAGCGGGCGCTGCGGGTCCTGAGCCTGCGGCGCCTGCCGCTGGGCGGGCTCGCCGGAGTGGCCGCCGGGCCGGTGGCCGTGCGGGGCCTGCTGCTGGCCCTGCTGCTCCTGCTGGCGGCTCTGCTGCTCGGCCTGCGCCCGCTGGTCCTGCTGCTGCTGGAACCAGTTGGTCTCCAGCGTGTCGTACAGCGGAGTACGCCCGTCACCGGGTCCGGCGGCGGGCAGCAGGTCCTCGGGCTGCGAGGAGCCGGGCAGCTGGTGGTCGGCCTGCGGCTGCTGGGGGAGACCCTGCTGCGGCCCCGACTGCGCAAGCCCCTGCTGGGGGGTGCCCTGGCCGCGGCGCGGCGCCGGCGGACGCGGCACGGTGTAGTCGGGCATGTCCCGACCGCCCTGCTGTGCGAGGCCGTTGCCGTGATCCTGCTGCTGGTTCTGCTGCTGGCTCCGCGGCTGGTTCTGCTCGCGGCCCTGCGGCTGGTCCTGCTGCTTGTTCCGCTGCGGGGCCTGACGGCCCTGCTGGGCGTCGTTCTGGCCGCCGAAGACGTCCGAGCGGACGAACTGGCCCGTGCCCTGGTCCTGCGGCGCGGGAGTGCCGGGCGGCGGCGCGTCGAAGTCCGGGCGGGGGAACTCCGCGGTCGAGCCGGGTCCCTGCCGGTCGTCGGCGGCCGCGGTCGGCTGCGGGAACTGGCCGGTGGCCTCGTGCTCCTCGTGGCCGCGCGGGGCGTCGAAGGGCTCGCGCGACACCTGCGGCTGCGCGTTCTCGTCGCTCCAGCTGGGCACGCGCGGCTGCGGGTTGCCCCCGGGCAGCTCGGCGCGCGGTCCGCCACGAGGCGGCAGCTGAGGCCTGCGCCCCTGGTCACCGGCGCCGGCCGGCGGCTTCATGGCGTTCGTACGCTGCTGGGGGACCGGAGGCTGCTGGACCGCGCCGCCACGGCCGCCCTGCGGCGCTTGCGGCGCCTGAGGCTGCTGGCGCTGCGGCTGCCGGTCCTGCTGTCCGGGCTGACCGTGCCGGCCCGGCTGACCCGGCTGGCCCTGCTGCCCCGGCTGGCCCTGCTGTCCGGGCTGACCCTGCGCACCGGCCGGCGGACGCTGCTGTCCCGTATCCCGGGAGGGCAGCGCGGCCCGCGGACCCGAACCGGCGACCTGCTGGCGCGGCGCACCGGCACCCGGCCGGCCCGCTCCACCGGGACCACCGGCGCCGGGCGCACCCGCGCCCGGCCCACTGCCGAGCGCCGGACCGCCACGACCACCGGCCGGGCCGGAACCCGTGCCGAGTGCGGGGCCGTTGCTGCCCGCGCCGACCCCGCGGCGCGCGGCCGCGGCACCGGCTGCGGCGGCTGCCGCGGCGGGACCACCGGTCGGGCCGGGGCCGCCGGGCTTGCCGGGAGCCTTCTTGCCGCCCTGGGCGACATCGACGGGCAGCATGACCAGCGCGGTCGTACCACCGGAGTCGGACGGGCGGAGCTGGATGCGGATGCCGTGGCGCTGCGAGAGACGGCCGACCACGAACAGACCCATGCGGCGGGAGACGGAGACGTCCACGGTGGGCGGCGATGCGAGCCGCTCGTTGATCGCGGCGAGGTCCTCGGGGGAGAGGCCGATGCCGGTGTCGTGGATCTCGATCAGCACGCGGCCATCGGGCAGCGCGTGACCGGTGACCTTCACCTTGGTCTGCGGCGAGGAGAACGAGGTGGCGTTCTCCAGCAGCTCGGCGAGGAGGTGCACGAGGTCGTTGACGACGCGTCCCGCGACCTCGGTGGCGGGCACGGCGGACAGCTCGATCCGCTCGTACTGCTCCACCTCGGAGGCGGCGGCACGCAGCACGTCGACGAGCGGCACGGGCCGCGTCCAGCGGCGGCCCGGCTCCTCACCGGCGAGGACGAGGAGGTTCTCGCCGTTACGGCGCATGCGGGTCGCGAGGTGGTCGAGCTTGAAGAGCGAGGAGAGCTGGTCGGGGTCGGCCTCGCGGGACTCCAGCTCGGAGATGAGCGAGAGCTGGCGCTGGATAAGACCCTGGGAGCGGCGCGAGAGGTTGGTGAACATCGCGTTGACGTTGCCCCGCAGAAGGGCCTGCTCGGCGGCGAGGCGGACGGCCTCGCGGTGCACGTCGTCGAAGGCCGCGGCCACCTGGCCGATCTCGTCCCGGGAGTGCACACCGACGGACTCGACGGAGGTGTCGACGTCCTGCGGGTCCGACTCCGAGAGCTGCTTGACCAGCTCGGGCAGGCGGTCCTGGGCGACCTTGGTCGCGGTGTCCTGGAGCCGGCGCAGCGAGCGGATCATGGAGCGGGCCACGACGAACGCGCCGACGAGCGAGACGCCGAGCACGAGCAGGATCAGCGCACCGTTGAGGATGGCCGACTGCTCCGACTCGTTGCGCAGCTCGCGGGCCTTCTGCTCCATCTCGCCGAGCAGCGTCAGCTCGATCTTCGACATCGCGTCGATCTTGGTGGTGTCGGCGTCGACCCAGTCCCGGTAGGACTTCTTGTCCTGGAGCTTGATGCCGCCCTCCTGCTCGAGGACGCGCTTGGCGTACTCGTCGGCGGCCTTGATCGCGGCGTTGCCCCCGTCGAGGGGCTTGGTCAGCTCGTCCGGGTTGCCCGCGTAGATCTTGCTGAACGTCTGGGTGGCCGCCTGCTCCTTGTCGTAGGCGCTGAGGCCGAAGGTGCGGTCGGTCTCGGAGATCTTGCCGTACTCGCTGTCGTTCGCGGGCAGGGCGGCGGCGATGATCGCTCGCTGCACCGACGCGTACTCCTTGGCCGAGGAGAAGGCGGCCAGGGCGCGCGTGCGCTGGATCATGTCCGGGTTGCTGGTCGCCTGCGCCATGTCGGTCGACAGCGCGAGCAGCTGCTCGACGAGCTGGCTGTAGGCCTCGACGGTCTGCGAGGTCGAGGCGCCGGGCTTGTAGGCGTCCTTGCGGACCTTGTTGATGTTCTGGAGCTGCTGGGTGATCTGGACCGCGCTGTGCCGGACGCCGAGGAAGCCCTTCTCGCCGTCCGTGTCGTTCAGGTCCTGGGTGCCCTGGATGAAGTCGCGGTAGATCCGGTCGGTCTTGGCGCGGGCGCCCTTGACCGTGTAGTCCGTCGCCGTCGCCCCGTGCGCGAGCGGGCCCGCCGACTTGTCGCGCTCCTCCTGGAGCGCCACGGCCAGCGCGGTGGCCTGCTTGGTGATGTCCGTGAGCAGCTTCATGTTGTCGAGCTGCTCGATCTCGTCCATGGACGAGTTGATACGGAGTGCGCCGAGCGAGGTCGCGGTGATCACGGGGAGCGCGAGGAGCGAGACCAGGCGGGTGGAGATGCGCCAGTTGCGCAGGGCTATTCGTGAGCCGGGGCCGGTGGGCGAGCCGGAGCCGGACGCACCCTTGCCCTTGCCCTTGCCCTTGTTCTTGCCCTTGTCCTGGGCGGTCGCCGGGCCGCTGCCCGTCACACCCTGGCGCGCGGCGCCGGCGGTGTCGCCGGGCGCACCGGGGCCCGGCTTCTGGGCGTGCTGGGGCGAGGAGCCGCGGTCGCCGCCGCGCTCCGGCTCCGCCGCGGCATCCCCTCGGCCGCGACCGGCCTGGGGAGACCCCTTGCCATCCCTCTTGAAACGTCCCTGCACTAGCGTCGCAACCTCTGGACCAGGCGTCCTGCCGCTTAACGGCGGGACGGTGTCGGCGTCGTGGGGCGTCAAGCGCCCCATGGGTGGTCGTTGAGTGACCGGCGCTGCTCCCCCTCCCCGCCGCCACTCGGCGCTGCGTTGCGCCCCTGCGCGCCGGTTCGATCCCGCGGCGGTCCCGGGAATTCCAGCACAGTGCAGGATCTCCAACAAGGCCCGTGTGTCGCACCCGGACGCCGGTGACACGGCGTGAGTGGAGGGTCACGAGACGTAGAAAGTGATCTAGCGGAAACCGGACGTATCCGCTCAAAGCTGCTACGGGGAGGGGGTGTCCCAGTCTTCATGATCAGGAGCGGAATGGTGCCTTCAGTGGCGCAATGTCCGTTTCCAAGTAGTGGAGAGGGGGCCTGATTTGACCTTTTTGCCCGGTCCTTCGTGAGCAAACTCACATGAAGATCATGGCCTCTTCCGGACTTTGGCCGGGAATTGGATGTTTAGCCTGACGCTTTACAGGGATGGCGAATCCGACAAGCCGCGTCCGTCAGACGACGCCTCAACCGACAGGGTCCGAACAGCAGATGAAGACTGTGAAGCCGACGATGTTCCGCAACATAGCCAACCCGCGCCGCACCACTCTCGCGCATCTCGAGGACGCCGCCGATGTCCAGCGCGCGGCCGACCTGCCGGAGCACGCCGTCGACCTGCCGACCCAGACCGCCAACCCGAAGCGCACGATCCTGATGACCGCCCCGGAGACGTTCGTCCCGTCCGGCGCCTGAGATCCCCGGGGGACCACAGCCCGTCCGGCGTTTGAGGACGAGCCGCGAAGCGGCGATCTGCCGAGGTGAAACGCGGGGCCCGTGAAGAGAGCGACCGCCGGCCGCAGGCCATCGCGTTAGCCTGGGGTGTCATACCGCAACCACCTCAAGAGGCTAGAGCGTGCGCATCGCCAGGTTCTCCATCGACGGCAACGTCGGCTACGGCGCAGTCGAGGGGGAGAGCGCCCCCGGCAAGGAGGGCGAGCTCGTCCTCGACATCATCAAGGGCATCCCGTACGCCGACTTCGAGCTGTCCGGCACCAAGGTCCCGCTGAGCAAGGTCCGCCTGCTGCCGCCGGTGCTCCCGAACAAGATCGTGGCCTTCGGCCGCAACTACGACGAGCACTCGGCGGAGCTGGGCAACGAGACGCCGGACGTGCCGTTCGCCTTCCTCAAGCCCTCCACCTCACTGGTCGGCAGCGGCGACGCCATCACCTACCCCGCCTTCTCCGAAGAGCTGCACCACGAGGCCGAGCTGGCCGTGGTCATCGGCCGCATGTGCCGCGAGGTCCCCCGCGAGCGGGTCAAGGACGTCATCTTCGGCTACACCTGCGCGAACGACGTCACCGCGCGCGACGTGCAGCGCCGCGAGAAGCAGTGGGCCCGCGCCAAGGGCTTCGACAGCGCCTGCCCGCTCGGCCCCTGGGTGGAGACGGACCTGGATCTGGCGGCCGCGAACGACCTCACCATCCAGTGCACGGTCAACGGCCAGCAGCGCCAGCTCGGCCGCACCAGCGAGATGGTCCACTCCATCGAGGACCTGATCGTCAACATCTCCGAGGCCATGACGCTGCTCCCCGGCGACGTCATCCTCACGGGCACCCCGGCAGGCGTCGGGCCCCTCAACGTCGGCGACGAGGTCGCCGTCACCATCGAAGGCATCGGCACTCTCACCAACAAGGTGATCAAGCGTGGCTAACGCGAACGTCCGCGTACGTTTCTGTCCCTCGCCGACCGGCAACCCCCACGTGGGTCTGGTCCGCACCGCCCTGTTCAACTGGGCCTACGCCCGGCACAACGGCGGCACCCTGGTCTTCCGCATCGAGGACACCGACGCGGCGCGCGACTCCGAGGAGTCGTACCAGCAGCTGCTCGACTCGATGCGCTGGCTGGGCTTCGACTGGGACGAGGGCCCCGAGGTCGGCGGCCCGCACGCGCCCTACCGCCAGTCGCAGCGCATGGACATCTACAAGGACGTGGCGGCCAAGCTCCTCGACGGCGGCTACGCCTACCCGTGCTACTGCACCACCGAGGAGCTGGACTCCCGCCGCGAGGCCGCCCGCGCCGCAGGCAAGCCCTCCGGCTACGACGGCCACTGCCGGGACCTCACCGACGAGCAGAAGCAGGCGTACGAGGCCGAGGGCCGCAGTCACATCGTCCGCTTCCGGATGCCCGACGAGGCCACCACCTTCACCGACCTGGTCCGCGGCGAGATCACCGTCCAGGCGGAGAACGTCACGGACTACGGCATCGTGCGCGCCAACGGCGCCCCGCTGTACACCCTGGTCAACCCGGTCGACGACGCCCTGATGGAGATCACCCACGTCCTGCGCGGCGAGGACCTGCTCTCCTCCACGCCCCGGCAGATCGCCCTCTACAAGGCGCTGATCGAGCTGGGCATCGCCCAGCGGATCCCCGAGTTCGGCCACCTGCCGTACGTGATGGGCGAGGGCAACAAGAAGCTCTCCAAGCGCGACCCGCAGTCGTCCCTGAACATCTACCGCGAGCGCGGCTTCCTCCCCGAGGGCCTGCTGAACTACCTCTCGCTCCTGGGCTGGTCGTTCTCCGCGGACCAGGACATCTTCTCGATGTCCGACATGGTGGCGAAGTTCGACGTGGCGGACGTGAACCCGAACCCGGCCCGCTTCGACCTGAAGAAGGCCGAGGCGATCAACGCCGACCACATCCGCATGCTGGACGTGAAGACCTTCGCCGAGGCCTGCGAGCCCTGGCTGAGGGCCCCGCACGCCAACTGGGCGCCCGAGGACTTCGACGAGGCCGCCTGGCAGGCCATCGCGCCGCACGCGCAGACCCGCCTGAAGGTCCTCTCGGAGATCACCGAGAACGTGGACTTCCTGTTCCTGCCGGAGCCGGTCTTCGACGAGCCCTCCTGGACGAAGGCCATGAAGGAGGGCTCAGACGCCCTCCTGCGCACGGCCCGCGCCAAGCTGGAGGCCGCCGACTGGACCTCCCCGGAGTCCCTCAAGGAGGCCGTCCTGGCCGCCGGCGAGGAGCACGGCCTCAAGCTCGGCAAGGCCCAGGCCCCGGTCCGTGTCGCCGTCACCGGCCGCACCATCGGCCTGCCCCTCTTCGAGTCCCTGGAGATCCTGGGCAAGGACAAGGCCCTGACCCGCATCGACGCGGCCCTGGCGAAGCTGACCGCCTGATCCGCCGGTACGCCCGCGAAGGGCCCGGAAGCCAACACGGCTCCCGGGCCCTTCGCATACCGTCGAGGCCATGCGCCCGCGACCGTTTCGAGGCCAGCGCGACGCTGCGGGCGGATACCCGTTTTGGAGCGCCGTCCACCTTCGGGTAATGTTCTTTCTGCGCCGCCCGAGAGGGCCGAAAGGTCCGGCAGGGAAGCGCACATCAGAACAAAATCCCCGTAGGGGGTTGCGGTTTGATGGCCTATGGTGTAATTGGCAGCACGACGGTTTCTGGTTCCGTTAGTCTAGGTTCGAGTCCTGGTAGGCCAGCTCGCAGAGCTCATCTGCAAAATGTGGATCATATCCACGAAGCCCCCGTTGTGTAGCGGCCTAGCACGCTGCCCTCTCAAGGCAGTAGCGCCGGTTCGAATCCGGTCGGGGGTACAGATCCTTCCCACGGGAACAGAGCGGGTCGCACCCACTGTTTCTGATGCAGGATCGCTAGGGCCCCCGTTGTGTAGCGGCCTAGCACGCCGCCCTCTCAAGGCGGTAGCGCCGGTTCGAATCCGGTCGGGGGTACTGAAGGTCAGGACTCTGGTCTAGACCACATTGGGCTATGGTGTAATTGGCAGCACGACGGTTTCTGGTTCCGTTAGTTTAGGTTCGAGTCCTGGTAGCCCAGCTGGATCACGCGAAGAGCAAGATCCTCGCCCCCGTTGTGTAGCGGCCTAGCACGCCGCCCTCTCAAGGCGGTAGCGCCGGTTCGAATCCGGTCGGGGGTACAGAAACGGCAAGGGGCCTTCCCATCGGGAGGGCCCCTTCGTCATTCCTCCGTACTCCGTTGCCCGTAGCGGCGGTTGGACTCCTCCGACTGTGCGATCCGGCGCAGTCCGAGCAGTACCGGCTCGTACAGCACCGTGAGCGCCACGGCCGCCTCCAGCTGCTCGTCGGGGGAGTCGAACCGCTCGATCAAGTCCAGGTCGGCGACGGCCAGTTGCCGAGCGGCATGGGCGTAGGGCGCCAAGTCGTCCACGGCGCAGGGATATCCGAGCCGCGCCATCGTGGCGACCGCCGTCACCAGCATCCGATAGGCCGGCGACTCGTCGCCGTACTCCTGCGCGAACTCCCAGTCCAGGCGCGACAGAAGCGCGTCCACCGTGCGGCGCGCCGCCTCCTGGGACTCCCGCGCGGACTCGTCCTCGGCGGGCTCCGGGCCGTGCGGCAGAGCCCATACCGCCGTACCCAGACGGGAGTTGTGGTCCAGGGACTCGTCCTCCAGGGCGGTCAGGACCTCGCGCGCGGAGGCGATCGGCACCCGGCCCACCTGGATCAGCGCCCGCACGAGCCGCAGCCGCTTCAGGTGCGCGTCGTCGTACTCGGCCTGGGTGGCCGTCACGCGGCGGCCCGGCGGGAGCAGTCCCTCGCGCAAGTAGTACTTGATCGTGGCCGTGGGGACCCCGCTGCGCCGGCTCAGCTCGGCCAGTCTCATCGATGCGCGCCTCTCTTGCGTTTCCCTTGCGCCCCTCATTGGAGAGTGGCAGTATCCAATCATGGATAGCGGGGCTATCCAATGTTCGGCCAGGGCTCTACGAAGGGGGAATCGTCATGGGTGACAAGCCGATCGAAGGGCGTATGACCGCCGAGGGGACGGGTGAGGTGGTCGTCTTCCACATCGGGATGCGTATCAACAACTTCTTCGCCGTGCGCAGCTGGTGGCCCGTCTTCCGGGCCATGCCGCGCATGCTGAAGGAGCTGTCGAAGGACCCGGAGAGCGGGATGCTGGCGTTCCGGCTGCTGATCGGCGCACCGCGCGTGGTGTACGTGGTCCAGTACTGGGAGTCGAAGGAGAAGCTGCTCGCCTACTCCGCGGCCCAGGACAAGGCGCACCGGCCCGCGTGGGCGGCCTTCAACCGGCGTATCCGGGAAGGCAGGGGGAAGGTCGGCTTCTGGCACGAGGCGTACGTCGTGCCGGCCGGCGCCCATGAGGCGGTGTACGTCAACATGCCGGAGTTCGGGCTGGGGAAGGCCACCGGCGTCATCCCGGTGGGCCGACGCGGGGATCGGGCGGCCGATCGCCTCGCCACGGCCTGAGGGTTCGCGGGAGTGTCCGCTCGGAGGGGTCGCCGCGGCGTTGGGGCGGCCCCTTCGGCGTCGTACGTCAGCTGGAGCGGCGCAGGGCCTCGGAGAGGCGTCCGGCCGCGTCGATGACCGCCTGCGCGTGCATGCGGCCCGGGTGGCGGGTCAGGCGCTCGATCGGTCCGGAGACCGAGACGGCGGCGACCACGCGGTTGGAGGGGCCCCGCACGGGCGCGGAGACGGACGCGACGCCCGGCTCGCGCTCGCCGATCGACTGGGCCCAGCCACGGCGGCGTACCCCCGAAAGGGCCGTCGCCGTGAAGCGGGCGCCCTGGAGGCCGCGGTGCAGGCGCTCCGGCTCCTCCCAGGCCATCAGGATCTGCGCGGAGGAGCCCGCCTTCATCGTGAGCGTCGAGCCCACCGGGACGGTGTCCCGCAGGCCCGAGAGGCGCTCCGCCGCCGCCACGCAGATGCGCATGTCGCCCTGGCGGCGATAGAGCTGCGCGCTCTCGCCCGTCACATCGCGCAGATGCGTGAGGACCGGGCCCGCCGTGGCGAGCAGACGGTCCTCGCCCGCCGCCGCCGCGAGTTCCGCGAGGCGCGGGCCGAGGATGAAACGGCCCTGCATGTCCCGCGCCACCATCCGGTGGTGTTCCAGTGCCACGGCCAGTCGGTGGGCCGTGGGTCGTGCGAGTCCGGTGGCCGCGACCAACCCCGCGAGGGTGGCCGGACCGGACTCCAGGGCGCTCAGGACGAGAGCCGCCTTGTCGAGAACGCCGACGCCGCTAGAGTTGTCCATGCGTCGATACTCGCGTCTCACTCTGTGAAACGCAAGTTCAATTTTCCGTGGAACACGCCACTCTGTACGAGCGAACCGCAGACCAACGGATTTCGCGGTCCACGTGCGGCACGAGGGGTACGCGCGTCGACGAACAGATTCTCTAGTTGGGCCGGCGAAGCGGCCGGTCGGAGGGAAAGCGATGGGTAGGACACTCGCGGAGAAGGTCTGGGACGACCACGTCGTCCGGCGCGCCGAGGGCGAGCCCGACCTCCTCTACATCGATCTGCACCTGCTGCACGAGGTGACCAGCCCCCAGGCCTTCGACGGCCTCCGCCAGGCCGGGCGCCAGGTGCGGCGCCTCGACCTCACCATCGCCACCGAGGATCACAACACCCCGACCCTCGACATCGACAAGCCCATCGCCGACCCGGTCTCGCGGGCCCAGCTGGAGACGCTGCGCAAGAACTGCGCGGACTTCGGCGTGCGCCTGCACCCGCTGGGCGACGTCGAGCAGGGTGTCGTCCACGTAGTGGGACCGCAGCTGGGACTGACGCAGCCCGGCACCACCGTGGTGTGCGGCGACTCGCACACCTCCACGCACGGCGCGTTCGGCGCGCTGGCGTTCGGCATCGGTACTTCGCAGGTCGAGCACGTACTCGCCACCCAGACGCTGCCGATGGCCCGCCCCAAGACCATGGCCATCACCGTCGACGGCGAACTGCCCGACGACGTCACGGCCAAGGACCTGATCCTTGCCATCATCGCGAGGATCGGCACCGGCGGCGGCCAGGGCTACGTCCTGGAGTACCGCGGCCCGGCCATCGAGAAGCTCTCGATGGAGGCCCGCATGACCATCTGCAACATGTCCATCGAGGCGGGCGCCCGCGCGGGCATGATCGCCCCGGACAAGACCACCTTCGACTACCTCGAGGGCCGCGACCACGCCCCTCGCGGCGAGGACTGGGACGCCGCGGTGGCGTACTGGAAGACCCTGCGGACGGACGACGACGCGGTCTTCGACGCCGAGGTCTACATCGACGCCACCACGCTCGCGCCGTTCGTCACCTGGGGCACCAACCCGGGCCAGGGCGCACCGCTTTCGGCACAGGTCCCCGACCCGGCTTCGTACGAAGACGCTTCGGAGCGCCACGCCGCCGAAAAGGCCCTGGAGTACATGGGGTTGACCGCGGGGCAGCCGCTGCGGGACATCAAGGTCGACACCGTCTTCGTAGGTTCCTGCACCAACGGCCGCATCGAGGACCTGCGCGCGGCCGCCGCCATCGTCGAGGGCCGCAAAGTCGCCGACGGCGTACGGATGCTGGTCGTCCCCGGCTCGGTCCGGGTCGCCCTCCAGGCCGTCGAGGAGGGCCTGGACAAGGTCTTCGTCGCCGCCGGTGCCGAATGGCGTCACGCGGGCTGCTCGATGTGCCTGGGCATGAACCCCGACCAACTGGCGCCCGGCGAGCGCTCCGCGTCCACGTCCAACCGCAACTTCGAGGGCAGGCAGGGCAAGGGCGGCCGCACCCACCTGGTCTCCCCGCAGGTCGCCGCCGCCACCGCGGTCACCGGCCATCTGGCCTCGCCCGCCGACCTGTCCGACGCCCCCGTGACCGCCGGAGTCTGAGAACCATGGAAGCATTCACCACGCACACCGGCCGGGCCGTCCCGCTGCGCCGCAGCAACGTGGACACCGACCAGATCATCCCCGCCCACTGGCTGAAGAAGGTCACCAGGGACGGCTTCGAGGACGGGCTCTTCGAGGCCTGGCGCAAGGACCCGGAGTTCGTGCTCAACAAGCCCGAGCGCCAGGGCGCCACTGTCCTGGTCGCCGGACCGGACTTCGGCACCGGCTCCTCGCGCGAGCACGCCGTGTGGGCCCTCCAGAACTTCGGCTTCAAGGCCGTCGTCTCGTCCCGCTTCGCCGACATCTTCCGCGGCAACTCGCTGAAGAACGGCCTGCTCACCGTGGTACTCGACCAGCAGGTCGTGGATGCGCTGTGGGAGCTGACCGAGAACGACCCGCAGGCGGAGGTCACCGTGGACCTCCGGGACCGCCAGGTCCGGGCGCAGGGCATCACCGCCGACTTCGAACTCGACGAGAACGCCCGCTGGCGGCTCCTGAACGGCCTGGACGACATCAGCATCACGCTGCGGAACGAGCCGGACATCGCCGCGTACGAGTCCGAGCGCGCCGCCTACAAGCCGCGGACCGTGCGGGTCTGACACCTCGCAACACCTCGCAACACCCCTGATGTACCCCCAATCGTGGACGGTTGGGGGTACATCCGTGTCTGCCCCCCAAAGGGGGCCGATGGCCTGAACGGGTGGTCTCAACTCCCTTGTTCCGGACGGAAGAAGAGGCCGGAAATCCCCTTGTACTCGGCCCGAGCGGGTACCCTCATGAGGGCACCGGATGGCGGTAGTTACCCCCTGCGGAGGCGACAACTCGCCCCAGATGGCACAATCGGTGCATGGGACGCGACAGCCAACTCGAGCTCTACGGCCTCGTCGCGGCCCAACTGAAGGAAGCGCACTCACGGGTGCGTGCACTGCAAGTCCCGGAGGGCGTACGGATGGCGCTGACCCGGAAGCTGCTGGTCATTACGGCCGCGGCCAAACACGATCTCGCCGATGCGGCAAGGCGTCTGGAGCGTTTGATGGCCTCCCTCGACGAAGCTGACGAGGGCCGATTCCCCGAAGACACCTGAGCCTCAAGCCTCAACGGGCCTTCGAGGAACTCCGAGATGGTCCAGTTCGTTGCGGCACAAGGGTGATTAGCCCGTTTCGTGTTTGATTTGCGGTATATATCTGCCTAACGTGCGAAAAAGCCGGAGTATTTCGCTCCCGGCAATGTCTCCGAAGGGGAAGACGTGAACAAGGCGCAGCTCGTAGAAGCGATTGCCGACAAGGTGGGCGGCCGCCAGCAGGCCGCCGACGCCGTCGACGCGGTACTCGACGCCATCGTCCGTGCCGTGGTCAGCGGGGACCGTGTTTCGGTCACCGGCTTCGGCTCGTTCGAGAAGGTCGACCGCCCGGCCCGTTACGCCCGCAACCCGCAGACGGGCGAGCGCGTGCGGGTCAAGAAGACCTCCGTTCCGCGCTTCCGCGCCGGTCAGGGCTTCAAGGACCTGGTGAGCGGCTCGAAGAAGCTGCCCAAGAACGACGTCGCGGTCAAGAAGGCGCCCAAGGGCAGCCTGACCGGCGGTGCTTCCGCGACGGTCAAGAAGGCGGCGGCCAAGAAGGCCACCACCAAGAAGGCGGCCGCGAAGAAGACCACCGCCGCCAAGAAGACCACCGCCAAGAAGACCACGGCGACGGCGAAGAAGGCCACGGCGAAGAAGACCACCGCCAAGAAGGCCACGTCGACGGCGACGGCGAAGAAGGCCACCGCCAAGAAGACCACCGCCAAGAAGGCCACGCCCGCCAAGAAGGCCACGGCGAAGAAGACCACGGCGCCGGCGAAGAAGGCCACGGCCAAGAAGGCGCCCGCCAAGAAGTCCACGGCGCGCAAGACGACCGCCAAGAAGGCCACCGCCCGCAAGAAGTAGGGGCACAGGGCACTCACGCGCCGGGCCGGACTCCCACGGGGGAGCCCGGCCCGCGTCGTGTCCGACCGGCGCCACGCGCGGCCGTCCCTCAGGTGCCTCGGTGCCCAGGTGCCTCAGGCCCCGGCGCTCAGGTGCCTCAGAACGTCTGGAGCGTCACCAGGGTGATGCGGCGCGCCTCGCCCTCCCCGTCGACCTCGATCCGCACCCGCTGGCCGGGCCGCAGCAGCCGCAGCCCGCCCGCGTCGAACGCGGGGGCCTCGAAGGGCACGGGGGTGCCGTCGTCGAGCAGCACGCTGCCGCTGCGGGTCTCGGAGTCGTACGTGTACGCGGTCGCCTGCATGGGGGCAGCGTACTCAGTCGGCGATGAGCAGGGGGGCGGCGGCCTTTGCGGTATGCGGACCCACACCCAGTGCGAGGGCGGCGCGCAGGTCTTCTCCGGTATCCACGTCCTGGCGTACGGAATCGATGCCGTCGAGCGGGAGTTCCACGGCCCCGGACGCCGCGTGGCGGGCCCGGGACGCCGCGCCGAATGCGGGGAGCAATTCCGTTCCCGCCGACGCGGTCAGCAGCGTCGTACCGATTCCGGCGGCGTCCGGCAGAAATGCCCGGGAGAAATGGGCGGCACGATCAAGGGCCCGGGCCAATTCCATGGGGCGCAACGCGGGCAGATCGGCGTTCAGGGCGGCGACGGGCGCGGCGGGGCGCCCGTCGCGTACGGCCGCCGTTCCGTGCCGCAGGGCGGCGTTCAGGCCTTCTCCCGGCTCGTCGGGGACGATACGGGCGCCCAGCGCCGCCAGCTCACGACCCGCCAGGGCGTCGTCCGTGACGACCGCCACATCCCGTACCGCCGGGCACGCCACCGCGGCGGCCACGGTGTCCTGCGCGAATGCCAGGGCCAGGCCCGGGCGCAGGCCGTCGCCCGCGGTGGCGGTAAGCCTGCTCTTGGCGCGCGACAGCGATTTCAGAGGTATGACCAGGGTCCACTGCACGGGCGCTCCGTCCTTGTCGTCGCGCCCATTGTGACCTGCTGGGGGGCCTTGATACCTGGGCGGGCGTACGGTGTTCTCGACAGACCGGCAGCCTGGGGCGACACTTGTGCGGCCGACCAGGCTCATGGAGGAAGGTGTTTGCGTGTCCCGCCGCAGAATCGGCTTCTGGTACCGCCTCGCGGCGGTCATCGCAAAACCGCCGCTGGTGGTTCTGTTCAAGCGGGACTGGCGTGGAATGGAACACATTCCGGCCCACGAAGGATTCATCACTGCGGTGAATCACAACTCGCATATCGACCCGTTGTCGTACGCACACTTCCAGTACAACACCGGCCGGGTGCCGCGTTTCCTGGCAAAGGACGGCCTTTTCAAGGACGGCTTTGTCGGCAGGGTCATGAAGGGCACGGGCCAGATCCCGGTCTACCGCGAGACGACGAACGCGCTCGACGCCTTCCGCGCCGCTGTCGCCGCCATCGAGCGGGGCGAGTGCGTCGCCTTCTACCCCGAGGGCACCCTCACCAGGGACCCCGACATGTGGCCGATGACGGCCAAGTCCGGTGCCGCGCGGGTCGCTCTGGAGACCAAGTGCCCGGTGATCCCGGTGGCCCAGTGGGGCGCCAACCTCGCCCTGCCGCCGTACAGCAAGAAGCCCTCCCTCTTCCCGCGCAAGACCCTTCAGGTGAAGGCCGGGGCACCCGTCGACCTGTCGCGCTTCTACGACAAGGAGCCGACGCCCGAGGTGCTCCGCGAGGCGACCGAGGCCATCATGGCCGCGATCACCGAACTCCTTGAGGAGATCCGGGGCGAGAAGGCCCCCGACGTGCCGTACGACCCGCGCAGGGCACGGCTGGAGCAGCGCCGCAAGGCCGAGGCCCGCAAGGCGCAGCGGAGCACGGCACAGGGCACACCACCGGGCACACCACAGGACACCCCGCAGAACACCTCGGAGGACAGCAAGTGACGAACCCCGTGAACGCGGCAGCCCCGGTGAAGGCCGCCGTCTTCGGAACGGGCTCCTGGGGTACGGCCTTCGGCATGGTGCTCGCCGACGCGGGGTGCGACGTCACCCTGTGGGGCCGCCGCGCCGAACTCGCCGACGCGGTCAACTCCACGCGGACCAACCCGGACTACCTCCCCGGCGTCGAGCTCCCGGAGAACCTGAGGGCCACCACGGACGCCGCCGAGGCCGCCGCGGGCGCCGACTTCACCGTCCTCGCCGTGCCCTCGCAGACGCTGCGCGGGAACCTCGCCGAGTGGGCGCCGCTGCTGGCCCCCGAGACCGTCCTCGTCTCCCTCATGAAGGGCGTCGAGCTGGGCTCCGCGATGCGGATGAGTGAGGTCATCACGGACGTCACGAAGGTCCCGGCCGACCGCGTCGCCGTCGTCACCGGACCCAACCTCGCCCGTGAGATCGCCGCGCGCCGGCCCGCTGCCGCGGTGGTCGCCTGCGAGGACGAGGCCGTCGCCCAGCGCTTGCAGAAGGCCTGCCACACGCCGTACTTCCGCCCGTACACCAACACCGACGTCGTCGGCTGCGAGCTGGGCGGCGCCGTCAAGAACGTCATCGGGCTCGCCGTCGGCATCGCGGACGGCATGGGCCTCGGCGACAACGCCAAGGGCTCGCTCATCACGCGCGGCCTGGCCGAGACCACTCGCCTCGGGCTCGCCATGGGCGCCGACCCGCTGACCTTCTCCGGTCTCGCGGGCCTCGGTGACCTCGTGGCCACCTGCTCCTCGCCGCTGTCGCGCAACCACACCTTCGGCACCAACCTCGGCAAGGGCATGACGCTGGAGGAGACCATCGCGGTCACCAAGCAGACCGCCGAGGGCGTCAAGTCCTGTGAGTCCGTGCTGGATCTGGCCCGCAGGCACGGCGTCGACATGCCGATCACGGAGACCGTCGTCGGCATCGTGCACGACGGCACGCCTCCGGTGGTGGCTCTCAAGGAGTTGATGTCGCGCAGCGCCAAGCCCGAGCGTCGCTGACTGTTTTTCGGGCAGCGGGTACGCTCAACGCGATATGAGCAGCGAGAACCTCCCCCAGAGCCCTGAGCCGCGCCCCGAGTCGAGCGGTGCGCAGCCGCTCCGCAAGCCGCGTGTGGCCGTCGTCTTCGGCGGCCGCAGCTCGGAGCACGGCATCTCCGTGGTGACGGCCGGCGCCATCCTGAGCGCCCTGGACCGCACCAAGTACGACGTCCTGCCCATCGGCATCACCACCGACGGCCGTTGGGCGCTCACGGCGGACGAGCCCGAGCGGATGGCCATCACCGACCGCAAGATGCCGAACGTCGCCGAACTCGCCGACTCCGTGGAGGGCGGCGTCGTGCTGCCGCTCGACCCCGGCAACCGCGAGGTCGTCTACAGCGAGCCGGGCTCCGTGCCCAAGGCGCTCGGCGACGTCGACGTCGTCTTCCCGATGCTGCACGGTCCCTACGGAGAGGACGGCACCCTCCAGGGGCTGCTCGAACTCTCCGGTGTGCCCTACGTGGGCTCGGGTGTCCTCTCCTCGGCCGTCGGCCAGGACAAGGACTACATGAAGCGGATCTTCACGTCCTTCGGACTGAACGTCGGCCCCTACCTGGTGATCCGCCCGCGCGAGTGGAGCCAGGACGAGGCGGGCGCCCGCCGGCGCATCGCGGACTTCGCGGGCGAGCACGGCTGGCCGCTGTTCATCAAGCCCGCGCGCGCGGGCTCCTCGATCGGCATCACGAAGGTCGACTCCTTCGAGGGCCTCGACGAGGCGATCGCCGAGGCGCAGCGCCACGACCCGAAGATCCTCGTCGAGGCGCTGCTGCGCGGCCGCGAGATCGAGTGCGGCGTCCTGGAGTTCGAGGACGGCCCCCGGGCGAGCGTCCCGGCCGAGATCCCGCCGGTGCAGACGCACGACTACTACGACTTCGACGCCAAGTACATCGACTCGACCCCCGGCATCGTGCCCGCGCCGCTGACGCCCGAGCAGACCGCGGAGATCCAGCGGCTCGCGGTCGAGGCGTTCGAGGCGGCGTCCTGCGAGGGCCTGGTGCGCGCGGACTTCTTCCTCACGGAGGACGGCCGGTTCGTGATCAACGAGATCAACACGATGCCGGGCTTCACGCCCATCTCGATGTACCCGCAGATGTGGGAGAAGAGCGGCGTCGGCTACGCGGAGCTGGTGGACCGCCTCATCCAGGCGGCGCTGAACCGCTCCACGGGCCTGCGCTGACGCACCCCTACGGGCTCAGGCGATGCCCTTCGGGATCGTCTTCTTGATGGGGGCGGCGAAGTCCGTGAGCGGGCCGAGGCCGTCCCCCGTCCGCTCCTCGGGGAGCGTCACCTCGACGTAGGCCAGCCGCGCCCCCGTGGTGAACGTGTACGACCCGTCGTCGCGCTTCTGGAGGAGCCAGGCGACGCCGTTCACCCGCACGCCGTTCTGCCCGGCGTAGGCGGGGTCGATCATCTCCGGGGGCCGGGCCACGCCGCAGCGCAGTATGATCGCCGGGTCTCCCCACCCGGCGGTCAGTTCGGACTTCGGCCCGGGGTCGGTGCGCGCCAGCCCGTCGATCTCCTTCGGGAGCTGTGCGTGCAGGTCCCGGCAGAGCCTCGCGGCCTTCGCGTCCGGGGACGGAACCGCCACTGACGCCTCGTCGTCCGTAGCTGAGCAAGCCGCCGTCGTGATCGACATGGCGAGGGCGGCCGTTCCTGCGAGGCAGCGGCGCCGGAGACGAAGGGTGTTCACCGGGCCAGGGTAGACGGGGGCTACAAGTGCACGACCGGGCAGGTCAGGGTTCTGGTGATGCCGTCCACTTGCTGGACCTTGGCGACCACCATGCGGCCGAGCGCGTCCACCGTGTCCGCCTGCGCGCGCACGATGACATCGTAGGGGCCGGTCACGTCCTCGGCCTGGATCACCCCCGGGATCTTGCCGATCAGCTCGGCGACGGTCGACGCCTTGCCGACCTCGGTCTGGATCAGGATGTACGCCTGTACCACGGAACCTCCAGGGCGGCCACGAGGATCATGTGGGGAGAAGGGACGCCACGGTACCGCGTCGCCGCGCGCCACGGGGAGACCCGGGCGGGCTGTGGCGCGCACATCGTGGCGGACGGACAGCAGACGTCGACGGTCACGTCGACCGTACCGACGACAGTGACGGCTCGCGACCGGGGACCGGTCGGCGTGAAAGGGCATGGTGAGACTCGGTGAAGGGAACCGTGGGCGAGTTGGGGGAGTTCGGGCTCATCAGAGAGCTCACCTCGCGGCTCACCTCCACTCCGGCCGTACGGCTCGGCCCTGGCGACGACGCCGCGGTCGTGTCCGCTCCGGACCGCAGGGTCGTGGCGAGCACCGACATCCTCCTGGAGGGGCGGCACTTCCGCCGCGACTGGTCCACCGCCTACGACGTGGGCCGCAAGGCCGCCGCGCAGAACCTCGCCGACATCGCGGCCATGGGGGCCGTGCCGACCGCGCTCCTGCTCGGCCTCGTGGTGCCCGCCGAGCTGCCCGCCAGCTGGCCCACCGAGCTGATGGACGGCCTCAGGGACGAGTGCCAGGTCGCCGGCGCGGCCGTGGTGGGCGGCGATGTCGTCCGCGGCGACACCATCACCGTCGCGATCACCGCGCTCGGTGATCTGCGCAACCACGAGCCGGTCACGCGCGCGGGCGCCCAGCCGGGCGACGTCGTCGCCGTCACTGGCTGGCTGGGCTGGTCCGCCGCCGGGCACGCGGTGCTCTCCCGCGGCTTCCGCTCGCCGCGCGCCTTCGTGGAGGCCCACCGCAGGCCCGAGCCGCCCTACCACGCGGGCCCGGCCGCCGCCGGGCTCGGCGCGACCTCCATGACGGACGTCAGTGACGGGCTCATCGCCGACCTCGGGCACATCGCCGAGTCGAGCAAGGTGCGCATCGACATCCGCTCCGGGAGCGTCGACGTGCCCTCCCAGATGAACGACATCGGCCAGGCCGTCGGCGTCGACCCCCTCCAGTGGGTGCTCAACGGCGGTGAGGACCACGCGATCGTGGCGACGTTCCCGCCCGACGTGAAGCTGCCCGCCCGCTGGAAGGTCATCGGCGAGGTCCTCAACCCCTCGGCCCTGCCCCAGGTGACCGTGGACGGCGCGCCCTGGACCAGCAAGGGCTGGGACCACTTCGGGGACAACGCCGACCCGGGCGACGCGGGCCCCGGGGTGAGCGAGTGACCGCGCCGCCGCGGGTGCTCACCGTCGCCGGATCCGACTCCGGGGGCGGGGCGGGCATCCAGGCCGACCTGAAGACGATGCTCGCCCTCGGCACGCACGGCATGAGCGTCGTCACGGCCGTCACCGCCCAGAACTCCCTGGGCGTGCAGGGCTTTTGGGCGCTTCCGGCCCAGGCGGTGCGGGATCAGTACCGCAGCGTCGTCGACGACATCGGCGTACAGGCCGTGAAGACCGGCATGCTCGCGTCGGCCGAACTGGTCGAGACCGTCGCCGACTTGCTCGCGGGCACGGACGCGCCCGCCGTCGTCGACCCGGTCGGCGTCTCCAAGCACGGCGACTCGCTGCTCGCGGCGTCCGCCCTGGACTCCGTACGGACGAGGCTGCTGCCGGTGGCGACGGTCGCCACACCCAATCTCGACGAGGTCACCCAGCTCACCGGCATCGAGGTCACCTCTCAGGACGAAATGCGCCGCGCGGCCGCCGCCGTCCTCGCGTACGGCCCGAAGTGGGTGCTCATCAAGGGCGGCCACTTGCGGGGTGACGCCGTGGACCTGCTCACCGACGGCTCCGAGGAGTACGTGCTGCGCGCCCCGCGCCACGACAACCGCCACACGCACGGCACCGGCTGCACCCTCGCGAGCGCGATCGCGGCGCAGCTGGCGAAGGGGCAGAGCGTGCCGGGGGCGGTGGCGGCGGCCAAGGAGTACGTGACCGGGGCGATCGCCGCCGGGTTCGCACTCGGCGGCGGGATCGGCCCGGTCGATCACGGCTGGCGGTTCAGGGAGGCGTAGGCGGCGGAGGGCTCAAGGACGTACTCCTTGAGCGCGAGGTCGCTCGCGGCCTTCTCCGTCAGCCTCTTGAAGAAGCCCGCGAGCAGGCGGGAGCCGAGCAGCCGGTAGACGCGGTCGCGGCTGCGGATCTTCTTCTCCGAGGGCGGGGCCAGGAAGGGGCCCGCGTTGCCCGAGATCTTCTGGCAGCCCGTGGCGTAGTCGCGGATCTCCGCCTCGTACGCGGCGAAACCGGCCCGGTGGTCGCCGCGCGCGGCCGCCAGCTCCCCGGCCAGGACGTACGCGCCGACCAGCGCCGTGCCCGTGCCCATGCCGCCCATCGTGGCGCCGTACCCGGCGTCCCCCAGGAGCACCACACGCCCCCTGGAGAGCCGGTCGACGTGGATCTGCGCGATGGCGTCGAAATACAGCTCCTCGGCGCTCTCAAGGGCTTCCAGGGCCCGCGCCGCGTGCGTCCAGCCCAGGCCCGCGAACCTCTGGGCGAGGATCCTCTTCTGCTCGGCGGTGTCGTGGCGGTCGTAGTCGAGCCGCTCGGACCCGAAGACCAGGGCCGCGCCCGCCCGCTCGGGGTCGCCGTCATAGTTGCTGATCATGAGGGTGCGGCCGGGCTCGCTGTAGATGCGGGCGGTGCGGTCGAGCCCGAGGTGGTTGGGGATCTGGAAGCCGGCCACGTAGTAGCCGAGGAACCGCAGGTACGGCGCCTCGTCGCCGAAGACCAGACGGCGGGTGTTCGAGTGCAGTCCGTCTGCGCCGACGACGAGGTCGAAGCGGCGGGGCGCGCCGTGGTCGAAGGTCACGTCGATGCCTGCGGAGTCCTCGCTCAGGGAGGCGATGGAGTCTCCGAAGACGTACTCCACGTGGTCCCGGGTGCGCTCGTACAGGATCGTGGAGAGATCGCCGCGGAAGATCTCCACATCGCCGCTCATCAGGAACGCGGGCAGATCCACCCGCTCCTTGCCGTCGGCCTCGACGAGGGTCTGTCGGCCCATGTGCGTCTGGCGGCGGTGGACCTCGCCCCAGATGCCCATCCGCCGGAGCACGGTGCGGTGCACGTCGCCACGGAAGTCGACGGCGAAGCCGCCCTCGCGCAGGGCGGGCGCCTTCTCCAGGACGGTGACGCGCGCTCCGTAGCGGGAGAGCCACAGGGCCAGAGCCGGGCCCGCGACGCTGGCGCCGGAGATCAGGACGTTCAGATGGGCGAGGCTGTGGGCGGGGGTCCGTGTGGTGTGCGTCGCTGTCGTCATGCCAGGAAGCTTCGAGGCCGCCGCTGACCGTCCGCCTACCGTTCGCTTACCGCCTCCCGCACCGCCGCTGACCGCAGCTCCCGGCCCTGTCCGAAGGCTTTGTCGTACGCCTCCGGAGACAGCCGCTCGCGCGCGGACCGCTCTACGGGTACGACGTCGGGGTCGCCGGCGATCAGCGTGCCGCGCAGGCCGTGGGCGGCACCGAGGAGCCTGGCGGCGTCCTCCGGGCCGGCCGCGACGGCCGCCAGCGCCTCGGCGACCTCGGCCAGTTCACCGGTGCCCGAGGCGAGGCCGCGGGCCTGCCCGAGCCAGTCGGCGGCCTCCTCCGGGCGGGACTCGGCGAGCGCGGTACGGCCGAGGCCCACCAGGATCCGCACACTCTGCCCCAGGCTGAACCAGTTGGCGGCGCACGCCTCCAGAGCCGCTTCGTAGTGCTCACGCGCGCGTGCCGTGTCCCCGGACAGCCGCGCCACGTCCCCGAGGCCGCGCCGCGCGGTCGCCACCTTGTCGGGCACGCCCGTGGCGCGGGCGAGGGCGGCGGAGCGCGTGTAGTGCGCGGCGGCCGCCTCGAAGTCACCGGCGTGCAGCAGGACCGTGCCGCGCTGGTGCAGCAGATCGGCGGTCTCCTCGGGCGCCGCCAACTCGCCTACGTGCGTAAGGCCTTCGTCCAGGCGCCGAAGAGCCAGATCGCGCTCGCCACGCCAGTCGGCGAACATCCCCAGCGGATCCAGGCAGTTGGCCATGCCCCAGCGGTCACCGGTCGTACGGAAGCCCGCGAGAGCGCGGGTGAACGCCGCTTCGGACGCGTCGGCGCGGCCCGCGAACAGTTCCTGGAAGCCCTGCCCGAGGTCGAGGAGGGCCACCCCCCAGGGGTGGTCGCCGACCTGGGACCGCACCCGGTCCTCCATGGCGCGCGCGGGCCCGCCCGCCACCGACCAGAGCACTACCAGGTACGGCAGCCGCAAAGGCCCCGCAAGCGCCGCCAGCAGACCGTCCGCGCGCGCGAGGCGGTCCGGTTCCGCGGGGTCGGCGCCGTCACCGGCGATCGTGTTGATCACACACAGGACGTACTCCTCGCCGAGCCCCTCCGGAGGTTCGGAGCCCACCGCGTCGAGCAGGTCGCGGGCCAGGACCGTGCGCTCTCCGTAGAGGCCGCGCAGCCGCCAGAACCAGGAGAGCGCCGCCATCATCCGCAGCCCGCCCCGCGGGTCGGCGCGGGTCAGGTGGCGCAGCGCGGCGTCCAGATTGCCGCGCTCGGCAGCGAGCCTCGCCAGCCACGGCAGCTGCTCGCGCCCGCGCAGCCGCGGTTCGGCGCGCTCGGCGAGGTCCAGGAAGTACCTGGCGTGAGCATCCCGTAGCCGGTCCTCCTCGCCCGCGTCGGACAGCTGCCGGGCACAGAACGCGTGAATGGTCCGCAGCATGCCGTACCGCCCGTCGGCCACGTCCAGGAACGACTTCTCCGCGAGCGAGGCGAGCAGGTCCTCCGGATACGGGACCCCGCAGACGGCCTGCACGGCCTCCGGGGTGGCGCCTTGGGAGAACACCGTGAGCCGCCGGGCCAGCTCCCGCTCCTCGTCGTCGAGCAGCTCCCAGCTCCACTCGACGACCGCGTGCAGGGTGCGGTGCCGGGGCGCCTTCGTGCGGTCGCCCCGCGAGAGCAGCCGGAAGCGGTCGCCGAGGCGGGCGGCCAGCTCGTCCAGGGTGAGGGTGCGCAGCCGGGCGGCGGCCAGCTCGATGGCGAGCGGGAGCCCGTCGAGGGCCGCGCAGATCTCCCCGACGAGCCGTACGCCGTCCCCGTCGGCGGGGCTTTCCAGGTCGGGCCGTACGGCGGCCGCCCGGTCCGCGAAGAGCCGCGCCGCGGGCTCGGCGGCCAGCGGCGGCACCGCCCACAGGACCTCGCCGGTGATCCCGAGCCCCTCCCGGCTGGTGGCAAGGACACGCACCCCGGGGCAGGCCCCGAGCAGGAGCGCGGCGACCCGGGCCGCCTCGTCGATCAGGTGCTCGCAATTGTCCAGGACGAGCAGCAGCTCACGGCCGTGCAGGGCGGACAGCAGCCGCTCGGTGGTGTCACCGCCCGCCGCGCGGAAACCGTCGCGCACCCCGAGCGCGGAGAGGATCGCGTACGTCACCTGGGCCCCGTCGGCCAGCGGGGCCAGCTCTACGTAGCAGACGTCGGGCAGCGCCCTGGCGGCCTCGATGGCCAGCCGCGTCTTGCCCGCGCCGCCCGGTCCGGTCAGCGTCACGAGCCGCGCCCCGGTCAGCAGGGCGCCGATCCGCGTCAGCTCGTCGGCCCGCCCGATGAACCGGGTCAGCTGCGCGGGCACACCCCGCTGCCGGGCCGGCTCCTGGCCCTGGAGCAGCTCCAGGTGGAGCGCGGACAGCTCGGCGGAGGGGTCGGCGCCCAGCTCGTCGGCGAGGACGCGGCGCGCGTCCTCGTAGGCGGTGAGCGCCTCCGCGGTCCGCCCCGACGCGTGGAGCGCCCGCATCAGCTGGGCGTGCAGCCGCTCGCTCAGCGGGTGCCCGGCGATCAGCTCCCGCAGCTCCGGCACGAGGCCGTGGCCGCCGCCCAGCGCGAGATCCGCCTCGACGCGGTCCTGTACGGCGGCCAGCCGCAGCTCGTCGAGGCGGGCCACGAGACCGAGGGCGTCCGGAAGATCGGCGACGGCGGGCCCCCGCCACAGGCCGAGCGCTTCCCCCAGGAGAGCGGCGGCGCCGCGAGGGTCCCCGGAGCCGAGCGCGCGGCGCCCCTCACGGGAGAGCCGCTCGAAGCGGTGGAGGTCGACGTCCTCGGGGGAGACGGCGAGGCGGTAGCCCGGCGGGACGGCCTCGATCTCAAGACCCAGACGCCTGCGCAGCCGGGAGATCTGCGACTGAAGGGCGTTCGACGCGCCTGTCGGCGGCTCGTCCCCGTAGAGCCCATGGATCAGCCGCTCCCGGGAGACGGCACGGCCCGCGTCCAGGAGCAGCAGGGTCAGCAGCGCGCGGGGGCGCGGCCCGCCGGGGTCCACGGGGAGGCCGTCGCGGGAGCGGATGTCGAGGGGGCCGAGGATGCCGAAGCGCACCGCCGGATTCTGCCAGGCGCCCACGCGCGCGGGCATACGAAAAAGCCGGCTCCCCCGAAGGGGAACCGGCTGATTCAGCAACCAGCTAGGTGGCCGCGCTGACGTCAGCGCGAGACCTTGCCGGCCTTGATGCACGAGGTGCAGGCGTTGAGCCGCTTCGGCGTCCCGCTCACCACGGCACGCACACGCTGGATGTTCGGGTTCCAGCGACGGGGCGTACGGCGGTGCGAGTGCGAGATGTTGTTGCCGAAGCCCGGCCCCTTGCCGCAGACGTCGCAGTTGGCAGCCACGGGTCACTCCAAAGACTTCAGATGCACTTACGGTTAATCCCGGCATGCCGAGATCAGTGCAATGATCGAAGTGGCGTTGCCAGGAGGAATGTCCCGATGAGTATCGGGCAACCGGAGCAGCATACAACGACTGCTTCGGTACAACGAAACTACCATGACTCGCCCGGCCCCCGCCCCGGGCCCCGTGTTCACCCCGGGTCTACGCTGCGTCCATTCCGGATGGTCAAGGAGGCGAACAGGTGCCGCAGAACCTCGACGCGGTCGCGGTGCGCGCCTGGTGCCGACTGGCTCTGGACGCCCTCGGCAGGGCCCGCGAGGAGATCGACTCCATCAACGTCTACCCGGTCGCGGACGGGGACACCGGAACGAACCTCTACCTGACCGTGGAGGCGGCCTCCCAGGCCGTCGACGCGGCCTTCACCGGGCACGACCCGGCCCTCCCCTCACTGGCGCAGACCGTGCGCGCGATGGCGCACGGGGCGCTCATCGGGGCCCGCGGGAACTCGGGCACGATCCTTTCGCAGCTCCTGCGGGGCATGGCTCAGGTCCTCGGCGGCCCCGATGGCTCTGTCGACTCCGGCCGCGAGAGTGCCAGTGAGGCTGCCAGTAAGGCTGCCAGTGAGGCAGATCACGCCGACGGACGGACCCTGGAGCGGGCACTGCGACGGGCCGCGGAGTCCGCGTACGAGGCGGTCGCGCACCCGGTCGAAGGCACCGTCCTGACGGTGGCCACCGCGGCGGCAGCGGCGGCAGAGGAGGCCGGGGACGCCGACTGCGGGACGGTGGCCAGGGCCGCGTACGACGGCGCCTGCGCGGCTCTCGACGCGACGCCCGGGCAGCTCGCGGTCCTCGGGCGCGCGGGGGTGGTGGACGCGGGCGGACGCGGCCTCGTCGCGGTGCTCGGGGCGCTCGTGGGGGCCCTGTCCGGCGAGACGGTGTCCCGCAAGCCCTCCGACAACAGCCACGCGCGCGTGGAGGACGCCGAGTGCGAGGACCTGCCGGCGGAGAGCGGCGGGCCCGCCTTCGAGGTGATCTACCTCCTGGAGGCCGACGACAGCGCGGTCGCCCGGCTGCGGGCCCGGCTCGACCGGCTGGGCGACTCGCTCGTCGTGGTCGGCGGCGACGGGCTCTGGAACGTCCACGTCCACGTCGACGACGCGGGAGCCGCCGTCGAGGCGGGCGTCGAGGCGGGCAGGCCGCACCGCATCCGCATCACCCACTTCGGAGCGGGCGACGCGCACACCACCGCGCAGCCTCCCCGCGAACGTACGCAGAGAGGCATCGTCGCCGTCGTGCCCGGAGAAGGCCTCGCCGAGCTGTACGCCGAGGCCGGGGCGACCACCGTCCCCACGCGCGTGGGGGAGCCGCCCGCGAGCGGCGAGCTGGTCGACGCCATCCGGCGGGCGCACGCGCGCGAAGTGGTGCTCCTGCCCAACGACGCCGAGCTGCGCCACACCGCCGCCGCCGCGGCGGAACAGGCCAGGACGGAAGGCGTGCGCGTCGCCCTGATCCCCACCCGCTCCGCGGTCCAGGGCATCGCGGCCCTCGCCGTGCACGCGCCGGACCGCCGCTTCGACGAGGACGTCGTCGCCATGACCTCGGCGGCCGGCGCGACCCGCTACGGCGAACTGGCCGTCGCCGAGCGCCAGTCGTGGACCATGGCGGGCATCTGCCAGGCCGGCGACGTCCTCGGCCTCATCGACGGCGACGTCGCGGTGATCGGCTCGGAGGTCGCCCACACCGCCACCTCGGTCCTCGACCGCATGCTCTCGGCGGGCGGCGAGATGGTCACGCTCGTACTCGGCGAGTCCGTGCCCGACGCCGTCGCCGGGCGGCTGGAGAAGCACGTACGCGAGACGTATCTCGCCGTCGACACGGTCGTCTACCGCGGCGGCCGCCAGGCGGCGCTGATGCTGATCGGCGTGGAGTAGCCCCGCTGACCAGCGGTTCGGGGGACCTGCGGCGGATTGTCAGTGGCGTGGTGTGCAATGGATCTCGTGCCTGCGCTCGAAGAACCCCTGAAGAAAGTGGTCGGTCCCGCCACCGCGAAGGTGATGGCCGAGCACCTCGACCTGCACACGGTCGGCGACCTCCTGCACCACTACCCCCGGCGGTATGCCGAGCGGGGCGAGCTGACCCGCCTCGCCGACCTCCCCCTGGACGAGCACGTCACGGTGGTCGCCCAGGTCGCGAGCGCGCGCCTGCACACCTTCGCGTCGTCCAAGGCGCCCCGCGGCCAGGGCCAGCGCCTCGAAGTCACCATCACCGACGGCAGCGGCGAGCTGCGCCTGGTCTTCTTCGGCCGCGGCGTCCACAAGCCGCACACGGACCTGCTGCCCGGCACCCGCGCGATGTTCGCGGGCAAGGTCTCCGTCTTCAACCACCGCCTCCAGCTCGCCCATCCCGCGTACGAACTGCTGCGGGGCGGCGACCCGGACGCGGTGGACAGTTGGGCGGGCGCGCTCATCCCGATCTACCCGGCCTGCAAGCAGCTGGAGTCCTGGAAGATCGCCAAGTCCGTCGAGACGGTCCTGCCCAGCGCCCAGGAGGCCCTCGACCCGCTGCCGCCCGCCCTCAGGGAGGGCCGCGCCCTGATCCCGCTCCCCGAAGCGCTTCTGAAGATCCACCGGCCGCACTCCAAGGCGGACATCGCCACCGCCCGCGACCGCCTGAAGTGGGACGAGGCGTTCGTCCTCCAAGTAGCCCTGGCCAGGCGGCGGTACGCGGACGCGCAACTGCCCGCCGTCGCCCGCAGGCCCAAGGACGGCGGCCTCCTCGACGCCTTCGACGCCAAGCTGCCCTTCACCCTCACCGAGGGCCAGCAGAAGGTCTCCAAGGAGATCTTCGACGACCTCGCGACCGAGCACCCGATGCACCGGCTCCTCCAGGGCGAGGTCGGATCGGGAAAGACGATGGTGGCCCTGCGCGCCATGCTCGCCGTCGTGGACGCGGGCGGGCAGGCCGCCATGCTGGCGCCCACCGAAGTCCTCGCCCAGCAGCACCACCGCTCGATCGTCGAGATGATGGGCGAGCTGGCCGAGGGCGGGATGCTCGGCGGCGCGGAGCAGGCCACCAAGGTCACGCTGCTCACCGGCTCCATGGGCACCGCCGCGCGCCGCCAGGCCCTGCTCGACCTGGTCACCGGCGAGGCCGGCATCGTCATCGGCACCCACGCGCTGATCGAGGACAAGGTGCAGTTCCACGACCTCGGCCTGGTCGTCGTGGACGAGCAGCACCGCTTCGGCGTGGAGCAGCGCGACGCCCTGCGCGGCAAGGGCAAGCAGCCCCCGCACCTGCTGGTCATGACGGCCACGCCCATTCCCCGCACGGTGGCGATGACGGTCTTCGGAGACCTGGAGACCTCCGTCCTGGACCAGCTCCCCGCCGGGCGCTCGCCGATCGCCAGCCATGTCGTGCCCGCCCAGGACAAGCCCCACTTCCTCGCCCGCGCGTGGGAGCGCGTGCGCGAAGAGGTGGAGAAGGGCCACCAGGCGTACGTGGTCTGCCCGCGCATCGGCGACGAGGAGGAGGACCCCAAGAAGGCCAAGGGGAAGACGGAGGAAGAGGCCGCCGCCGAGAAGCGGCCCCCGCTCGCCGTCCTCGACGTCGCCGAGCAGCTCGCCCGGGGACCCCTGAGCGGCCTGCGGGTCGAGGTCCTGCACGGCCGCATGCAGCCCGACGACAAGGACGCCGTGATGCGCCGCTTCGCCGCCGGCGAGACCCAGGTCCTGGTCGCCACGACGGTCATCGAGGTCGGGGTGAACGTCCCGAACGCCACCGCCATGGTCATCATGGACGCCGACCGCTTCGGCGTCTCCCAGCTGCACCAGCTGCGCGGCCGCGTCGGCCGGGGCTCGGCCCCCGGGCTGTGCCTGCTGGTCACCGACATGCCCGAGGCGAGCCCCGCCCGCGCCCGCCTGGGCGCCGTCGCCTCCACCCTCGACGGCTTCGAGCTGTCCCGCATCGACCTGGAGCAGCGCCGCGAGGGCGATGTGCTCGGCCAGGCCCAGTCGGGGGTGCGCTCCTCCCTGCGCATGCTCGCGGTCATCGAGGACGAGGAGATCATCGCCGCCGCCCGCGAGGAGGCCGTCACGGTCGTCGCCAAGGACCCCGCCCTGGAGCACCTGCCGGAGCTGCGCACCGCCCTGGACGCCCTGCTCGACGCCGAGCGCGAGCAGTACCTCGACAAGGGCTGACGCCCCGTACGCCATATCGTGGAGGGACCACCGCCCAAGCAGAAGGACTCAGATGACCCGCGTGATCGCCGGTGCGGCCGGCGGACGGCGCCTCGCCGTCCCGCCAGGGAACGGCACCCGCCCCACGTCCGACCGCGCGCGCGAGGGCCTCTTCTCCACCTGGCAGGCCCTCCAGGGCACGCTCGACGGGGCGCGCGTGCTCGATCTGTACGCGGGCTCCGGCGCCGTGGGCCTCGAAGCGCTCTCCCGGGGCGCCGCGCACACCCTGCTCGTCGAGGCGGACGCCAGGGCCGCCCGCACCATCAGGGAGAACGTGAAGGCGGTCGCCCTGCCCGGCGCCGAGGTACGGGCGGGCAAAGCCGCCCAGATCGTCCAGCAGGGGGCGCCCACCGCGCCGTACGACCTGGTCTTCCTCGATCCGCCGTACGCCGTCAGCGATGACGATCTTCGGGAGATACTGCTCACACTCCGCTCGGAGGGCTGGCTCACCGAGGATGCGCTCGTCACCGTTGAACGCAGTACAAGAGGCGGAGAATTCGGCTGGCCGGAGGGTTTCGAGCCCCTCAGGTCCCGTCGCTACGGCGAGGGAACGTTTTGGTACGGTCGCGCCGCCTCTACGTGCGACGACTCAGTGATCGCGCCATGACCGGACCGGAGAGCGAGGGACTCACGTTGCGCCGCGCCGTCTGTCCGGGGTCTTTCGACCCCATCACCAATGGACACCTCGACATCATCGCCCGCGCCTCCAAGCTGTACGACGTCGTGCACGTCGGGGTGATGATCAACCAGTCGAAGAAGGGCCTGTTCGAGATCGAGGAGCGGATCGACCTGATCCGCCAGGTCACGGCCGACTTCGGCAACGTGGAGGTCGAGTCCTTCCGCGGCCTCCTCGTCGACTTCTGCAAGCAGCGCGACATCCCGGCCATCGTCAAGGGCCTGCGCGCGGTCAGCGACTTCGACTACGAACTCCAGATGGCCCAGATGAACAACGGCCTCTCGGGCGTCGAGACGCTGTTCATCCCGACCAATCCCACCTACAGCTTCCTCTCCTCCTCGCTGGTCAAGGAGGTCGCCGCCTGGGGCGGCGACGTCGCCCACCTGCTGCCGCCGGTGGTCCACGAGGCACTCGTCGAACGCCTGGGCAAGAAGTGACCTTTCAGCCGATCCGCTGACAGCCCGTCATCCGGTGTCGGGCGGGCGCCCGTCGGCCTTACAGTCGTCCCGTCCGTCTCCCAACCAGCTGTAGAGAGTGGCGAGCACACGGTGGACGTGCAGAAGAAGATCGACGAGATCGTCCAGGCGGTCGGCAGCGCCCGGTCCATGCCCATGTCGGCCTCGTGCGTGGTCAACCGCGCCGATCTGCTCTCGATGCTCGAAGAGGTGCGCCAGGCCCTGCCCGGCTCCCTCGCACAGGCCCAGGAGCTGATCGGCGGCCGCGAGCAGCTGGTCGAGCAGGCCCGCCAGGAGGCCGAGCGGATCATCGAGTCCGCGCACGCCGAGCGCGGCTCCCTGATCTCCGACACGGAGGTGGCCCGCCGCTCCCAGGGCGAGGCCGAGCGCATCCTCGCCGAGGCCCGCCAGGCCGCCGAGGAGGTCCGTATCGAGGCCGACGACTACGTGGACAGCAAGCTCGCCAACTTCGAGGTCGTCCTCACCAAGACCCTCGGCTCGGTCGGCCGCGGCCGCGAGAAGCTCCTCGGCACCGGCCCTGGTCTCGATGAGAACGGGTACGAGGACGAGGACGCCCCCGAGCGCAGCCACGACCCCGAGACGCTCCGCCGCAACGCCGACGCGTACGTGGACGCCAAGCTCGGCGCCTTCGAGGCGGTCCTCGCCAAGACCCTGGAGGCGGTCGGCCGCGGCCGCCAGACCCTGCACGGCCGCGCCCCGGCCGACGAGCTGGGCGCCCTCGGCGATGCCGCCGCCCCGCAGGGGCACACCACCGACGCGGAGTACCTCGCGGACCTCGCGGGACCGGCCGCCGCCCCGGCGCCCCCGCAGCAGCCGCCGCAGGCCCCGCCGGTCCCGGCCCAGCAGCCCGCGTACGCGCAGCAGCAGCCCCAGCAGCCCCAGCACCAGCCCGACCCGTACGGGTACCAGCAGCAGGACCAGTACGCCTACCAGCAGCCGTACGGCCAGCAGGACCCCTACGCGTACCAGCACCAGGACCAGCACCAGTACGGGTACGCCCAGCAGAGCTACGAGCAGCCCCAGCAGTCGCAGGAGCCGCAGCAGCCCCCGTACGAGGCGCCCGCGGTGCTGGAGGAGGCCAGCCTCTTCGACACGACCATGATCAGCGCCGAGCAGCTGCGCCGGTACGAGCAGGGGCGCTGAGGGCGGGCCAGGACCGGATTGGGCCGAGAGCGAAAGGTCAAGTATCCTGGCTCTTCGGTCGCGCATACGTCCGCGACTTCGGCTGCCCACCCAGGCCTCGCATCTGGGGCACGGGATGAGGCGGCCCCCTCCTTATGGACTTCCAGGATTCGAAAGCAGGAAAAGCCCTGAGTGCTCGCCTTGACCACCGCAACCCTCTCGTGTTCGACACGCACGAGCTGGGTCGGCGTCCCGGTGCGCTGCAACGGCTGACCCGTGAGATCGAGGCGCCCGGTCCGCCGAGCCCCTTCGGTATCGAAGGGGTCATCGGAGTGCCGCAGGGCGCCCCGGTCCAGCTGGAGATCCGCCTTGAGTCGGTCATGGAAGGGGTGCTTGTCACAGGCACCGCCCGTGCATCGGCCGAGGGGGAGTGCGTAAGGTGTCTGGAGCCGCTAGAGCTGGAGCTCGACGCGGATTTCCAGGAGATGTTCTCGTACCCTGACGCCGACGACCGGGGCCGCACCGCGGAGCCGGCCGACGACGCCGAGGAAGACGAGAGCAGGCTCTTTCTCGAGGACGGCATGTTCGACCTCGAGCCTGTGCTGCGTGATGCGGTGGTGCTCGCACTGCCGATGCAGCCGGTGTGCCAGGACGACTGTCCGGGCTTGTGCTCCCAGTGCGGGGTGCGGCTCGCGGACGACCCGGACCACCACCATGACGCCGTCGACATTCGTTGGGCGGCATTGCAGGGACTCGCCGGGACCATCCAGGACGGCGAGAAGGACGAGATGAGCGGCGCTGGCGAAGCGGGCGTCGACGAGAAGCAGGAGAAGTAGCCGTGGCTGTTCCGAAGCGGAAGATGTCGCGCAGCAACACGCGCCACCGCCGGTCGCAGTGGAAGGCTGCGGTCCCCACCCTGGTTTCGTGTGAGCGTTGCCAGGAGCCCAAGCAGCAGCACATCGCGTGCCCGAGCTGCGGCACCTACAACAAGCGCCAGGTCCTCGAGGTCTGAGCGGCTGGTGAGAGGCACCGTGTCTAGCCCCAAGAAGGCGGAAGACGCCAAGAAATTGGCGGAGACAACGGCCTCGTCCCACACGCTTCTGGAAGGGCGGCTCGGGTACAAGCTCGAGTCCGCCCTTCTGGTGCGTGCGCTGACCCACCGTTCGTACGCGTACGAGAACGGCGGCCTGCCGACGAATGAGCGTCTGGAGTTCCTCGGGGACTCCGTGCTCGGTCTCGTCGTCACGGACACGCTGTACCGCACCCACCCCGACCTGCCCGAAGGCCAGCTGGCCAAGTTGCGGGCCGCGGTGGTCAATTCGCGTGCGCTGGCGGAGGTCAGCCGCGGCCTCGAACTCGGCTCCTTCATCCGGCTCGGCCGGGGCGAAGAGGGCACGGGTGGCCGGGACAAGGCATCCATCCTCGCCGACACCCTGGAAGCGGTGATCGGCGCGGTCTATCTGGACCAGGGTCTGGACGCGGCGGGTGAGCTGGTACACCGGCTCTTCGACCCGCTGATCGAAAAGTCCTCGAACCTGGGCGCGGGCCTGGACTGGAAGACCAGTCTCCAGGAGCTGACCGCGACGGAGGGCCTCGGCGTGCCCGAGTACCTCGTCACGGAGAGCGGCCCCGACCACGAGAAGACCTTTACTGCTGCCGCCCGCGTCGGAGGCGTCTCGTACGGCACCGGCACCGGCCGCAGCAAGAAGGAAGCGGAGCAGCAGGCCGCCGAGTCCGCATGGCGTGCGATTCGCGCCGCGGCGGACGAGCGGGCGAAGGCGGCGCAGGCCGCTGTAGCTGCCGCGCAGCCCGAGGGGAACGCCGACACCCCCTCGGTCTGACGGCCGCCTATCCTTTGATGCCGGTCGCCCCCTCCCGGGGCGGCCGGCATCGTGCTGGAGGAGACCATGCCTGAGTTGCCCGAAGTCGAAGTCGTCCGGCGTGGCCTGGAGCGCTGGGTCAGCGGGCGGGTCGTCGCCGATGTGCGGGTGCTGCATCCGCGTGCCGTACGGCGCCACCTCGCGGGCGGTGAGGACTTCGGCGCCCGGCTGAAGGGGCACCGGATCGGGCTCGCCCAGCGGCGCGGCAAGTATCTGTGGCTGCCGCTCGCCGACTCCGGGCAGTCGATCCTCGCCCACCTCGGCATGAGCGGCCAGCTCCTGGTGCAGCCGCACGACGCGCCGGACGAGAAGCATCTGCGGATCCGCGTCGGCTTCGACGACGTCCAGAGCACCGAGCTGCGCTTCGTGGACCAGCGGACCTTCGGCGGACTCTCGCTGCACGACAACACCGCCGACGGCCTTCCGGACGTGATCGCGCACATCGCGCGCGACCCCCTCGACGACGCCTTCGACGACGACGCCTTCCATCTCGCGCTGCGCCGCCGCCGTACGACGATCAAGCGGGCCCTGCTCGACCAGTCGCTGATCAGCGGCGTCGGCAACATCTACGCGGACGAGGCGCTCTGGCGCGCACGGCTGCACTACGAGCGGCCCACCGCCACCTTCACCCGCCCGCGCACGGCCGAACTCCTCGGCCACGTACGGGACGTGATGAACGCGGCGCTCGCCGTCGGGGGCACCAGCTTCGACAGCCTCTACGTCAATGTGAACGGCGAATCAGGTTATTTCGAGCGGTCGTTGGACGCCTACGGCCGCGAGGACCAGCCCTGCCGCCGCTGCGGCACGGCGATCCGCCGCCGCCCCTGGATGAACAGGTCCAGCTACTTCTGCCCGCGCTGTCAGAGGCCGCCGCGCGTGGCGTCGTAGCGCTCCCGCGCCTGGAGGACTTCGTCCTGGCGGCCCTCCACGCAGCGGATCAAGGCAAGCAGGCGCTCGGCGATCTCCCGCCCCAGCGCGGTGAGTTGATAGTCCACGCGCGGCGGGTTGGTCGGCTGGGCGTCGCGCAGCACCAGGCCGTCGCGCTCCAGCGCGTGCAGGGTCTGGGAGAGCATCTTCTCGCTCACGCCGTCGACGCGGCGACGCAGTTCGTTGAAACGGAACGTGCCGTCGTACAGCGCCCCGAGCGTGAGCGCGCCCCAGCGTCCCGTGACGTGCTCCAGCGTGCTGCGCGAGGGGCACTGCCGGGAGAACACGTCGTACGCCAGGTCAGAGGAATCCATGCGGAAACCCTACTCTTCCACAGCGCTTACCACGAGTTAGCGCTGTGGAGGAGAAGGTGTCAGAAGCCGAAGTCCTGCGTCCACCACGGGCCGCCCGGCGCGAAGTGCGCGCCGACGCCCAGGGTTTTGTAGTCGCAGTTGAGGATGTTGGCGCGGTGGCCGGGGCTGCTCATCCAGGCGTCCATCACCGACTGGGCGTCGGCCTGGCCGCGGGCGATGTTCTCGCCGCCCAGGTCCGTGATGCCGGCCTTCTCGGCGCGGTCCCACGGAGTCGCGCCGTCCGGATCGGTGTGGGCGAAGAAGCCGCGCTCGGCCATGTCCACGCTGAAGCGGCCCGCCAGTGCGGCGAGCCTGCTGTCGGCGGTCAGCGGGCGGCAGCCGACCTTGGCCCGCTCTTCGTTGACCAGCGTGAGCACCGCGGCCTCGGCCGCGCTCTCGCCGGACGGTGCCTGCGGGCTCGCCGGGGGAGCCTTGGGCTTCTCCTCGGGCGCACGGGAAGGAGGCGGCGCCGGCTTCTCGGCGCTTTCGCCGTCGTCCTTCCCCTTTTCCTCCGGCTTCGGCGCCGGGGGCGACGGCTTCTGGGAGGGCGTCCTCGACGGCTTCGGGGCGGCCTTGGAAGGGGTGGGCTCCGGAGCCTCGGAGCGGCCGGTGCCACGGCTCGGCGAGGGCTCGGGGCGGTCGGCGTCAGCGCCCGCGCCGCCCTGGGCGTCCACCCCGGCGGGGGCGCTCGCGGACTGGACCGTGCCGGGCTCGCCGCCACTGTCGAGGCGGTAGCCGTCACTGCCGGGCAGCACACCCGACGCGACCGCGACGGCGCCCATCGCGACGGCGGCGGAGACACCGAGCAGACCCGTGCGCACCGGAGCGGAGGCCCGGCTCCTGCGGCGGTGCGACACCGTCCCCGGATGGTTCTCGGGGGTCGCGGCGGCCCGCCCGGCACCGGAGCGTCGGTGGCGTCCCATCTCCTGGCCTTTCGTTCTCCACGATCTTTATGATCAACGTTTATGATCATGTGACTCACCCGTATGAGTGAGGCTTATCGAGTCGCGACTGTACGCGATGGCCTATGGGGGCGAAGTGCTCCCAGGGCAATTGGCCGGTTAGCGTGCACCCATGAACGAAGACGTACGACTCACCGCCTGGGTGCGCGGACGCGTGCAGGCTGTGGGTTTCCGCTGGTTCACCCGGGCCAAGGCGCTGGAGATCGGCGGCCTGAGTGGTTTTGCTCTCAATCTGGAGGACGGCCGCGTGCAAGTGGTCGCCGAAGGGCCCCGGGCCGGCTGCCAGGCGCTGCTCGACTGGCTTCGCGAGGGCGACACACCCGGACGCGTCGACGGGGTCACCGAGATCTGGGACACACCACGTGGCATATACGAGAGCTTCGCCATTCGCTGACGGTGACCCGGTCGGACGTCACCAGACGGGTACGGCGACGGCTCGGTCCGGTGTCCCAGGCAACTGCCCGAGGCAGAAAAGACCTGGTGGTTGCCAAGAACGGCTTGTCGTGGCAGGCTCCCCAGGTAAGGATGATCTCCACGCCCCCAGGGCCCCGCAGGAGAAGCAGCGCCGCCCGTTCCCAGGCCGCGCGCCCCCGGGTCGCCCGCCAATGCGGGGCGTGATCGTGTTGACCGTCAAACTTTTTGGTGAGACTCTGGAAGCCCCGCGCACCTTAGCTGTTTGGCATGTGAGAACGGCCAGCAAGACCAGCAAAACAAAGAGTGCCAGACACCGCGGGTGCGATTCCCTCACGACCCACACCGCACCGCTTCGGTCGGTCACTCATTGTGGAGGACCATCCATCATGGCAAAGGCGCTTCTCGGTTACGTCGGCGGCAGCGACCCGCGACTCCTCGCCGAGATGCGACGGCTCCAGCAGCGCGTCCAGGACCTGGAATCCGAGCTGGTTCGGATCCAGCAGGAGAACGACGCGCTCGCGGCTGCCGCTTCTCACGAATCGCTCATGGAGAGCATCGACGTACCCCAGGCGGAGCCTGCGCTCACCTGACCACCCTTGATGAAGCACACACCAGGGCCTTCCTTTAAAGGCGCCTCGTAATAAGCACGTGGTCAGGCTGTCCTGTCAGCCGCTGTCTCCAGATCTGCAAGGGACGCTTCGGCGTCCCTTCTTTCTTGCTCTCGCCCCGCTTACTCCCCCGTACTCGCACGTACGCCGCTTCCTTTACCGTCTGATGTGCCCTGCACCTTCATCGGTGAAACGGTCAGTGAAAGGTAGAGTCCGACGGCGTGCATCTCAAGGCCCTGACCCTGCGCGGATTCAAGTCCTTCGCGTCGGCCACGACACTGAAGTTCGAACCCGGCATCACCTGCGTCGTCGGCCCGAACGGCTCCGGCAAGTCCAATGTCGTGGACGCGCTCAGCTGGGTCATGGGGGAGCAGGGCGCCAAGTCGCTGCGCGGCGGCAAGATGGAGGACGTCATCTTCGCCGGCACCACCGGGCGGCCCCCGCTCGGCCGCGCCGAGGTCTCCCTCACCATCGACAACTCCGACGGCGCGCTCCCCATCGAGTACGCCGAGGTCACCATCACGCGGATCATGTTCCGCAACGGCGGCAGCGAGTACCAGATCAACGGCGACACCTGCCGCCTCCTCGACATCCAGGAACTGCTCTCCGACTCCGGCATCGGCCGCGAGATGCACGTCATCGTCGGCCAGGGCCAGCTCGACGGCGTACTGCACGCCGATCCGATGGGACGCCGTGCCTTCATCGAGGAGGCGGCGGGCGTTCTCAAGCACCGCAAGCGCAAAGAGAAGGCGCTGCGCAAGCTCGACGCGATGCGGGCCAATCTGGCGCGCGTCCAGGACCTCACCGACGAACTGCGCCGCCAGCTGAAGCCGCTCGGACGGCAGGCCGCCGTGGCACGCAGGGCCGCCGTCATCCAGGCCGACCTGCGCGACGCCCGCCTGCGCCTGCTCGCCCACGACCTCGTACGGCTGCGCGAGGCACTGAACGCGGAGGTCGCCGACGAGGCCGCCCTCAAGGAGCGCAAGGACCGCGCCGAGGCCGAGCTGAGGGCCGCCCAGCAACGCGAGGCGCGGCTGGAGGACGAGGTACGACGCCTCACCCCGCGCCTGCAACGGGCCCAGCAGACCTGGTACGAGCTGTCGCAGCTCGCCGAGCGGGTGCGCGGCACCGTCTCCCTGGCCGACGCCCGCGTCAAGAGCGCCACCGCCGCGCCCCCCGAGGAGCGGCGCGGACGCGATCCCGAGGACATGGAGCGCGAGGCCGCGCGCATCCGGGAGCAGGAGGCCGAGCTGGCGGCCGCGCTGGAGGCCGCCGAGCACGCGCTGGACGACACGATCGCCCACCGGGCCGAGCTGGAGCGCCAGCTGGCGGTCGAGGAGCGCCGACTCAAGGACGTGGCGCGGGCCATCGCCGACCGGCGTGAAGGGCTGGCTCGCCTCGGCGGCCAGGTGAACGCGGCCCGTTCGCGTGCCGCCTCCGCCCAGGCGGAGATCGAACGGCTCGCCCTCGCCCGCGACGAGGCCACTGAGCGCGCGGTCGCCGCGCAGGAGGAGTACGAGCAGCTCAAGGCCGAGGTCGACGGGCTCGACACGGACGACGCGCTGCTGGGCGAGCGGCACGACGCGGCCAAGCGGGACCTCGCACAGGCCGAGGCCGCGCTCACCGCGGCACGGGAGGCGGCCACCGCCGCCGAGCGCAGGCGGGCCGCGGTCGCCGCCCGGCACGACGCGCTCGCCCTCGGACTGCGGCGCAAGGACGGCACCGGGGCGCTGCTGGGCGCCGGGGATCAGCTGACGGGACTCCTCGGCCCCGCCGCGGGTCTGCTCACCGTCGCACCCGGCTACGAGGTGCCGGTCGCGGCCGCGCTCGGCGCCGCCGCCGACGCGATCGCCGTGAACGGGCCGAGCACGGCCGCCGAGGCGATCCGGCGCCTGCGCAAACAGGACGCGGGCCGTGCGGCGCTGCTGCTCGGCGGCGCCCCGGACGACCTACAGCCGAAGCGCGCCGAGGGTCCGCCCCACGCCGCGGATCTCGTGCGGGGGCCCGATGAGCTGATGCCCGCCGTGCGGCGGTTGCTGCGCGGGATCGTCGTCGTAGGCACGCTGGAGGACGCGGAGGCCCTCGTCTACGCCCACCCGGAGCTGACCGCCGTCACCGCGGAGGGCGATCTGCTCGGGGCGCACTTCGCGCAGGGCGGGTCCGCCGGCGCGCCCAGCCTGCTGGAGGTGCAGGCCTCCGTCGACGAGGCCGCGGCCGAACTGGCCGAACTGGCCGTCACCTGCGAGGAGTTGGCCAAGGAGCAGGAGCGGGCGGGGGAGCGGCGCAAGGAATGCGCCGCGCTCGTAGAGGAGTTGGGGGAGCAGCGCAGGGCCGCCGACCGCGAGAAGTCGTCCGTGGCGCAGCAGTTGGGGCGGCTGGCGGGGCAGGCGCGGGGTGCCTCGGGCGAGGCCGAGCGGTCCGCGGCCGCCGCGGCCAAGGCGCAGGAGGCGCTGGACCGGGCGGTCGAGGAGGCCGAGGAGCTGGCCGAGCGGCTCGCCGTGGCGGAGGAGGCAGCTCCCGCCGGGGAAAGAGGGGAGGAGGAGCCCGACACCTCGGTGCGCGACCGACTCGCCGCCGACGGGGCCAACGCCCGCCAGACCGAGATGGAGGCCAGGCTCCAGGCACGTACGCACGAGGAACGGGTGAAGGGGCTCGCGGGGCGGGCCGACTCCCTGGACCGGGCCGCGCGCGCCGAACGTGAGGCACGCGCGCGTGCCGAGCGGCGCGCGGCGCGGCTGCGCCACGAGGCGGCCGTCGCCGAGGCCGTCGCCTCCGGTGGGCGGCAGCTGCTCGCGCATGTCGAGGTCTCCCTCGTACGCGCCGGTGAGGAGCGCACCGCGGCCGAGCGCGCCAAGGAGGTGCGGGAGCGGGAGCTGGCCGCCGAGCGCAACCGGGGCCGCGATCTGAAGGCGGAACTCGACAAGCTGACGGATTCGGTCCACCGCGGTGAGGTACTCGGTGCCGAGAAGCGGCTGCGGATCGAGCAGCTGGAGGCCAGGGCGCTGGAGGAACTCGGTGTGGAACCGGCGGGGCTCGTGGCCGACTACGGCCCCGACCAGCCCGTGCCGCCCTCGCCCCCCGCCGAGGGTGAGGAGCTGCCCGAGGACCCGGAGCACCCGCGCAACAGGCCGGTGCCGTTCGTCCGCGCCGAGCAGGAGAAGCGGCTCAAGTCGGCCGAACGGGCGTATCAGCAGCTCGGGAAGGTGAACCCGCTGGCCCTTGAGGAGTTCGCGGCGCTGGAGGAACGGCACAAGTTCCTCAGCGAGCAGCTGGAAGACCTGAAGAAGACGCGGGCCGACCTGCTCCAGGTGATCAAGGAGGTCGACGAACGCGTCGAGCAGGTCTTCACCGAGGCCTACCGGGACACGGCCCGGGAGTTCGAGGGCGTCTTCTCGCGGCTGTTCCCCGGCGGCGAGGGGCGGCTCATCCTGACCGATCCCGACAACATGCTCGCCACGGGTGTGGACGTCGAGGCCCGGCCGCCGGGCAAGAAGGTCAAGCGGCTCTCGCTCCTCTCGGGCGGCGAGCGGTCGCTGACGGCCGTCGCGCTGCTCGTCTCGATCTTCAAGGCGCGGCCCAGTCCGTTCTACGTGATGGACGAGGTCGAGGCGGCGCTCGACGACACCAACCTCCAGCGGCTCATCCGCATCATGCAGGAGCTTCAGGAGGCCTCGCAGCTCATCGTGATCACGCACCAGAAGCGCACGATGGAGGTCGCGGACGCGCTGTACGGCGTCTCGATGCAGGGCGACGGCGTCTCCAAGGTCATCAGCCAGCGGCTCCGCTAGCCCCTCGCTTCGACGCTTCAAGACTTGAACGAAATCACTCTTGGTGCGCCTCAAAATACGCACCCGCCCCCCTATTGACTTCGAAACTTGAAGGCATAGTCTCTGCAACGTTGCTTTTACCTTCAGGTGGTGGGCGGCGTGAAGTTGTGCGCCACTTGAAGAGCTCGCCCCCACCCCCGGCAGTGCAGCCGGTGGCCCGAGGAGTACACGTGACCAGCACATCGCAGGCGCCACAGTCCGGAGCCAGAGAGGCCCACCCGGACCATCTCGGCCATGTCATCTTCATTACGGCGGCCGCCGCGATGGGTGGCTTCCTCTTCGGCTACGACAGCTCGGTGATCAATGGCGCGACCGTCGCCATCCAGCACCGCTTCGACGTCGACGCCGACACGCTCGGCTGGATCATCGCCACCGCGCTCCTCGGCTGTGCTGTGGGTGCCGCCGTCGCCGGACGCGTCGCCGACCGCATCGGCCGCATCCGCTGTATGCAGATCGCCGCCGTGCTCTTCGCGGCGAGCGCCGTCGGCTCGGCCCTGCCCTTCGCGGCCTGGGACCTCACGATGTGGCGCCTGATCGGCGGCGTCGGCATCGGCATGGCCTCGGTGATCGGCCCGGCCTACATCGCCGAGGTCGCGCCGCCCGCCTACCGCGGGCGCCTCGCCTCGTTCCAGCAGGCCGCGATCGTCATCGGCATCGCGGTCTCCCAGCTGGTCAACTGGGGCATCCTGAACATGGCCGACGGCGACCAGCGCGGCAAGCTGGCGGGCCTGGAGGCCTGGCAGTGGATGCTCGGCGTCATGGTCGTCCCCGCGCTGCTCTACGGCCTGCTGTCCTTCATCATCCCGGAGTCGCCGCGCTTCCTGGTCTCGGCCGGCCGTGACGCCGAGGCCAAGAAGGTCCTCGGCGAGGTCGAGGGCCACACCATCGACCTGGACGCGCGCGTCGCCGAGATCGAGCACGGCCTGCACCGGGAGCACAAGCCGTCCTTCAAGGACCTGCTGGGCAAGGTCGGCTTCCTGCCGATCGTCTGGATCGGCATCGGCCTCTCGGTCTTCCAGCAGCTCGTCGGCATCAACGTGATCTTCTACTACTCGAACCAGCTGTGGCAGTCGATCGGCAAGGACCCCGCCAGCTCGTTCCTGTACTCGTTCGAGACCTCGATCGTGAACATCATCGGCACGGTCATCGCGATGATCTTCGTCGACCGCATCGGCCGCAAGCCGCTGGCCATCATCGGCTCCGCGGGCATGGCCGCCGCGCTGTTCACGATGGCCTGGGCGTTCTCGTACAAGACCGGCTCCGGTGACAACGTCTCGCTGCCCAACGCGCAGGGCCTGACCGCGATCATCGCCGCCAACGCCTTCGTGCTCTTCTTCGCCCTGTCCTGGGGCGTGGTGGTCTGGGTGCTGCTCGGCGAGATCTTCCCCAACCGGATCCGCGCCGCCGCGCTCGGTGTGGCCGCCTCCGCGCAGTGGCTCGCCAACTTCGCGATCACCAAGACCTTCCCGAGCATGGCCGAGTGGTCCCTGACCGGCTCGTACATCATCTACGGCGCCTTCGCCGCGATCTCGATCCCCTTCGTCATGAAGTTCGTCAAGGAGACGAAGGGCAAGGCCCTGGAGGAGATGGGCTAACACCCCGCTGCCCCCTCCTCATCAGGAAGCTGCCCCGGCTCAAGGACTCGTGCTCACTTGTCCTTCAGCCGGGGCAGTACGTTTTCGCAGAAGTGGTGCAGGCTGCGCCAGCCCTCGTCGACGGGCATCCCGCCGACCAGCGGGTGCAGGATCAGGTTGCCGGTGTCGCCCTTCGCGTACGTCACACACTCCTCGGGCGTCAGGACGCGGTAGACGCCCTCCGCGCGCAGCTCCTCGACGGTGGTGGCCGCCGACTTCACGGCTGAGCGGATGTCTTTGGACTGCCAGGACGCGTAGGTGCGGGCCTCGTGCAGGAAGTGCTCGCCGTGCTCGGCCCAGGTGCGGTCGGGGTCGTCGGCGATGTGCAGCAGGGGCGTCTCGGCGGCGGGCATCATCGTCCAGCCCTCGGTGCCGTGCTCCGCGAGCTGCTCCCGGTAGTAGGCCTCCAGGTCGGGCAGGTGCGCGCTCGGGAAGAACGGCAGGCCGAGCCGTGCCGCGCGCCGTGCCGCCGCCTTCGACGATCCGCCGACCAGCAGCATCGGATGCGGCTGGGTGAAGGGGCGCGGGGTGACGCGCACCGTGCGGTCGCGGTAGGCGAAGGGCTCGCCCGTCCAGGCCTTGAGCAGCGTCTCCAGAAGCTCGTCCTGGAGCTTGCCGCGGCTCTTGAAGTCGACGCCCGCCCGCTCGTACTCCTCGGGCCGGTAGCCGATCCCCGCCACGGTGACCAGGCGGCCGCCGCTCAGCAGGTCGAGTACGGCGATGTCCTCGGCGAGCCGGATCGGGTCGTGCAGCGGGCCGATGACCGCGGACACCGTCACCGCGATGCGCCGCGTCGCGCCGAAGACGGCGCCCGCGAAGGCGAGGGGCGAGGGCAGCCAGTTGTTCTCGACGCCGTGGTGCTCCTCGGTCTGGATGGTGGAGATGCCGCGGTCGTCCGCGTACGCGGCCATCTCCAGCGCGGTCCTGTAGCGCTCACTGAGCGAGGCGGGCGTCCCCGCGGGATCGACGAGGTTGAACCGTACGACTGTGGCGGGCATGGGAAACGTCCCCCTTCACCGTGCGTGGGCGGCGAAGGGGGACGTTAGCTGACGTGATGTCACAAGGGTAGCCTCGTACGGAAGTTGGCGCGGATCAGGCGCCTTGCCCGGCACGTCGTCGGGCGCTTTTCCGGCTCCGGCTCAGGCGGAGACCAGCTCGCTCTCGCCCTCGCCGCCCGTGGCCGCCGCGTCCTTCTCGACGAGCGGGGTCCTCGGCAGGAGCGCGTAGAGCGCGGCGGCGATCAGGATCGTGGCCAGCCAGCCCAGGCCGTGGCGGCCGATCCAGGACGTGGCGAGCGGGCCGCTGAACCAGTCGACCTTGGTGAAGAGCAGGCCCACGATCAGGGCGACCGCCCACGCCGTCATGGCCTGCCAGGCGAAGCCGGCCTTGTACCAGTAGGCGCTGGTGCGCTTGGTGTCCATCAGGGCCTCGCCGTCGTACGTCGTGCGGCGCAGCATGTCGATGCCGAAGACGCCGATCCAGGCGGAGAACGCGACCGCGAGCAGCGTGAGGAAGGAGATGAACGAGCCCATGAAGCTCGTCGCCACGTTCATCAGGATGTAGCCGAAGATCAGGCTGATGACGGCGTTCACGCTGACCGCCCACGCGCGCGGGACCTTGATGCCGAGCGTCATGGCGGTGAAGCCCGCGGAGTACATCGACATCGAGTTGATCAGCAGCATGCCGACCAGGGCCATGATCAGGTACGGCACCGCGATCCACGTCGGGAGCAGCGAGCCGAGGAAGGAGACCGGGTCCTGCGCGGTGGAGAGCTTCGGCGCGGAGACCGCCATGACGGCGCCCATCAGGACCATCGGGACGACCACGATGGCGGCCCCGCCGACCGCGTGGCCCACCAGCGGCTTGTTCGAGGCGTTCCGCGGGAGGTAGCGGGTGAAGTCGGGGCCGGTGGGGACCCAGCTGATGCCGCCCGCGGCGATCGTGCCGACGCCCGCGACCATCATCGCGGTGGAGCCCGCGGGCTGGTCGAAGACGGCGGACCAGTCGGCCTCGGCGATGAGGTAGATCAGCACGAGCACGCTGAACGCGCCGAAGGCGTACGTCGACCACGTGCTACAGATGTGCAGGATCTTGCGGCCCAGGCCGCTGATCAGGAACGTACAGGCGACGAAGGCGACGAGCGTGACGACGGTCAGCCAGGTGCTCGACTCCACGCCGAAGCAGATGTCAAGGACCGTGATGATCGCGTAGGCGCCCGTGACGGCATTGATCGTCTCCCAGCCCCAGCGGGCGACCCAGATCAGTGCGCCGGGGAAGAGGTTGCCGCGCTGGCCGAAGACCGCGCGCGAGAGCGTCATGCCCGGGGAGCCGCCGCGCTTGCCGGAGATGGAGATCAGGCCGACCATGCCGTAGCTCAGCAGGGGGGAGACGAGCGCGACGACCAGGACCTGCCAGAAGTTCAGGCCGTTGGAGACGATCAGGCCCGCGCCCATGGTGAGCAGAAGGACGCTGATGTTCGCCGCTACCCAGGTGGGGAACAGCTCGCGGGTGCGGCCCGTGCGCTCGGCGTCCGGAACGGGCTCAAGGCCGCGTGTCTCGAGGGCGCCTTCGGATTCGGCGGTGGTGCTGCTCATGGGGGTGGGTCCGTGCCTCTCGCTCGGCTCGCATCGTCGCGATCCGTCGGTGGGGGTAATCGCGATGGACTCTACGCGCGTTGATGCGGGGACATCCATCGTACTTTAATCCGAGTAGTGGCTTCTAGGGGCATATGTTCTTTGGAGGAAGACACAAGCTGGGCCTCTCGCGGGGCCATGGCGGATACTGGGTGGGTTATGGAAATCGTCATCCTTGCTGTAGTCATCGCCGTGGTCGTGATCGGCGCGCTCGGCGGGCTCGTGGTCGGCAGCCGCAAGAAGAAGCAGCTGCCCCCGCAGGCCCCGTCCAGCACGCCCACCATCACCGCCCCTTCCGCCGAACCGCAGGTCGGCGACGAGGCCGAGACGCCGCGCGACGAACCGCGCCGCACGATCGAGGAGGTGAAACTCCCGCTCGTCGAGCCCTCGGCGTCGGCCCCGGTGGTCGTCGAGGAACCGGTCGTCGAGGAACCGGCCGCGCCGGAGATCGAGACCCCTGAGCCCACCGCCGGCCGCCTGGTCCGGCTGCGCGCCCGGCTCTCCCGCTCGCAGAACGCGCTCGGCAAGGGACTGCTCACGCTGCTGTCCCGCGAGCACCTCGACGAGGACACCTGGGAGGAGATCGAGGACACACTGCTGACCGCTGACGTCGGCGTCGCGCCCACCCAGGAGCTGGTGGAGCGGCTGCGCGAGCGCGTACGCGTGCTCGGCACCCGCACGCCGGACGAGCTGCGCACGCTGCTGCGCGAGGAACTCATCGCGCTGCTCGGCACGGGCGCGGGCACGGACTTCGACCGCACCGTGAAGACCGAGTCGGGCCTGGAGACCCCGGGCATCGTGATGGTCGTCGGGGTCAACGGCACCGGCAAGACCACCACCACCGGCAAGCTCGCGCGCGTCCTCGTCGCCGACGGCCGCTCCGTCGTCCTCGGCGCCGCCGACACCTTCCGTGCCGCCGCCGCCGACCAGTTGCAGACCTGGGGCGAGCGCGTCGGTGCCCGCACGGTCCGCGGCCCCGAGGGCGGCGACCCCGCCTCGATCGCCTTCGACGCCGTCAAGGAGGGCATCGCCGAGGGCGCGGACGTCGTGCTCATCGACACCGCGGGCCGCCTGCACACCAAGACGGGCCTGATGGACGAGCTGGGCAAGGTCAAGCGCGTCGTCGAGAAGCACGCCCCGCTGGACGAGGTGCTGCTCGTCCTGGACGCCACGACCGGGCAGAACGGCCTGGTGCAGGCGCGGGTCTTCGCCGAGGTCGTCGACATCACCGGCATCGTCCTCACCAAGCTCGACGGCACCGCCAAGGGCGGCATCGTCGTCGCCGTCCAGCGCGAACTGGGCGTGCCGGTCAAGCTCGTGGGCCTCGGCGAGGGCGCGGACGACCTGGCGCCGTTCGAGCCCGAGGCGTTCGTGGACGCGCTGATCGGCGAGTAGGCCCGCCGGGAGTCAGGTGCGGTGCGTCGGCTGTAGCCGGCCTGTGTCTCTGCGGGTGCGTCGTGGCTGGTCGCGCCGTTCCCCGCGCCCCTTCGGGGCGCAACATCAGGGCCTCCTCGTATGGCGCACTGCGAGGGGGCCCTCCGGTCTACGCCGGGGAGCGGTGTGCCACGTACGCCAGCGTCCCGAGCAGGAGCCGCGCCTGGGGCGGGGTCGTCGCCGAGTCGAGCGCGGGGGAGCGCAGCCAGCGGACCGGGCCGAGGCCGCCGCGGTCGGACGGCGGCGCCGTGATGTGGTCGCCGGGGCCCAGGCCGTGCAGGTCGAGGGCGGCGTCGTCCCAGCCCATGCGGTAGAGCAGCCGGGGGAGTTCGGTCGCGGCGCCGGGAGCGACTAAGAACTGCGCCCGGCCGTCGGGCGTGACCGTCACCGGGCCGAGCGGCAGCCCCATCCGCTCCAGACGGACCAGCGCGCGCCGCCCCGCCGTCTCGGCCACCTCGATCACGTCGAAGGCCCGGCCCACCGGCAGCAGCACGGCCGCACCGGGGAACTCGGCCCAGGCGGCCGCCACTTCGTCGAGCGTGGCCCCGGCCGGGACCTCCGGGGCGAAGCCGAGCGGGTGCGCGCCGGGGGCGTCGCAGTCCGTGGCGCCGCAGGAGCAGGCGCCGTCCAGGGCGCGGGCGCCGGGCACCGCGTCCCAGCCCCACAGGCCGGTGTACTCCGCCACCGCCGTACAGTCCGACGGGCGGCCGCGCCGCCGTGATCCGGTCCGGAGCTTGTCGTTCCCCCGGGTGCCGCCGATCGTGAAGCCCATGCCCCCTCCAACGGGTCGAGCGTGCCGCGGTTACGTGAGGGAATCGGAACGTGACCCTCTGCTCTTGAGGCGGCGCTTGGAGGATTCACGGGTGGTGCGCCCGGTGATGTGCGCCCCGGCGTGCTCCGTTCCGCCCCTTTCGGCCGTCCCGTGTCAAGTCAATCGCGTGCGGTGGAGCGGGAGTTCATTCGAAGGGGTGGCGAATGGTGGCGTTTCCGGGATCGCCCTCGCGAGAGGGGTGATCGTAGGATTACTTTCAGTACACGACCCCGGGATTTCGACCACCCGCGGGTATGCCGGAGGCAAGTCGGTTCCCTGTTCGAGGGGTGACATTCTCCGAACGGGCGGCCGCCGGAGGCGGCATTCTGTTAGGGCTTGACATGGAGAAAGCGCACGGCGTGGACGGCGCGCAGGTGTCATGACGGATGGGGGCGTTCCAGTGGGCGGCAATGGCGGAAGCGGTACGAACGCTGAGAAGCGCCCCAATGAGATGCTCACGTCGTGGTTCGTGCGCAGCGGCTGGTCCAAGGGCGAGCTGGCCCGCCAAGTGAACCGCAGGGCGCGGCAGTTGGGCGCCCTCCACATCTCCACGGACACCTCGCGGGTGCGCCGCTGGCTGGACGGCGAGAACCCCCGCGAGCCGATCCCGCGCATCCTGTCCGAGCTGTTCTCCGAGCGGTTCGGCTGCGTCGTCGCCGTCGAGGACCTCGGCCTGCGCGCCGCCCACCGCACCCCCGCGTCCTCCGGCGTCGACCTGCCCTGGACCGGTCCGCAGACCGTCGCGCTCATCAGCGAGTTCTCCCGCAGCGACCTGATGCTGGCCCGCCGCGGCTTCCTCGGCACCTCACTCGCGCTCTCCGCGGGCCCCGCCCTCATCGAGCCCATGCAGCGCTGGCTCGTGCCCTCGCCGTCCACGCCCCGCGAGGAGCCCGACGCGGCCGCGATGCGCCGCCCGGCGCGCCTGTCCAAGCCGGAGCTGGACCTCCTGGAGTCCACCACGGTGATGTTCCGCCAGTGGGACGCCCAGTGCGGGGGCGGGCTCCGCCGCAAGGCCGTCGTAGGCCAGCTGCACGAGGTGACGGACCTGTTGCAGGAGCCCCAGCCCGAAGCCACCGCCCGGCGCCTGTTCAAGGTCGCGGGCGAGCTGGCCGAGCTGGCCGGCTGGATGAGCTACGACGTGGGCCTGCAACCGACCGCCCAGAAGTACTTCGTCCTGGCCCTGCACGCCGCGAAGGAAGCAGGCGAGAAGCCCCTCGGGTCGTACATCCTCTCCAGCATGAGCCGCCAGATGATCCACCTGGGCCGCCCGGACGACGCGCTCGAACTGATCCACCTCGCGCAGTACGGCAGCCGTGACTGCGCCAGCCCCCGCACCCAGGCGATGCTGTATGCGATGGAGGCCCGCGCGTACGCCAGCATGGGCCAGCCCGGCAAGTGCAAGCGGGCCGTGCGGATGGCCGAGGACACCTTCGCCGACGCCGAGGAGTTCGACGAGCCCGAGCCGGACTGGATCCGCTTCTTCTCCGAGGCCGAGCTGAACGGCGAGAACGCCCACTCCTACCGCGACCTGGCCTACGTGGCGGGCCGCAGCCCCACCTACGCCTCGCTCGCCGAGCCCGTCATGGACCGCGCCGTCGAACTGTTCGAGGCGGACGCCGAGCACCAGCGTTCGTACGCCCTGAACCTCATCGGCAAGGCCACCGTCCACCTGCTCCAGCGCGAGCCCGAGCAGAGCACCGTCCTCGCCGGGCAGGCCCTCGACATCGCCAAGAAGGTCCGCTCCGAGCGGGTCAACACCCGGCTCCGCAAGACCGTCGACACCGCCGTACGCGACTTCGGGGACGTCTCCGAGGTCGTCCAGCTCACCGAACGCCTCGCCATCGAGATGCCGGAGACCGCGGAAGCGGTCTGAGACCGGCCCACCCGGCCCCGGCCGCGGCGGACCATCCCGAACAGCCCGACTCGGCTCCCCCTACGCCAGTCAGCCGGATGGCCGCCGCGGCCGGTTCGCATGCCGTGGGCAGGGTAGGAAATCGCGCCCCCCGTGACCCGGCAGTTCATGGACGCGTAACACGCACGCCCTCTTCGTCACTGCGGTGAAACACCGAGGGGCGCCCGCCGAAACGGCGCTGCGCCAATCTCTTGGCGCATAACCGGCCCACAGCCCCGGCCTCCCCAGGAGCACGGGCCCCCTCGGTACCGCACAGGCTTCGCCCGCACGGGCCGCATACGACGACGAGGAGACGCCGATGCCCCCAGGCATCACGATCGCCGCAGACGCCCCCGAGCTGTCTGCCGCGAACACCGGGTTCATGCTCATCTGTTCCGCCCTGGTGATGCTCATGACACCGGGACTCGCCTTCTTCTACGGAGGCATGGTCCGCGTCAAGAGCACCCTGAACATGCTGATGATGAGCTTCATCAGCCTGGGGATCGTCACCATCCTCTGGGTGCTGTACGGCTTCTCCATCGCGTTCGGCACCGACCACGGCAGCCTCTTCGGCTGGGAGAGCGACTACGTCGGGCTCAGCGGCCTCGGCGTCAACCAGCTCTGGGACGGCTACACCATCCCGGTCTACGTCTTCGCCGTCTTCCAGCTGATGTTCGCGATCATCACGCCCGCCCTGATCAGCGGCGCCCTCGCGGACCGCGTGAAGTTCACGGCCTGGGCGCTCTTCGTCGCCCTGTGGGCCACGATCGTGTACTTCCCCGTCGCGCACTGGGTGTGGGGCACCGGCGGCTGGGCCTTCGAGCTGGGCGTCATCGACTTCGCGGGCGGCACGGCCGTGCACATCAATGCCGGTGCCGCGGCGCTCGGCGTCATCCTCGTCATCGGCAAGCGCGTCGGCTTCAAGAAGGACCCGATGCGGCCCCACTCGCTGCCGCTCGTGATGCTCGGCGCGGCCCTGCTGTGGTTCGGCTGGTTCGGATTCAACGCCGGTTCGTGGCTGGGCAACGACGACGGCGTCGGCGCGCTCATGTTCGTCAACACGCAGGTCGCCACCGCCGCGGCCATGCTGGCCTGGCTCCTCTACGAGAAGATCCGGCACGGCGCCTTCACCACGCTGGGCGCGGCCTCCGGCGCGGTCGCCGGTCTCGTCGCGATCACCCCGGCCGGTGGCTCCTGCTCGCCGCTCGGCGCCATCGCCATCGGCGCGATCGCCGGTCTGCTGTGCGCCATGGCCGTCGGGCTCAAGTTCCGCTTCGGCTTCGACGACTCCCTCGACGTCGTCGGCGTCCACCTGGTCGGCGGAGTCGCCGGCTCGATCCTCGTCGGCTTCTTCGCCACGGGCGGCGGTCAGTCGAAGGCCCAGGGCCTGTTCTACGGCGGCGGCCTCGAACAGTTGTGGAAGCAGCTCGCCGGTGTCGGCGCCGTCCTCGCGTACTCCCTGATCGCCTCCGCGGTCCTCGCCCTCCTGATCGACAGGACGATCGGGATGCGGGTCGGCGAGGATGACGAGGTCGCGGGCATCGACCAGGTCGAACACGCCGAGACGGCCTACGACTTCAGCGGCGCGGGCGGCGGCACCGCCCCGCGCACGACGGCGGTCCCCGCCCCGGTCGCGGACCGTGCCGCGGCCCCGGCCCAGACCCAGCAGAACAAGAAGGTGGACGCATGAAGCTCATCACCGCGGTGGTCAAGCCGCACCGGCTCGACGAGATCAAGGAGGCGCTCCAGGCCTTCGGCGTCCAGGGGCTGACCGTCACCGAGGCCAGCGGCTACGGCCGCCAGCGCGGACACACCGAGGTCTACCGAGGTGCCGAGTACACCGTGGACCTCGTACCGAAGATCCGTATCGAGGTCCTCGTCGAGGACGACGACGCCGACCAGGTCCTGGAGGTCGTGGTCAAGGCCGCCCGGACCGGCAAGATCGGCGACGGCAAGGTCTGGAGCGTGCCGGTCGAGACGGCCATCCGGGTGCGGACCGGCGAGCGCGGCCCCGACGCGCTGTGACCCGGCCGACCGGACGCGCAACTGAGCGGAACTGAGCGGGACTGAACAGGAGCTGCTGGGTGACGAGTGTGGACGTACGAACCGAGACGGAAGCGGAAGACTCCGGACCCAGCGGCTACGCGGCGGCCCGGCTGCGGCTCCTCCACGAGGAGTCGCGGTCCGGGCCGCCGCGCCGTTCGGCCCTCTCCGGCCTGACGGACGACTGGCTGGCCGGGCTCTTCCAGGCGGGCTCCGAGAGCGTGCCGCGGGGGGTAGCGCTCGTCGCCGTGGGCGGGTACGGGCGCGGGGAGCTGTCACCGCGCAGCGACCTCGACCTGCTCCTGCTGCACGACGGGAACGCGGACGCCGCCGACGTGGCCGCCCTCGCCGACCGGCTCTGGTACCCCGTCTGGGACCTCGGGCTCGCCCTCGACCACTCCGTGCGTACGCCGTCACAGGCGCGCAAGACCGCGGGCGAGGACCTCAAGGTGCACCTCGGGCTGCTCGACGCGCGGCATATCGCCGGGGACCTGGGGCTGACCGCCGGACTGCGCACCGCCGTGCTCGCCGACTGGCGCAACCAGGCCCCGAAGCGGCTGCCCGAACTGCGCGAGCTGTGCGAGGAAAGGGCCGTACGCCACGGCGAGTTGGGCCACCTCCTCGAACCCGACCTGAAAGAGGCCAGGGGCGGATTGCGCGACGCCACGGCGTTGCGGGCCGTCGCCGCCTCCTGGCTCGCCGACGCGCCGCGCGAGGGCCTCGCCGACGCCCGGCGGCGGCTGCTCGACGTGCGCGACGCGCTGCACCTCGCCACCGGGCGGGCCACCGACCGGCTCGCCCTCCAGGAACAGGACCAGGTCGCCGCCGCGCTCGGCCTGCTGGACGCGGACACCCTGCTGCGACAGGTGTACGAGTCCGCCCGCGTCGTCTCCTACGCCAGTGACGTCACCTGGCGCGAGGTCGGACGCGTGCTGCGGGCCCGGTCCGTGCGGCCGCGGCTGCGGGCCATGCTGGGCGGCCGGGGGGCGGTCGCCGAGCGGTCGCCGCTGGCCGAGGGGGTCGTGGAGCACGACGGGGAGGTCGTGCTCGCCCGTACCGCCCGCCCCGAGCGGGACCCCGTCCTGCCGCTGCGGGCCGCCGCGGCCGCCGCGCAGGCCGGACTCCCGCTGTCGCTGCACGCCGTGCGGCGGCTCGCCGCGTCCGTGAGGCCCCTGCCCACGCCGTGGCCCGCCGAGGCGCGCGAGCAGTTGGTGACGCTGCTCGGCGCGGGGCGGCCGACCGTCGAGGTGTGGGAGGCGCTGGAGGCGGAGGGCCTCATCACGCGGCTGCTGCCCGACTGGGAGCGGGTGCGGTGCAGGCCGCAGCGCAACGCCGTCCACACGTGGACCGTCGACCGGCATCTGGTCGAGACGGCGGTACGGGCCGCCGAACTGACGCGGCGTGTGGGGCGGCCCGACCTGCTCCTGGTGGCCGCGCTGCTGCACGACATCGGGAAGGGCTGGCCCGGGGACCACTCCGCGGCCGGCGAGATCATCGCGCGCGATGTGGCGGCGCGGGTGGGCTTCGACGCGGGAGACGTGGCCGTCGTCGCCTGTCTCGTACGCCACCACCTCTTGCTGGTCGAGACCGCGACGCGGCGCGACCTCGACGACCCGGCGACGGTCCAGCGGGTCGCCGAGGCGGTCGGGTCCGTGGGCACGCTCGAACTGCTGCACGCCCTCACCGAGGCGGACGCGCTCGCCACCGGGCCCGCGGCCTGGTCCGCGTGGCGGGCCGCGCTCGTCGCCGACCTGGTGAAACGGGTGGCGGCGGTGCTGTCGGGCGGCGAGCCGGGCGACGCCTCCGCCGAGGGGGCGGCGCCCACGGCCGAGCAGGAGCGGCTCGCGATCGAGGCGTTCCGTACGGGCGGGCCGGTGCTGGCGTTGCGGACGCGGGCGGAGGGAGTCGCGGGGCCCGCCGAGTCGCCGAAGGCGCCCGAGCCGCTCGGTGTGGAGCTGCTCATCGCCGTACCGGAGCAGCCCGGGGTGCTGTCGGCCGTGGCCGGAGTCCTCGCCACGCACCGGCTGGCGGTACGGACGGCCGAGCTGCGGGAGGTCGCGCTGCCGTCCGGGGTCGAGGGCGCCGGCGGGGGATCGGTGCTGCTGCTCGACTGGCGGGTCGCGGCGGAGTACGGGTCCTTGCCGCAGGCCGCGCGGTTGCGGGCCGACCTGGTGCGGGCGCTGGACGGGACGCTGGACATCGAGGGGCGGCTGCGGGAACGGGACGCCGCCTACCCCCGGCGGCGGGGGACCGTGGCGCCGCCTCCCCGCGTGACGGTGGCGTCGGCGGGCTCACGGCTCGCGACGGTCATCGAGGTCAGGTCCCAGGACGCGCCGGGCCTGCTGCACCGGATCGGGCGGGCGCTGGAGGCGGCGGGAGTGACGGTGCGCAGCGCCCACGTCTCGACGCTGGGGGCGAACGCGGTCGACGCCTTCTATGTGACGGGCGCGGACGGGGGCCCGCTGCCGGGGGAGCGGGCCGCGGAGGTCGCTCGGGGGGTGGAGGGGGCTTTGCGGGAGCTGGCGGGGAAGCAGTAGCCGACCGGGGCGCCCTGCCCGGCCGGCGGGGTGCCTCGGCCGGTGGGCCCGTTCGTTCCCGAGAGGCGGCTGGGGGACGGGGTGCGAGGGCCGAGCGAGGGTCAGTGAGGGAAGAACCGCCCAGAGCCCCTGGCACCACCGCACGCCAGATACTCTGGAAGGCGACCTGTCAGCCCGCCCCCAACTACGAGGATTCGCGACCGCCGTGTTCGATACTCTCTCCGACCGCCTCGCAGCGACATTCAAGAACCTCCGGGGCAAGGGCCGCCTGTCCGAGGCGGACATCGACGCCACGGCGCGCGAGATCCGCATCGCCCTGCTCGAGGCGGACGTCGCCCTGCCCGTCGTACGCGCCTTCATCAAGAAGATCAAGGAGCGCGCGGCCGGCGCCGAGGTCTCCCAGGCGCTGAACCCCGCCCAGCAGGTCATCAAGATCGTCAACGAGGAGCTGATCGGCATCCTCGGCGGCGAGACCCGCCGCCTGCGCTTCGCGAAGACCGCGCCGACCGTCATCATGCTCGCCGGTCTCCAGGGTGCCGGTAAGACGACCCTCGCCGGAAAGCTCGGTCTCTGGCTGAAGGGGCAGGGCCACTCCCCGCTCCTGGTGGCCTGTGACCTCCAGCGCCCCAACGCCGTCAACCAGCTGAGCGTCGTCGCCGAGCGCGCCGGCGTCGGCGTCTACGCCCCCCAGCCGGGCAACGGCGTGGGCGACCCGGTGCAGGTCGCCAAGGACTCCATCGAGTTCGCCAAGACCAAGCAGTACGACGTGGTCATCGTCGACACCGCAGGCCGCCTCGGCATCGACCAGGAGCTGATGCAGCAGGCCGCGGACATCCGCGACGCGGTCAGCCCGGACGAGGTCCTGTTCGTCGTCGACGCCATGATCGGCCAGGACGCGGTCAACACCGCCGAGGCCTTCCGCGACGGCGTCGGCTTCGACGGCGTGGTGCTCTCCAAGCTCGACGGTGACGCCCGCGGTGGTGCCGCGCTGTCGATCGCGCAGGTCACCGGCCGCCAGATCATGTTCGCCTCGAACGGCGAGAAGCTGGACGACTTCGACGCGTTCCACCCGGACCGCATGGCGTCCCGCATCCTCGGCATGGGCGACATGCTCACGCTCATCGAGAAGGCCGAGCAGACCTTCTCCCAGCAAGAGGCCGAGAAGATGGCCTCCAAGCTGGCGAGCAGCAAGGGCAAGGACTTCACGCTCGACGACTTCCTGGCCCAGATGGAGCAGGTCAGGAAGATGGGCAGCATCAGCAAGCTGCTCGGGATGATGCCCGGCATGGGGCAGATCAAGGACCAGATCAACAACATCGACGAGCGGGACGTCGACCGCACCGCCGCCATCATCAAGTCGATGACCCCGGCCGAGCGCCAGGAGCCGACGATCATCAACGGCTCGCGCCGCGCCCGTATCGCCAAGGGCTCCGGTGTCGAGGTCAGCGCCGTGAAGAGCCTTGTCGAGCGGTTCTTCGAGGCGCGGAAGATGATGTCCCGCATGGCCCAGGGCGGCGGCATGCCGGGTATGCCCGGACTGCCGGGCATGGGTGGCGGCGCCGGCAAGCAGAAGAAGAAGCAGAAGCAGGCCAAGGGCAAGCGGCGCTCCGGCAACCCCATGAAGCGCAAGCAGGAGGAGCTGGAGGCGGCCACGCGCCGCGAGCAGGCCGGTCAGGACGGCGGCGCCTTCGGCCTTCCGGGCGGGCAGGCCGGGCAGAACTTCGAGCTGCCCGACGAGTTCAAGAAGTTCATGGGCTGAGCGCGCCCGCCGCGCGAGTTCCACCTCGTACGAAGCCTGGGGCGTCCCTCTACGGAGGGGCGCCCCAGGCGTTTTCCGGCCCCCCGGAGGCGCCGACAGCGCGAGTGCCGAGGTCTGTTTTGTGTCGTAACGTCCGGATATGAGCAACCCTGTGCCGCCACGCCAGGCGCCGGATCAGCCGTGGCGCTCCGAGGGCGCACCTCCGCCCGCCCCCACGCCCCCGCCCAAGAAGAAGATGCCGGGCGGCTGGGGCGGGCTCGTCCTGACGGCTCTGATCGTCTACCTCATCGCCAATCTCGTGCTGTCCTTCTTCAACGACGGGGACGAGCCGACCATCTCGTACACCGAGTTCAGCAAACAGGTCGACTCCGGCAACGTCTCGAAGATCTACTCCAAGGGCGACGCGATCCAGGGGCAGCTCAAGAAGGAGCGGGAGAAGCCGGGTGACGAGAAGGGCAAGTACACCAAGTTCACCACCCAGCGGCCCGCCTTCGCCGACGACAAGCTCTGGGACGACCTGACCAAGCACGACGTCACCGTCACCGCCGAGCCTGTGGTGCAGGAGCGCAGCTTCCTGTCCAACCTGCTGATCTCGCTCGCCCCGATGCTGCTCCTGGTGGCGCTGTGGATCTTCATCGCCCGGCGCATGGCCTCAGGGATGGGCGGCGGTGGCGGCATGCTGGGGCGCAAGACGCCCCCCAAACCGGTCGAGCTGGAGCCCGGCGCGAAGCGGACCACGTTCGAGGACGTGGCGGGCATCGACGAGGTCGAGGGCGAGCTGAACGACGTCGTCGACTTCCTCAAGAACCCCGACGCCTACCGCGCGATGGGCGCCAAGATGCCGCGCGGCGTGCTGCTCGCGGGCCCGCCCGGCACCGGCAAGACCCTGCTCGCCCGCGCCGTCGCGGGTGAGGCGGGCGTGCCCTTCTTCTCGGCCTCCGCCTCCGGGTTCATCGAGATGATCGTCGGCGTGGGCGCCTCGCGCGTACGGGAACTCTTCGCCGAGGCCCGCAAGGTGGCGCCCTCGATCATCTTCATCGACGAGATCGACACCATCGGACGCGCGCGGGGCGGCGGCAGCGGCATGGGCGGCCACGACGAGCGCGAGCAGACGCTGAACCAGATCCTCACCGAGATGGACGGCTTCTCGGGCGCGGAAGGCGTCATCGTCCTCGCCGCCACCAACCGCGCCGACGTCCTCGACCCCGCCCTCACCCGGCCCGGCCGCTTCGACCGCGTCGTCAACGTCTCGCCCCCGGATCGCGGCGGACGCGAGGCCATCCTCAGGATCCATACGAGGGCCATCCCGCTGGCCGACGACGTCGACCTCGCCCAGGTCGCCCGTACGACCCCGGGGATGACCGGCGCGGAACTGGCCAATCTCGCCAACGAAGCGGCCCTCCTCGCCGTCAAGCGCAAGCAGCGGACCGTCACGCAGTCCGACCTCTCCGAAGCCATGGAGAAGGTCCAGCTGGGCGCCGAGCGGCCGCTGGTCATGCCGGAGGAGGAGCGTCGGCGGACGGCGTACCACGAGAGCGGGCACGCACTGCTCGGCATGTTGCAGCCCGGCGCCGACCCGGTCCGCAAGATCACCATCGTGCCGCGCGGCCGCGCCCTCGGCGTCACGCTGTCGACCCCGGACTCCGACAAGTACGCCTACACGGAGGAGTACCTCCGGGGTCGCATCATCGGCGCCCTGGGAGGCATGGCCGCCGAACACGTCGTCTACGGAGTCATCACCACCGGCGCCGAGAACGACCTGGAGCAGGTCACCAACATCGCCCGCGGCATGGTCGGCCGCTGGGGCATGAGCGAACTCGTGGGGCGCCTGTCCGCGCTCCCGAGCGACGCCCAGCAGGCCTACGGCCTCTCCGCCGCCCCCCAGACGCTCGACACGATCGACGGCGAGATGCGGCGGATCGTCGACGAGTGCTACGAGAACGCCTGCCGCCAACTGCGCGACCACCGCGGACAGCTCGACGCGCTCGCCGCCGCGCTCCTGGAGAACGAGACCCTGGAGGAAGCGGAGGCATACCGGGTCGCCGGCGTCGTCCGGACGACCAAGAGCGGCTAGCCGCCGATCGACGGATGCGTCTCGGGCCGACGCGTACGCCTCGCCCGACGCGTACGAGTGTCGAGCCGTGGCTCAGGGCGTACGCGCGATCAAGTACCGGAAGACGTTCGGCATCCACACCGTCCCGTCCCGGCGCCGATGCGGATGCAGCGCCTCCGTCAGCTCCTTGTCGACCTGCACCTTGTCCGTCGCCCCCACCGCCGCGTCGAACAGGCCCGTCGAGAGCAGCCCCCGGACCGCGCTCTCCACGTCCGCGTACCCGAAGGGGCACGCGACCCGCCCCGAGCCGTCCGGCCTGAGGCCCGCCCGGTGGGCCACCTCCTCCAGGTCGTCCCGCGAGGCCGGGCGCCAACTGCCCGCACTGCGCAGGGGATCGGCCAACTTGGTCGCCACCCTCAGGACCGTGGACGTGGCGCAGCGCTCCGGAGGACCCCATCCGGCGAGCACCACCGCCGCGCCATGACCGGCGAGCGGGGCCGCCGCCTCCAAGAGGCTGGAGAGCCCTTCGGAGTCGCCCGCCGTGCAACCGATCGGCTGGAACGCGGTGACGAGGTTGTACGCGGGCACGCCCGGCCCCGCCGCCTCTCCGGGGCCGCCCTCCACGAGCCGCGGCTCGGCACGCGCGCGTGCCTCGGCGGCCGCGTCCGGCAACAGCCGGTCCCGCGCGAGAGCCAGCCGTTCGGGTGCCGAGGCGTCGACACCGGTGACCGCGGCGCCCCGGGCCACCGCCATCAGCAGGGCGAGTCCGGATCCGCAGCCGAGACCGAGCAGCCGGGTGCCATTGCCCACGTCGAGCCGTTCGTACACCGCTTCATAGAGCGGGACCAGCATCCGTTCCTGGATCTCCGCCCAGTCACGCGCGCGTGCACCCAGGTCCACACGGGGCGCCCGGCCCGCGTGCGGGAGGTGCGACTGCGCGAGTGTTGGTGTCATCGAAAGCGCCCCAATCCGCCGAGAGTTATAGCCGTGCCGGTAGTCAACGGTTCGTCCGCCCCCGTGCAGTGCGCTCGCACTCCCCCCCGTATGCCAGAGAACTCCGCATCCGTCGTGGCGTCCAGGGGTTGTCGCCCAATGCTTGTGCGCCCCGCCGCGTACGTCACCGCCGTGTGCGTCCCCGCCGAACGAAGGCCGAACGAAGAAGGCCGAAGAAGGCGGGCCGGTGCCCGGTGCCGATGCGACCCCGGGTAACGTCCCTGCGAGACCCGGCGTGAGGGCTTTGCCTACGCGCCGGGGCGTACGCGCCACTACGTACCGGCTTGATGCGAGCTGTGAGGCTTCTCCGCAGATCAGCGCACCCGCCCTCGTCCGGACGCATCAACGGCAACTGACGGGTACGTGCAAATTATTTGGGATGCCCCGGAATGGAACCCCCGAGGCGCCCGGCTCGTTGTCACGACGTGAGCACGACACCACCTGTTCTCGCCGCAGAGCTGGCACAGGCGTGGGCCGACATTCAGCGGCACCACTCCGAGCTGCCCGATCTCGCCGCGCCCGAATCCCTGATCGGAGAGTCGTCGTCCGCCTGTGGCGCCGAGCTCTCCTTCGAGCGACTGCTTCACGAGGCAGTCCATGGCATCGCCGCCTCGCGCGGCGTACGCGACACCTCACGCGCCGGCCGGTATCACAACCGGCGGTTCCTCGCGATCGCCGAGGAGCTGGGCCTGGACCATCCCGAGGAGCCACATCCGAGCAGCGGCTTCTCCCTGGTCACACTCAACCCCGAGGCCAAGAGGCGGTACCGCCCGACGATCGAGCGCTTGCAGCGTGCCCTGAAGGCGCACACCGCGGCGACGACCACGGACACCGCCCGCAGCTTCCGGGGCCCGGCCGCCCGGCACGGCTCCTCCGGAGGCGGCGTACGCGTAAAGGCGGTCTGCGACTGCGGGCGCAACGTCCGCGTCGTCCCCTCCGTGCTCGCCCAGGCCCCCATCATGTGCGGCGGCTGCGGCAAGCCCTTCCGCATCCCGGAAGCGATCGGCGCGGGCGTGGGCTGAGCAGGGCCGGGGCGCCCGGACCGGGTGCGGGTGCCCCGGCGACGTATGGCACAATGGCTAGCTGTACTCGACAGTCGCATAGGACCCCTCTCTCCTCCGGCTGACGCGTCCATCGGGCACTCGAGTACCGCAACCCCACGCGGCATCCCGTTGTGCCCACCCACGTCAAGACCAGGAGACACCACTCCCGTGGCAGTCAAGATCAAGCTGAAGCGTCTGGGCAAGATCCGTTCGCCTCACTACCGCATCGTCGTCGCCGACTCCCGTACCCGCCGTGACGGCCGGGCCATCGAGGAGATCGGCCTGTACCACCCGGTGCAGAACCCCTCGCGCATCGAGGTCAACTCGGAGCGTGCCCAGTACTGGCTGTCCGTCGGCGCCCAGCCGACCGAGCCGGTCATGGCGATCCTCAAGCTCACCGGCGACTGGCAGAAGCACAAGGGCCTGCCGGCCCCGGCGCCGCTGAAGGTTGCCGAGCCCAAGGACAAGCGCGCCGCGTTCGAGGCCTTCACCAAGGGTCTTGAGGGCGACGACGCCAAGGGCGAGGCCATCACCCAGAAGGCCAAGAAGGCGGACAAGAAGGCGGACGAGGCTGCTGACGCGGCTGCGTCCACCGAGTCGACCGAGGCCTGAGCATGCTCGAGGAGGCTCTCGAGCACCTCGTGAAGGGCATCGTCGACAACCCCGACGACGTGCAGGTGGCCTCGCGCAACCTGCGCCGTGGGCGCGTCCTGGAGGTCCGGGTCCACCCGGACGACCTCGGCAAGGTGATCGGCCGTAACGGCCGCACCGCGCGCGCTCTGCGGACCGTCGTGGGCGCCATCGGCGGCCGCGGTGTCCGCGTCGACCTCGTCGACGTGGACCAGGTTCGCTGAACCGGGTTCCGCTGGAACCACAGCAGCACCGGCTCGGGCCGGGGAAGGCCTCAGGGCCTTCCCCGGCCCGTAGTCGTTGAACGAGGAGAAACGCAGTGCAGTTGGTAGTCGCCCGCATCGGCCGTGCCCACGGCATCAAGGGAGAGGTCACCGTCGAGGTCCGCACCGACGAGCCGGAGCTGCGGCTCGGCCCCGGCGCCGTCCTCGCGACCGAACCCGCCGCCATCGGCCCGCTGACCATCGAGACCGGCCGGGTGCACAGCGGCCGCCTCCTGCTGCGCTTCGAAGGCGTGCGCGACCGCACGGGCGCCGAGGCGCTGCGCAACACGCTCCTGATCGCCGAGGTGGACCCGGAGGAGCTGCCCGAGGAAGAGGACGAGTACTACGACCACCAGCTCATGGACCTCGACGTCGTCACCAAGGACGGCGAGGAGGTGGGCCGGATCACCGAGATTTCGCACCTGCCCTCGCAGGACCTCTTCATCGTGGAACGCCCCGACGGCAGCGAGGTGATGATCCCCTTCGTCGAGGAGATCGTCGTCGAGATCGACCTGGAGGAGCAGAAGGCCGTCATCGACCCGCCGCCCGGGCTCATCGACGACCGCGCCGAGATCGCCTCCACGCGGGACGCCGAGGCGGCCCCGGACAGCGGACCGGACTCCGGGAGCGAGTCGGCCGCGGAGGACAAGGCGTAATGCGGCTCGACGTCGTCACGATCTTCCCCGAGTACCTGGACCCCCTGAACGTCTCCCTCGTGGGCAAGGCACGCGCGCGTGGGCAGCTCGACGTGAACGTGCACGACCTCAGGGAGTGGACGTACGACCGTCACAACACGGTCGACGACACCCCCTACGGCGGCGGCCCCGGCATGGTCATGAAGACCGACCCCTGGGGCGCGGCCCTCGACGACGTGCTCGCCGAGGGGTACGAGTCCGGGGCCCACGGCCCCGTCCTGGTCGTCCCCACGCCCAGCGGGCGCCCCTTCACCCAGGAACTCGCCGTGGAGCTGTCCGAGCGCCCCTGGCTGGTCTTCACGCCCGCGCGCTACGAGGGCATCGACCGGCGCGTCATGGACGAGTACGCGACCCGTATGCCCGTCTACGAGGTGTCCATCGGCGACTACGTCCTCGCGGGCGGGGAAGCGGCCGTCCTGGTCATCACGGAGGCGGTCGCCAGGCTCCTCCCCGGTGTCCTCGGCAACGCCGAGTCCCACCAGGACGACTCCTTCGCGCCCGGCGCCATGGCCAACCTCCTCGAAGGCCCCGTCTACACAAAGCCTCCCCAGTGGCGCGGTCACGGCATCCCGGACGTCCTGCTCAGCGGCCACCACGGCAAGATCGCGCGCTGGCGGCGGGACGAGGCGCTGCGCCGCACCACCCGCAACAGGCCCGACCTCATCGAGCGCTGCGACCCCAAGGCCTTCGACAAGAAGGACCGCGAGATGCTCTCGATCCTGGGGTGGCGGCCGGGGCCCGACGGCCGATTTGGGCGGAGCCCCGAGGCCGTGGAAGAATAGGCCGCTGCTGTACGTCCAGCGTGCGCCCCTGCCACAGGGGGATCGACCGAAGCTCGCACCCCGCGTTCGCGGGGGATGGTCCAGACGCCCGCCCGACGCGATCAGCTACCGAATCCTCATCATCACGTACCGCTGATGACCTGTGGCATCAGCGAAGAAAGCAGACCATCATGGCTAACCTGCTCGACTCCGTCGACAGCGCGTCGCTGCGCAGCGACATCCCGGCGTTCCGCCCGGGTGACACCGTCAACGTCCACGTCCGCGTCATCGAGGGCAACCGCTCCCGTGTGCAGCAGTTCAAGGGCGTAGTCATCCGCCGCCAGGGTGCCGGCGTGCGCGAGACCTTCACGGTCCGCAAGGTCTCCTTCTCCGTCGGCGTCGAGCGCACCTTCCCGGTGCACACCCCGATCGTCGAGAAGATCGAGCTTGTCACCCGCGGTGACGTGCGTCGCGCGAAGCTGTACTACCTCCGTGACCTGCGCGGCAAGGCCGCGAAGATCAAGGAGAAGCGCGACAACTGAGCTGGCGCGCGGGTTCACAGCGGGGCCGGATAGCATCTGGCCCCGATGGACACCGAAGCACAGCACCCGGAGCGCGACCGCTCCTCCCCACCCTCCGATCCCGGCGACGTCCCGCACGTCGCCGAGGCATCCGAGGAGGCGGAGGAACGGTCGCGCTCCGTTTTTATGTCACTCGTCTCCCGGCTGCCGGGCGGCGGGCTCACACTGACGTTCCTGCTGTGTGTGGGGGCCATGCTCGCCGTCAGCGCCTTCGTGGTGCAGCCCTTCCAGATTCCCAGCGGCTCCATGGAGCCCGCGTTCCGGGTCGGGGACCGGGTACTCGTGAACAAGTTGGCGTACCGTTTCGGGTCCGAGCCGCAGCGGGGTGACGCGGTCGTCTTCGACGGCAGCGGCTACTTCGGAGACGCCGACTACATCAAGCGGGTCGTGGGCACCGGGGGAGACCGGGTGGTCTGCTGCGAGGGGGGAGGCATCAAGGTGAACGGCGAGCCGGTCGACGAGCCCTACCTGTACCCGGGGGACACGCCCTCCCAGGTGCCCTTCGATGTCGTCGTCCCCGAAGGCAGCCTGTTCCTGCTCGGCGACCACCGCAGCGACTCGCGTGACTCCCGCGACCACCTGGGGCAGCCCGGCGGCGGAATGATCCCCGTCGACGAGGTCATCGGCCGGGCCGACTGGATCGCCTGGCCGATCGGCCACTGGACCTCCCTGGAGCGACCCGACAGCTACGCGCGCGTGCCCGATCCGGGCGGCGCGCATGGGTAGCCGCGGACGGACGCGCACCGCGGGCCACCGTGCCGATACCCGGCTGCCCACCGGGTCCCGGCCGACCAGCGGGCCCGTCCTGCCGGGCCGGGCCGACCGGCGCAGGCTCGCGAAGAAGGTCAAGCGGCGCAGGCGGCGTTCGGCGATCAAGGAGATACCCCTCCTCATAGGTGTGGCGCTGCTCATAGCGCTCGTCCTGAAGACCTTCCTGGTGCAGGCCTTCGTGATCCCCTCGGGCTCCATGGAGCAGACGATCCGCATCGGGGACCGGGTCCTGGTCGACAAGCTCACCCCCTGGTTCGGAGCGAAGCCGGAACGCGGCGATGTCGTCGTCTTCAAGGACCCCGGCAACTGGCTCGAAGAGGAACAGGGCAGGAAGAAGGACGACCCCGTGGTCGTCAAGCAGGTCAAGGAAGGCCTGACCCAGATCGGCCTGCTGCCGTCCGACAGCGAGCGGGACCTGATCAAGCGCGTGATCGGCGTCGGCGGCGACACCGTGAAGTGCTGCGACAAGAACGACAAGGTCACCGTCAACGGCACCCCGCTCGACGAGCCCTACATCCACCCCGGCGACAAGCCCTCGGCCTTCGAGTTCAAGGTGAAGGTCCCCGAAGGACGCCTCTTCATGATGGGCGACCACCGCAGCGACTCGGCAGACTCCCGCTTCCACCGCACGGAGAAGTTCGCCGGCACCATCGCCGAGGACCAGGTCGTCGGGCGCGCCCTTGTCATCGCCTGGCCCCTCGGCCACTGGCGCAAGCTGGAGGAGCCGGACACGTACGCGTCCGTACCCGACGCGCGTACGGGGTCGAACGCCGCCACAGGCGTGTCGCATAGGGTGGCTCATGGCGATCGATACGGATTGATCCGACTCCCGACCCCTGCGGAACTCCCGCTCGTTATGGGAGTGGTGGGCCTGCATCGCATCTGGGGCAGGCGGCGGCACGGACTGAGGAGTGGATGTGGGGGATTTGGCGGTCGGCGCACGATCCGGACACGAGGGGCCCGAGGAGCGGCCGGGGCGATCCGACGAGCCGGGCGCCGAGGCCGCCGCGGGCGGTACGAACCTCGGGAGTGACGCCGCGCACGGCGACGAGGCGAAGAGCGAGCAGGACGCCAAGAAGAGCGAGCAGGACGCCAAGCAGCCGAAGAAGGCGCGGTCCTTCTGGAAGGAGCTGCCGCTCCTCATCGGTATCGCGCTGGTCCTGGCGCTGGTGATCAAGTCCTTCCTGGTCCAGGCGTTCTCGATCCCCTCGGACTCGATGCAGAACACCCTCCAGCAGGGCGACCGCGTCCTCGTCGACAAGCTGACGCCGTGGTTCGGCTCCGAGCCCGAGCGCGGCGAGGTCGTCGTCTTCAGGGACCCGGGCCACTGGCTGGACGGCGAGCCCACCCCCGACCCGAACGCGGTCCAGCGGGTCCTCGGCTGGATCGGCCTGATGCCGTCCGCCGACGAGAAGGACCTCATCAAGCGCGTCATCGCCGTCGGCGGCGACACCGTGGAGTGCAAGGGCACAGGCCCGGTGAAGGTCAACGGCAAGGCGCTGAACGAGCCGTACGTCTTCCCGGGCAACACCCCGTGCACGGTCGACGACCAGGGCGGCCAGTTCAAGAAGACCGTGCCCAAGGGCAAGATCTGGGTCATGGGCGACCACCGGCAGAACTCGCTGGACTCCCGCTACCACCAGAACCAGCCCGGCGGCGGCGCCGTCCCCGTGGACAACGTGGTGGGCCGCGCCATCGTGATCGCCTGGCCGCCCACCCGCTGGGCGACGCTCCCCAAGCCGGACACGTTCGACCAGCCGGGCATCAACGCCCTGTCGAGCGCGGCGCCGGGCGTCCTCGGCCTCGCCGGCGCCGTGCCGATCGTGCTGTGGCGCAGGCGGCGCCTGACGGTGACCGCAGCGCGCGCAGCGAGGGTTACCGGCGGCAGTACCGCCGGGTAGGGTGCCGTCCCAGATCGCCGATCTTCCGCCGTCCGTACGCACGGGCGGCGGAGTCGTCTTTGAGACGGGGGAGTACCGGGATGAGCAGGACACGTCGTACGGACGAGGGCCGGGGCAGGCTCGGCAGCGTGCTGTCGGGCATCGCCGTGGCCCTCGGCTGTGTCCTCTTCCTCGGCGGCTTCGCCTGGGGCGCGGTCCTGTACCAGCCGTACGCGGTTCCCACCGGGTCGATGACGCCGACGATCGGCTCGGGCGACCGGGTCCTCGCACAGCGGATCGACGGCGACGAGGTGCGCCGCGGTGACGTGGTCGTCTTCGAGCAGTCGACCTGGGGCGACTTGCCGATGGTCAAACGGGTGGTCGGCATAGGCGGCGACAAGATCGCCTGCTGCGAGGACGGCAAGCTGACCGTCAACGGCAAGGAAGTCGCAGAACCGTATCTGCCCGAGGGACAGGACGCCGCGGCCACCGGCATCCCCACCACGACCGTCCCCAAGGGCCGCCTGTTCCTGCTCGGCGACGAGCGCAGCGGCTCCCTCGACTCCAGCGTCCACCTCAACGACGGGACCCACGGCTCGGTGCCGCGCGACGCCGTGAAGGCGCGGGTCGACGCGGTGGCCTGGCCCATGGACAAGTTCGGCATGCTGGAGCGCCCGGAGGGCTTCGCGGACATGCCCGGCGGCCTCTCCGAACCCGGTCCGCTGCGGCTGGTGGTGACCGCGATCGTGGTGGGCATGGTGCTCGTCCTCGGCGGCGCCGCGTACGGACCGGTGGCCAGGCTGCTGGGCCGCGGACGCGGCAGGAGCCGTGCGAGGGAGGCCGGCGCCGGTGTCGGCTGAGGACGCCGCGCGGGTCGCGCTGTCGCCGACGGGGCGGCCGCTGCGCAGGGTCGCCCGGGTGGTGCTGCTCGACCCCGACGACCGCCTCCTGCTGCTGCACGGGCATGAGCCCGGTGACCCGGCGGACGACTGGTGGTTCACGCCGGGCGGCGGTCTGGAGGGCGACGAGACGCGGGAGCAGGCCGCCCTGCGCGAGCTGCGTGAGGAGACCGGCATCACGGAGGTCGAGCTGGGTCCCGTGCTGTGGCGCCGGGTCTGCTCCTTCCCCTTCGCCGGGCGCCGCTGGGACCAGGACGAGTGGTACTACCTCGCGCGTACGTCACAGACGGCGACCGTGGCCGAGGGGCTGACGGAGCTGGAGCGCCGCAGCGTCGCCGGAGCGCGATGGTGGACGTGCCGGGAACTGACCGGGGCTCATGAGACGGTGTACCCGACCAGGCTCGCCGAGCTGTTTCGCAGACTGCTCGACGAGGGGCCCCCGGACCGGCCCGAGATCCTCGACACCGAAATCGTGTAGGGGCTCGCGGGGCTGACGCACAATAGGGGGACGCACGGCTGAAGGGGAACATGCCATGAGCGCCGAGGACCTCGAGAAGTACGAGACCGAGATGGAGCTGAAGCTCTACCGGGAGTACCGCGATGTCGTCGGTCTGTTCAAATACGTGATCGAGACCGAGCGGCGGTTCTACCTCACCAATGACTACGAGATGCAGGTGCACTCGGTCCAGGGTGAGGTGTTCTTCGAGGTGTCCATGGCGGACGCCTGGGTGTGGGACATGTACCGGCCTGCTCGGTTCGTGAAGCAGGTGCGGGTGCTCACGTTCAAGGACGTGAACATCGAGGAGCTGAACAAGAGCGATCTTGAGCTGCCGGGGGGCTGAGCTGTCGGCAGCTCAGGGCTGCTGAGCTGCCGGGATTCACTCGCCGGAGTGGCGGAGTTTTCCACAACCGGTGAGTAACGCACCAAGATCCAATAGGTGCGGGCTGATCCGTGACCGTGGGTGTCGGAGGTGATGCCGACATGAACGCACGGGGAGCACTCGGCAAGTACGGCGAAGACCTGGCCGCGCGGCGGCTGGTCGAAGCGGGGATGACGGTCCTTGAGCGCAATTGGCGCGCGGGCAGGACCGGCGAGATCGACATCGTGGCGATGGACGGCGAGGCACTCGTCGTCTGCGAGGTCAAGACGCGCAGGGCGGGCCTGGTCGGCTCCGCGGTGTTCCAGCATCCGATGGCGGCCGTGGGCCAGCTCAAGGCGGAGCGGCTGCGGCGCCTGGCGGAGCGCTGGATCGAGGAGCGCGGCGGCCCACCGCCGGGAGGCGTCCGCATCGACCTGGTCGGCGTGCTGCTCCCGCGGCGCGGCGCTCCCGTGGTCGAGCACGCGCGGGGGGTGGCCTGATGGGATTCGCGCGTACGTGTTCCGTGGCGCTGGTCGGCGTCGAGGGCGTGGTCGTCGAGGTGCAGGCCGATCTGGAGCCGGGCGTGGCGGCGTTCACCCTGGTGGGGCTGCCGGACAAGAGTCTGACGGAGAGCCGGGACCGGGTCAGGGCCGCCGTGGTCAATTCGGGCGGGGAGTGGCCCCAGAAGAAGCTCACGGTGGGGCTGAGCCCGGCGTCGGTCCCCAAGGGCGGCAGCGGTTTCGATCTCGCCGTCGCGTGCGCGGTGCTCGGGGCGGCCGAGCGGATCGATCCCCGGGTGCTCGCCGACATCGTCATGATCGGCGAGCTGGGACTCGACGGACGGGTGCGCCCGGTCCGTGGGGTACTCCCGGCGGTCCTCGCCGCCGCGGACGCCGGGTACGAACAGGTGGTCGTCCCCGAGTGCACGGCCGCGGAGGCCTCGCTGGTGCCGGGGATCTCGGTCCTCGGGGTGCGCAGCCTGCGGCAGCTCATCGCGGTGCTCACCGACGAGCCGGTGCCGCACGAGGAGCCGGACGAGCCGGGGCGGCCCGATCCACTGCTGGCCGGGCTCTGCGTGCCGGGGACCGGATTGGGCACGGGACTCGGCGGCGCGACGGACGACGCGCACGGCCTCGACCTGGCCGACGTCGTCGGGCAGGCGGCGGCGAGGGCCGCCGTGGAGGTGGCCGCGGCCGGGGCGCACCACCTCTTCCTGCAAGGGCCACCGGGCGCGGGCAAGACCATGCTCGCGGAGCGGCTGCCGGCGATCCTGCCCCGGCTGACCCGCGAGGAGTCCCTGGAAGTGACGGCGGTCCACTCCGTGGCGGGCATGCTCCCGCCGGGCAAGCCGCTGGTCGACCTCGCGCCGTACTGCGCGCCCCATCACTCCGCGACGATGCAGTCGCTCGTGGGCGGCGGCAAGGGCCTCGCGCGGCCGGGCGCGGTTTCGTTGGCTCATAGAGGAGTGCTCTTTCTGGACGAGGCGCCGGAGTTCAGCAGCCAGACCCTGGACTCCTTGCGTCAGCCGCTCGAGTCGGGCCACGTGGTGATCGCGCGCAGCGCGGGAGTGGTGCGGCTGCCCGCGAAGTTCCTGATGGTCCTCGCGGCCAACCCCTGCCCCTGCGGTCGGCATACGTTGCTCGGGGACGGCTGCGAGTGCCCGGCCTCCGCCGTCCGGCGCTATCAGGCCCGCCTGTCGGGACCGCTGCTCGACCGGGTCGATCTGAAGGTCGAGGTGGAGGCCGTCACCCGGTCCGAACTCGCCGGGTACGGCACGCCCGGGGAGTCCACGCGGACCGTCGCCGACCGGGTGCGCGCCGCGCGTGAGAGAGCGGCTGCCCGGCTCACCGGGACCGGCTGGCGGACCAACAGCGAGGTCCCCGGGCACGCGCTGCGCACCCGATGGCCCGCCGCCCCAGGAGCGCTGGACGCGGCCGAGCTGGACCTGGAGCGCGGCTTCCTGACCGCCCGTGGGCTCGATCGCGTCCTGCGGGTGGCGTGGACCGTGGCGGACCTGGCCGGGCACGACCGGCCCTCCGCTCACGATGTCGCCCTGGCCCTCCAACTGCGTACGGGCATCTCGCGAGGTGTCCCGATGCCGATCGGCGTGGCGAGGTGAGCGCCGGGCCGCCGACGGACGAAGAGCGCCTGGCCAGGCTCGCCCTGACGCGGGTCCTTGAGCCCGGGGACGCGGTCGGGGGCAGATGGCTGCGGGAGGCCGGTGCCGTCGAGGTGCTGCGCAGGCTCGGTGAGGAGGAGGGGAGGTTGGCGGGGGTGACCTCGCGGCGGTGGCAAGGGCTGCGCGCGCGAGCCGCCAGGGCGCGGCCGGAGTGTGACCTGGAGTCGGCGCGGGACGTCGGGGCACGGTTCGTGTGCCCGGGGGACGCGGAATGGCCGCTGCCGCTGGACGACCTCGGGGACGCCCGGCCGATCGGGCTCTGGGTGCGCGGGCGGCCCTCGTTACGGATATGGGCGGTGCGGTCGGTGGCCGTCGTGGGAGCCCGGGCCTGCACGCAGTATGGCGCGCACATGGCCGCCGACCTCGGCGCGGGGCTCGCGGAGCGCGGCTGGGTCGTGGTCTCCGGCGGGGCGTACGGCGTGGACGGCGCCGCGCACCGCGGGGCGCTCGGCGCGGGCGGTGCCACCGTGGCCGTGCTGGCCTGCGGGGTGGACCGGCCCTATCCCCGCGGGCATGTCGAACTGATCGGAAGGATCGCGGAACAGGGTCTGGTCGTCGGGGAGTTGCCGCCGGGGGACCACCCCACGCCGAGCCGGTTTGTTAACTGCACTTTCTCGGACTCGTTGAGCGAGACGACATTCGTCTGCTCAAGGAGGCCCGCGTGACGGGAAGCCTGCATCACCAGCTGATCGA
>NZ_JODF01000033.1:0-89743 GCF_000717945.1 Streptomyces sp. NRRL S-920
CCCTGCACCCACCCCCGCACCACCCCCCCCCGCCCCGCGCACGCCGACAACCCCCCGTGATCAATTCGCAACCGGTTTCGGACTTGACCGATACCCATCAAGTAAGCACGCGGTTACTCTCCAGTTATGGCCGACTCGAAAGTCCCGCCGTCGCCCCAGCAGGACCGCCCCGTCTACGTCATCGGCGCAGGCCCCGGCGGTCTCGCCACCGCGGCGGCCCTGCGCGCACGCGGCGTCCGCGCGGTCGTCCTGGAGAAGTCCGAGCGTGTCGGCGCCTCCTGGCGCGGCCACTACGACCGCCTCCACTTGCATACGACGCGCCGCCTCTCCGCCCTCCCGGGGCTCGCGATCCCGCGGCAGTTCGGCCGGTGGGTGTCGCGTGACAACGTCATCCGCTACCTGGACAAGTACGCCGAACACCACCGCCTCGACATCGTCACCGGCGTCGAGGTCACCGGCCTCGAACGCACCGCCGACGGCACCGGCTGGCTCCTGCGCGCCACCGGAGGGCGGGAGCTGACCGGCAGCGCGGTGGTGATCGCCACCGGCTACAACCACACGCCCCACATCCCCGACTGGCCCGGCCTCGCCTCCTACACCGGCGAACTCCTCCACGCCGCCGACTACCGCAACCCCCGCCCCTTCACCGGCAAGGACGTCCTGGTCGTCGGCGTCGGCAACACCGGCGCGGAGATCGCCGTCGACCTGATCGAGGGCGGCGCGGGCCGGGTCCGGCTGGCGGTGCGCACCGCCCCGCACATCGTGCGCCGCTCCACGGCGGGGTGGCCCGCGCAGCTCTCGGGCATCCTGTGCCGCAGGCTGCCCGTCGCCCTGGTCGACCTGCTCGCGGCGCCGGTCGCCAGGCTCAGCGTCCCGGACCTCTCCGCGAAGGGGTTGCCGCGCCCCGACACCGGCCTGTACTCGCGGGCCCGGCAGGGCGCGATCCCGGTCCAGGACGTCGGCCTGATCGATGCCGTACGCAAGGGCCGGGTCGAACCGGTCGCCGCCGTCGACTCCTTCGAGGACGGCAAGGTGGTCCTCGCGGACGGCAGCCGGATCGGCCCGGATACGGTGATCGCCGCGACCGGCTACCGCCGCGCCCTGGAGAGCCTGGTCGGCGACCTCGGCATCCTCGACGCCCGCGGCAACCCGACCGCCCACGGACCCCGCCCCCCGAAGCGGGCCCCGGGCCTGTACTTCACCGGCTTCACCAATCCGATCAGCGGCATGCTCCGCGAACTGGCCAAGGACGCCCGGAAAATAGCCAAGGCAATCGCCCCCTGACCCCCCAAGTCCCCTCAGCAAAGGCGCCCCACCAGGGGCGCGAGGAACTGCGCGCCAAGCCGCGACGAACCCGCACCAGAAACCGCAGACTCCCCCCGGCCGCCACGGGGCCGGTTAGAGACTTGGCACCAAGAAGATCCCCCGCTTCCCTGGTCGAGGGCACAGGCGCATATCCCCCCGACGCGCCCCCGCGAGCCCAGCCTTTGCCTGCACAGCCATTCCTGACACAGCGTCAGTTCAGTAACCTGACTATGCGTCAGTTAGTTGCTGTCACACAGGAGCGGGCGGACCGATGCTTGGATCGACTCACGGCACCTTCACCACCGACCCCCGCCGCGCGCATGTCGTGGCCTGCGGCGAACTCCCTCCCTCCGCCGTTCACGGAACGGCCGGCCGCCCCCTCACCGCGGATGACCTGGACGTCAGCGGCCGGCCGCTGCACGCCGACGTACCCGATCTGGACCGTTTCTTCCGCCCCGAGTCCGTCGCCGTCATCGGTGCTTCGGACGCCGAGGGGCGGCCGGGCGCCGGCATCACCCGCCAGCTCATCGCCTGGGCCGAGCGGGTCGGCGCGCGGCTGCACCCCGTGCACCCCACCCGGCAGGCGGTTTTCGGCATCCCCTGCTCACCTTCCGTCGCCGAACTGCCCGAACAGGTCGATCTGGCCGTGCTGTTGGTCGCCGACCCGCTGCCGGTGATCGAGCAGCTCGCCGAGGAGAAGGTGCGGTTCGCCGTCGCCTTCGCCTCCGGGTTCGCCGAGACCGGCGAGGAGGGCGCGGCCGCCCAGGCCCGCCTCGCCGCCGCCGTGCGGAGTTCGGGCCTCAGGCTGCTCGGGCCCAACACCAATCTCAACGCCTTCGAGAAGTTCCGCGACGATCTCGAAGGTCCCGCCATCGCGCTGATCACCCAGTCCGGCCACCAGGGCCGCCCCCTCTTCTCCCTCCAGGAACTCGGCATCCGCCTCTCCCACTGGGCGCCCACAGGCAACGAGGCCGACCTGGAGACCTCCGACTTCATCTCCTACTTCGCCGAACGCCCCGAGGTCGGCGCCATCGCCTGTTACATCGAGGGCCTGAAGGACGGCCGCGCCTTCCTGCTCGCCGCCGACCGCGCGGCGAGGCAGGGTGTGCCCGTCGTCGCTGTCAAGGTCGGCCGCACCGAGGCCGGTGCCCGCACGGCCGCCTCACACACCGGCAAGCTGACCGGCGCCGACGCGGTGGTCGACGCGGCGATGCGGCAGTTCGGCGTGATCCGCGTCGACGGACTCGACGAACTCCAGGACACCTCCGCCCTGCTCGCGCGGGCCCGCCCGCCGCTGGCCGACGGCGTCGCCGTCTATTCGATCTCGGGCGGCACGGGCGCGCACTTCGCGGACCTGGCGGCCGAGGCGGGCCTCACCCTGCCCACACTCCGCGACGCCAAGCAGGCGGAGCTGCACCAGTGGATACCCGAGTATCTGAACGTCGCCAACCCCATCGACAACGGCGGCCACCCGGTGGGCGACTGGCGCGGCCGGAGAATCATCGACGCGATCCTCGACGATCCGCAGGTGGGGGTGCTCATCTGCCCCATCACCGGGCCCTTCCCGCCGATGAGCGACAAGCTCGCGCAGGACCTCGTGGACGCGGCGGAGGAGACGGAGAAGCTGGTGTGCGTGGTGTGGGGCTCGCCGGTCGGGACCGAGGACGCCTACCGCCGTACGCTTCTCGGCTCCTCGCGCGTGGCCACCTTCCGCACCTTCGCCAACTGCGTCACGGCGGTGCGCGCCCATCTGGACCACCACCGCTTCACCACCGGCTACCGCTCGCCCTTCGACGAGGCGCCGCGCACCCCCTCCCCGTCCTTCCGCAAGGCGCGGGACCTGATGCGGCCCGGCCAGCAGCTGAGCGAGCACGCGGCGAAACAGCTGCTGCGCGCGTACGGGATTCGCGTACCGCGTGAGCAGTTGGTGACCAGCGCGGCCGCGGCCGTCCGCGCGGCCGGGCTCGTCGGCTACCCGGTCGTCATGAAGGCGTCGGGCCCCCAGCTCGCGCACAAGACCGAACTGGGCCTGGTGAAGGTCGGGCTGACCTCCGCCAGCCAGGTCCGGGACGCCTATCGGGAGCTGACGGACATCGCCCGGTACGAGGACGCGCCGCTGGACGGTGTGCTGGTCTGCCAGATGGTCGAGCGGGGTGTCGAGATGGTCGTCGGCGTCACCCGGGACCCGCTCTTCGGGCCGACCGTGACGGTCGGGCTCGGCGGCGTACTCGTCGAGGTCCTTCAGGACGTGGCCGTGCGGGTGCCGCCCTTCGGGGAGGACCAGGCGAAGGCGATGCTCCGCGAGCTGCGGGGGCGTGCCCTGCTGGACGGAGTCCGAGGGGCGGCGCCCTGCGATGTCGACGCGCTCGTCGAAGTCGTACTCCGTGTGCAGCGGATGGCGCTTGAGCTGGGCGGTGAGCTTGCGGAGCTGGACATCAACCCGCTGATGGTGCTGCCCCGGGGACAGGGGGCGGTGGCCTTGGACGCGCTCGCCGTCTGCCGGTGAACGGGTCCTCGACGCGCGGACGCGCTCGCCGTCTGCCGGTGAACGCGTCCTCGACGCGCCGTCCCGCGGCAGGGCTCGCCCGCTCACCCACCCGTCCACCCCGCGCCGGATCAGCGCCGAGCACGACCTCGCGTGCCTCGCCACCCGCCGCCTCGCCCAACGGAGCCACCCCATGACAACCTCCCCCGGTTCCTCCCCCGATCCCCTCGACTCATTGATACTTCACGCCACTGACAACGGCGTCTCGTGGATCACGCTCAACCGGCCCGCCGCCATGAACGCCGTCACCTGGGACCAGCGCGAACGCGTCATCTCGCTGCTCGGCGAGGCCTCCGACGACCCCGCCGTGCGAGCCGTCGTGATCACCGCGACCGGCAAGGGGTTCTGCGCGGGCGCCGATCTGCGCGGCACGCGCCCCAGCCCCGCGCCCGGCCCCACCCACGCCCCCGCTCCAGCGCCCGCTCCCGCCGAACGCGTGGCCGGTGACGTGGCCCGCACCATCAGACGGGGTGCCCAGCGGCTGATCTCCGCCGTCCTTGACTGCGAGAAGCCGGTGATCGCCGCCGTGAACGGCACCGCGGCCGGCCTCGGCGCGCATCTCGCGTTCGCCTGCGACCTGGTGATCGCCGCCGAACCGGCCACATTCATCGAGGTGTTCGTCCGCCGCGGGCTCGTCCCGGACGGCGGCGGCGCCTATCTGCTGCCCCGTCTCATCGGGCCGCAGCGGGCCAAGGAGCTGATGTTCTTCGGGGACGCCGTGTCCGCCGCCGACGCCGAACGACTCGGCCTCGTCAACCGCGTCGTACCGGCCGAGGAGTTGACGAAGACGGCCCGGGAGTGGGCCGAACGCCTGGCCTCGGGGCCGACCCGCGCCCTCGCCCTGACCAAGCAGCTGGTCAACGCCTCCCTGGAGTCCGACCGCGCGACCGCCTTCGCGGCCGAGGCGAACGCCCAGGAGATCAACATGACCACGGCCGACGCGAGCGAAGGCGTCGCCAGTTTCGTGGCGCGCCGCACCCCCTCCTACGGAGGCCACTGACCCCGTCCCGCCCGCCCTACGGAGGCCCCGTAAGCCCCATAAGGCCCGTCAGCCGCCCTCCCTCACCAGCTTCTCGATGTCCGGCGAGTCCGGGTCCCCGAACAGCACGAACAGTTCGGGTCGCGCCTCCGTGCCGCCGACGGTCCACACCTGTTCGTGGCCGCCGCAGCCCTCCGTCTCCAGGACGACGGCCGGGCGTCCGCCGTAGGGGGCGTCCCCGACCGTCCATGTGCCGGTGCCGTCACAGCGGGGCCGGCGCTCCTCGGCTCCGGACGAGTCGTACGAGCTTCCCGTCCCGTCCTCGTACGGAATGCCGTCCAGCTCCGCGCCCCCGCCCGCCCGCAGCCGCAGGACGACCCCCTCGTCCCGCTCGCCCCGCCACACACCGGACAACTGCTCGACGGACAGCTGTGGGGGCTCGTACTCCTTGATGAGGCCCGTCGCCGTGCCCACGAGGGCCGAGCCGATGACCGTCACGCTCAGGCCGAGCGAGGCGAGCCCCGAGAGGATCCACACCTTCCGCAGGGGCCTGCCGAGGCGTTCCTCGCGCCGTCGGCAGTACGCGGTGTTCAGGACGGGCAGCACACCGCTCGCCGCGATCCACAGCGCGGGCCCGGCGAAGGAGGTGCCCAGCGCGGCGAGACCGGCGGCCCACGCGGCGCCGGCCGGCACCAGGCAGACGAGCGACCAGGCCCACTCCCGGTCGGCGGCGGGGGCGCGGCCGAGGCGCCGGGCGATCGTGCGCCCCAGCCAGGACGCCGGGAGCGTGAGGACCGCGGAGTGCAGCAGGCCGACGACCGGCAGCAGGAGCGGTCCGAAGAGGAGGAAACAGGCCAGGCCGAGAGCGGGCCCGCCCGCCGCCCCGTAGCTGTCGTCGTCGAGCGACAGCGTGAACGCCACCACGCCCGCCACCGGCAACTGCGCCGCGCTCGCCGCCGCGGCGGCCCGCAACCGGCTGCCGCCCCAGGCGCCCCAGGCGCTCCCCTCGTGGCCCCGCGGCGCGTACTCCTTGGCGCTCCCTCTCGCGTTCCCCCAGCTCATGAGGCCGAAAATACGCGTGGGGCGCTAGTCACCAGCCCCCACCCTTCCAATCTGACTGACCGTCAGCTTCAATGGTTCGTGTGATGGGACACGCAGGAATGGCGGCCGCCGCCGTTCGATACCTCAGGTCGGTCGGGGCGCCCACCACGGGCCCCGTGGAAGCACTGCCCCGCCCGGAGCTGCGGGCCGTCCGCGACGACGAGCGGGCGCCGCTCGACCCGGTCGAGTTCCGGCGGGTCCTGGGGAACTTCGCGACCGGTGTCACCGTGATCACCGCGCCGCCCTCCGAGGACGGCGGCGCACCCGCCGGCTTCGCCTGCCAGTCGTTCTCGTCGCTCTCCCTCGACCCGCCCCTGGTCTCCTTCATGGTGGCGCGTACGTCGACGACGTGGCCCCGCATCGCGCGCGCGGGCGTCTTCTGCGTCAACGTCCTCGGCGCCGACCAGGGCGAACTCTGCCGGGGCTTCGCGGTGAGCGGCGCCGACAAGTTCGCCGGGGTGCCCTACGACGCGGCGCCCGTGACCGGCTCCCCGCGCCTGGCCGGTGCCCCCGCCTGGATCGACTGCACCCTCCACGCCGTGCACACCGGCGGCGATCACCTCATCGTCGTGGGCAGGGTGGACGCGCTCGGCACCACCGACGGCGACACCGAGCCACTGCTCTTCCACAAGGGCACCTTCGGCCGCTTCACGCGCTGAGCACCACGTTCACGCACTGAGCGCCGCGTTCTACGCGCTGAGCGCCACGGGAGCCGTCTCGCGCCGCCGGATCACCAGCGCCATCAGCGCCGCAGCCGCGCACAGCGCCCCGGAGGCGTACCAGATCACGTCGTACGACCCGAAGACGTCCCGCGCGACACCCCCGGCGAAGGCCACGACCGCCGCGCCCACCTGGTGCGAGGCCAGGACCCAGCCGAAGACGATCGCGCTGTCGTCGCCGTAGTGCTCGCGGCACAGGGCGAGGGTCGGCGGGACGGTCGCGACCCAGTCCAGGCCGTAGAAGACGATGAAGAAGATCATCGGCGGCTGCACGTTCGGGGCGAGCAGGATCGGCAGGAAGAGCAGCGAGACGCCGCGCAGCGCGTAGTAGACGGCGAGCAGGCGCCGCGCGTCGAAGCGGTCCGTGAACCAGCCCGACGCGATCGTGCCCACGATGTCGAAGACACCGATGACGGCGAGCAGTGAGGCGGCGGCCGTGATGGGCATGCCGTGGTCGTGCGCGGCGGGCACGAAGTGGGTCTGGATCAGGCCGTTCGTCGAGGCCCCGCAGATCGCGAAGCTGCCCGCGAGCAGCCAGAACGGCCCGGTGCGGGCCGCCTTGAAGAGCACTGTCATCGTGCGTCTGGCGGCCCCCGTGACGGGCGGCGGCTTCGCGACGAACTCCTTGGCACCGTACGGCTTGAGCCCCACGTCCGCCGGGTGGTCGCGCAGCAGCAGCCATACGAAGGGGACGACGACCAGGGCCGCGAGCGCGACCGTCACGGCGGCAGGCCGCCACTTGTAGTTGTCGACGATCCAGGCGAGCAGCGGCAGGAAGACCAGCTGGCCGGAGGCGGAGGCGGCCGTGAGGATGCCGGTGACCAGGCCGCGCCGCTCGGTGAACCACCGGTTGGTGACGGTGGCGGCGAAGGCGAGCGCCATCGACCCGGAGCCGAGCCCGACGAGCAGCCCCCAGCACAGCAGCAGCTGCCACGCGGAGTTCATCCACACGGTGAGGCCGGACCCGAGGGCGATCACGATCAGGGCCACGGCGACGACCCTGCGGATGCCGAAGCGGTCCATCAGCGCGGCGGCGAACGGCGCGGTGAGCCCGTACAGCGCGAGGTTGATGGAGACCGCGAGCCCGATGGTCCCGCGTGACCAGCCGAAATCGTCGTGCAGCGGATCGATGAGCAGACTCGGCAGGGAGCGGAAGGCGGCGGCGCCGATGATCGTCACAAAGGTGACGGCGGCGACGAACCACGCGCGGTGGATACGGGGAGTGCGGCGACGAGGGGCCGGGGCGGTCCGCACGGACGGCTCGATTGTCTGGGTCACGTCACCCAGGATCCGCACACGGATCATCGGGAACGAGTGGCCCGAGGGACATGGATCGCTAGGATCGGGCCATGGCCGATTTTCTGAGCCACCTACCGGGGGCGAAGTGATCGGCGAGGGTCAGTGGCCCGCGCGATCCTGGGGGCGTAGCCCAGGTCAGGCCGCCGAGGCGCGGACAAGCATCGTGCCCACGGTCCTGCCCTCTGGTGGGTCGATCAGAGACACGCACACGTCAGAGAAGCCGTGCCCCGTCAGGATGCGCCGCCACTCGTCCGGGGTGCGGTCGTGCCGCAGTCCGGCTTTGGCCGGCTCGGGTCCCCGACTGCCCGGGGGCAAGTGGGAGAAGGCCAGAACGCCGCCCGGCGCCATACGCGAGCGGATCAGCGGGAGCAGAGTGTCCGGATCGACGAACCACACGGCACCAAAGATCGAGAGCACGACATCGAATGTCTCGTCCGTCTCCCTCAGGAACGCCGTCGCCTCCGCCGTAAGGAACTCAAGGCTCGGCAGATCGCCCCAGCGCTCCCGCGCGGCCGTACCGCGGGCGGGGGCGATGTCCACACCTAGACCGGTCGCGCCGAGCGTCACGAGGTGCGCGAGGTTGCTGCCGCTCCCCGAGCCGAGTTCCAGCACCCGGCGTCCGGCCACGGGGCCCAGAACGCTCTCGTTCGGCCCGTGATCGGCGTACTGGGTCCAGTTCAGCCAGGTCGTCTCACCCTTGGCGTTCACGGTCCTGCGCGGCTTACTCCCGACCGCGTACCTGTCCCAGGACTCAGCCAATGACATGCGGTGATCCTTTCCGGCATGAGGGGCCCACCTCCCAAGGTACGACGGCGGGCCCCAACTCGCGTTCCGCCACTTCTACTTGGGCGAGTCGTGGCACCCGGCGTGGCACTGGTTGCAGTCGGCCGCGTCCGCCATGCCCCACAGGTCGGGGTCGATCTCGAACCCGGCCGCCTTGATGGCCTTGATCGTCTGCTCCAGAACGAGCGGGCCGCCGCCCTTGCGGTCATGCCCGTCCTGCTTCGCCTTGTCGTCGCTGACGCACTGGACCTCGGCCGTCGTCCCGGGAAGCTCCGGAACGTGGTGGATGTACCGGCCGAAGTGCCGACTGGTGAAGTGGTGGTACGGGATCGAGTCGAGCAGGAACGAGTGCCATGCTTCGTCCACGTGCGCGGACGGGCCCATGAGAAGGTCCGGGTTCTCGCCGCACGTGACCAGGTAGGCGATGGCCTGTCCGAACTTGGCCTCGGCCAGTTCGCGCGTGTTCTCCGGGTTGCGGAGGAGGAGGACCACCTCCCGCTCCCACACGTCCGGCGTGACGTATGCCTTCGGGTCACGGATCACTACTGCCGTGCTCATGCTGGTTGCCTCCACGTCATTGGGGTTCCGTGGTGCTCCGGTTACGTCGTCCACCCGCTGATGCGGAGGGACGTGACAGCAATGTTCCGGATCAGCCCCGGCCATTGCGGCGACGTTCAAGGTGCCGCTCGGGCGTCATGTCGGTGTCACCACTAGGGCGTCAAACCGGTGTCATTGGAGGCGTGACGTGGCTACCCTCGGATCGTGACGACTACGGGCGAGGGCGAGCGAATCCCCAACGGCGTGCTGACCTCCGTACGCAAGTCGATGAACCTCAGCCAAGACGAGTTCGCGCGGGGCTTACGCGGCGCAGGCGAGGAGCTGGGGGAGCCGAACGACGCCTCCAAGCGACTCGTGCAACGCTGGGAGTCCGGGGAGACCAGGACATGCCGCCCGCTGTATGCGCGGGCACTGAAGCGGTTCACCGGCCGCACCCCCGAGTCGCTGGGGTTCGCGATCCCGATGGCACGCGTCCACTCGGACGGGGCAGGAGGCCACGACATGGAGGCTGGGGAAGTCGGCACGGCTGACGCTGTCGCGAGCCCGGAGCCGGAGCCGCAGAGCGAGTACACGGGCATCTGGCTGTCCCGCTACGAGTTCTACTCGTCCAGCCGTGACGAGACGTTCGACTGCAAGCATCACGTCGTGATCGTCCAGCACGGCAACCGGCTGACAGCCCAGAGCCTGCCCGGAGCGTCGACCAACCCTGACAGCCCGTTGTCTCTGGATCTCACGGTTGATCGGAACGTCGTCACCGGTACGTGGACCGAGTAGACGGCGGCTGAGGGGTACTACCAGGGCGCCCAATACCACGGTGCGATCCAGCTGCTCATCGAGCCGACAGGTCGACGCATGGCGGGCAAGTGGGTCGGGTTCGGCAAGGACTTCGACGTGAACACGGGCCCGTGGGAGCTGCGCCTACTCGACCGATCGACAGGCCGCGCGAGCATCGAGCGGTACTCGACCACGCCGCAGTGAGGGATCGGGGCGCCGCCCTCCCTGCAAGGAGACAGTAGGAGCCGTCCCGTACGGACCTGCTTCGCTAGGATCGGGCCATGGCCGATTCCAAGGGCCCCCGCGTCCGACCGCCCCGGCACCGCGTCGTCGTCCTCGCGCTGGACGGCGTGATCCCCTTCGAACTGGGCATCCCGCAGCGGATCTTCGGCCTCGCGCGTGATGTCGAGATGCGTTCGCTGTACGACGTCGTGACCTGCTCGGTCCGGCCGCCGGGACCGGTCCGCTCGGACGCCGACTTCGCGATCCTGGTCGAACACGGGCCTGAGGCGCTGGCCACCGCGGACACGGTCGTCGTCCCCGCGTCGTACGAACTGGGCCCGGTCTACGAGGAGGGGCGCCTCACCGACGAGCTGGCCGACGCGTTCGCCCGGATCAGGCCGGGCACCCGCCTGGTCTCGATCTGCACGGGCGGGTACGTCCTGGCCGCCGCCGGGCTCCTCGACGGCCGCCCGGCGACCACGCACTGGGCCTCGGCCGCCCACTTCCAGGAGCTGTTCCCGCGGATCAGGGTCGACGCGGACGTGCTGTTCATCGACGACGGCGATGTCCTCACCTCGGCGGGCGTGGCCGCGGGCGTCGACCTCTGCGTCCATCTCGTACGCCGTGACCACGGCACCGCGGTCGCCAACGACGTGGCCCGCCGGACCGTCGTGCCGCCCCACCGCGACGGCGGCCAGGCCCAGTACATCCAGCGTCCCGTGCCCGAACCGCAGTTGGCGACCACGCGGGCGGCCAGAGCGTGGGCGCTCGACCGCCTCGACCAGCCGCTGCGGCTGCGCGACATGGCCGCCCAGGAAGCCATGTCCGTACGTACGTTCACGCGGCGCTTCCGTGAGGAGGTCGGCGTCAGCCCCGGCCAGTGGCTGACGCAGCAACGCGTCGACCGAGCGCGGCACTTGCTGGAGTCCAGCGACCTCTCCGTCGACCAGATCGCGCGGGAGGCGGGCTTCGGCACGGCCCAGTCGATGCGGCAGCACCTACAGGCGGCGCTCGGCGTCACCCCCACCACCTACCGGCGTACGTTCCGCGCGGTCGCCGCCACCGGGTGAGGCCCGAGGGAAGCAGCCCCCCTCGCCCCCTCGCCCCCGCCGACAGCACACCCCTCACAACGTCAGCACCGCCCTTGCCACCCGCCCCGCCCCCGCGTCCGCCAGCGCCTTCCCGAAGTCCTCCAGCGCGTACGTGTCCGTCACCAGCTCGTCCAGCATCAACCGCCCGGCCCGGTACATCTGGGCATACAGCGCGAAGTCCCGCTGCGGCCGCGAACTCCCGTACCGGCACCCCAGGACCGCCTTGTCCAGGAACAGGGAGGCCACCACGAACGACGCCTCCGCCGTCGCCCCCGGCATCCCTAGCAGCACCGCCTGCCCGTGCCGGTCCAGGAGGTCGATCGCCTCCCGCACCAGCGAGGTCCGCCCCACGCACTCAAACGCGTGGTCGACGCCCTGGGGCAGCACCTCCCTGACCCCTTCCGTGGTCGGGAAGAAGTGCGTGGCGCCGAACCGCCGCGCCATCGCCTCCTTCTCAGGGTTCGCGTCGACGGCGACGACGGTCCCGGCCCCCGCGATCCGCGCCCCCTGCAACACGTTGAGGCCGATGCCCCCCGTCCCGATGACGGCCACCGAGTCCCCGGGGCCGACCTCGGCCCGGTTGAGGACCGCCCCCACCCCCGTGACTACCGCACACCCGATCAGCGCGGCGGACGTCAGCGGAATATCGGCCGGGATCCGCACGGCCTGCACGGCCTTGACGAGGGTGCGTTCGGCGAAGGCGGAGTTGGCCGCGAACTGGTACAGCGGCTCGCCGCGCCGCGAGAACGGCCGGTCCGGCATCCCGATCGCCTTGCGGCACATGGTCGGCCGCCCCCGCGCGCACTCGGCGCAGACCCCGCAGTTCGCGATGGTGGACAGCGCCACGTGGTCCCCGGGAGCCACCTGCGTCACCCCGGCCCCCACCGCCTCCACGACGCCCGCGCCCTCGTGCCCCAGCACCACCGGCAGCGGAAACGGAATGGTCCCGTCGATCACGGACAGATCGCTGTGGCACAGCCCGGCGGCGGCCACCGCGACCAGCACCTCCCCGGGCCCCGGAGCACGGATGTCCAGATCGTCCACGACCTCGACCCGCTGCCCGTCGAAAACGACGCCCCTCATGACGCACGACCCCTCACCGAGGCCCCCTGGCCTCTCTCGGCAGGCCGAGTACACGCTCGGCGATGATGTTGCGCTGAACCTCGTCCGTGCCGCCGTAGATGGTGTCGGCGCGGGTGAACAGAGCGACCCGCTGCACCGGATCCAGCTCGTACGGGGCACCCGGCCGCCAGTCCGCGGGCCCGACGGCACCCGCGGCCCCCCGCACCTCCAGGGCCAGCTCACCGAGCCGCTGATGCCACCGCCCCCACAGCAGCTTCGCCACGCTCGGCGCGCCCGGCAGCACGCCGGTCCCCGAACCGCCCAGCGTCCGCAGCGCGTTCCACCGCATGACCCGCAGGTCGGCCCACTGCCGCACCAGCCGCTCGCGCACCACGGCGTCCCGCACCGCCCCGGAGGCGACCGCCGCACGCACGACCTCCGCCAACTCCTCGGCGAAACCGATCTGCTGGGCGAGTGTCGAGACCCCGCGCTCGAACCCGAGCAGGCCCATGGCGACCCGCCAGCCCTCCCCGGGGCCGCCCACCACATGCGCGGCACGCGCGCGTGCACCGTCGAAGAAGACCTCGTTGAACTCGCTGGTGCCGGTCATCTGGCGGATGGGCCGCACCTCGACGCGTCCGGGCTGGTCCATGGGCACCAGCAGCAGGGAGAGTCCGCGATGCCCTCGGGAGCCCTCCTCCGTCCGCGCCAGCACGAAGCACCAGTCGGCCTCGCGCGCCAAGGAGGTCCAGATCTTCTGCCCGGTGACGAGCAGGAACTCCCCGTCCCGCACGGCCCGCGTCCGCACCCCCGCCAGGTCCGATCCGGCCCCCGGCTCGCTGTACCCCTGGCACCACAGCGCATCGCCCCGCGCGATCGGCGGCAGGAACTCGTCCCGCTGCTCCTGACTCCCGTACGCCAGGAGCGTCGGCGCGAGCAGGTTCTCGCCGATGTGGCCGCAGCGGCCGGGCGCACGCGCGCGGGCGTACTCCTCGGCCCAGACGACCTGCTGGGTGAGCGTGGCCCGCCGGTTGCCGTACGCGTCGCTGCCCCAGCCGAGACCGATCCACCCGCCGCGCCCCAACGCGCGCTCCCAGGCGCGTCGCTGGGCCACTCCCTCGTGCTCGCCGCCGGGACCGCCGCGCCCACGCGCGCGGGCGTGGTCCCCGGTGAGGTGCTCGGCGAGCCAGCCGCGCGCCTCGGCGCGGAACGCCTCGTCCTCGGGCCCGAAAGCGAAGTCCACCGCCCGCCCCTTCCCGGCTACGCGTTCGGCCGTGTCTGGGCGGCCGCCGCCTCGGCCATGGCCTCCAGCTGGGCCAGCAGCGGCATGGGGTCGGTGCCGACCGTCCCCGGCAGGAAGTCCGCGATCTTCTCCGGGGTCCAGGCCCCGTCCGCGTATCCGGCGCGCAGCTCACGCGGCTGCGCCCATACGGCGATCTTGGGCCCGGCGACCGTGTAGACCTGCCCGGTGATGCTCTCGGCGCGGGCCCGGTCGCTCAGCAGGTATGTGACGAGCGCGGCGACGTCCTCCGGCTCCCCGTTCTCCGCAAGCTCCATCGGTACGTTCGCCGACATCCGCGTACGGGCGACCGGGGCCACGGCGTTGGCGGTCACCCCGTACTTGTGCAGACCGAGCGCGGCACTGCGCACGAGCGAGATGATCCCGCCCTTCGCCGCGCTGTAGTTGGCCTGCGCGACAGAGCCCTGGTGGTTGCCGCTGGTGAACCCGATGAGGGTGCCCGAACGCTGCTTGCGCATCACCGCGGAGGCGGCCCGGAACACGGTGAAGGTGCCCTTCAGATGTGTGGCGACGACCGGGTCCCACTCCTCCTCGGACATGTTGAACAGCATCCGCTCGCGCAGGATCCCCGCGACGCACACCACCCCGTCCACGCGCCCGTACTCGGCGAGCGTGACGTCGACGACCCGCTGTCCGCCCGCCATGGTGGAGATGTCGTCCGCGACGGCGACGGCCTCCCCGCCCGCGGCCCGGATCTCCTTGACCACGGTGTCCGCCACCTCGCTGGCCGGCTCGCCGCCCGCCACCGAGACGCCGTAGTCGTTGACGACGACCTTCGCCCCCTCGGCCGCCGCGGCGAGCGCGACGGCCCTGCCGATGCCGCGCCCGGCGCCGGTGACGGCCACCGCCTTGCCTGCCAAGAAGTTCCCCACACCGGCCCCTTCCCGCGGTTTCTGACGCCCCGTTAGATTCTATGACCCGTCGGACACGTCAAGACAAGCCCCGCGGAGGACTCATGTCACTGCCGGCCGAGTTCCACGACATCGCCAACCGCGTGAACAACTGGGGCCGCTGGGGTGATGAGGACGAGAGAGGCACGCTGAACCTCATCACCGACGACGTCGTACGGGCGGCCGCCGCCGAGGTCCGCTCCGGGCGCCGCGTCCCGCTCGCGCTGCCTCTCAAGGAGGACGGTGTGCAGACGGGCCTGATCCCGGGCCGCGTGAACCCCCTGCACACGATGGTGCAGATCAACCACGAGCTGTTCGGCCCCGGCACGGTCGCCACCAGCGACGACGCGGTGACGATGGGCCTCCAGACCGCCACCCACTGGGACGCCCTCACGCACGTCTCGCACTCCGGGAGGATCTACAACGGCCGCCCCGCCGACAGCATCACGGCCCACGCGGGAGCGCGGTTCAGCGGCATCGACAAGGCGCGGCACGTCGTCTCGCGCGGGGTCCTGCTGGACGTCGCGCGCGCCAAGGGCCTCGAACGCCTGCCGGGAGATCACGCGGTGACACCCGAAGACCTGGACGAGGCCGCGGAGTTCGGGGGCGTCGCGGTCCGCGCGGGCGACATCGTCCTCGTGCGCACGGGGCAGATCCAGGTCTACCTGGCGGGCGACAAACACGCGTACGGCTATCCGTCGCCCGGCCTGTCGCTGCGTACGCCCGAGTGGTTCCACGCCCGGGACGTGGCCGCGGTCGCCAACGACACCCTGACCTTCGAGATCTTCCCCCCGGAGACCGAGGACCTGTGGCTGCCCGTGCACGCGCTGGATCTGGTCGAGATGGGGATGCTGCAAGGCCAGAACTGGGATCTCGAAGAGTTGTCCACAGCCTGTGCAGAAGTTTCCCGCTATGCCTTCCTGCTCTCCGCCATGCCCGAGCCGTTCGTCGGCGGGACGGGGACGCCCGTGGCGCCGGTCGCCGTGCTGTGAGCCCTCAGGCCGTGCTGTGAGCCTTTATGAGCCTCTAGGACGTGTCCGCAGATCCTGCCCTCCGGACGGCGGCGCGTCAGCTTCCGCCCCGAGCGCGCTGCCACGCGCCGCCATCCGGCTCGGCGCTCGACACTGCCCCTCGTGACCCCGAGGGGACCGACGCCGAAATCGCGACCCACATCTCGTCAAGGACCTCCGTCACCGAGCGCCCTCGACGTCCCCTCGCGGCGAATCGCTGCACACAAGCGTGATCAATCGGACACGCCACGTCAACACCCTGCCGGGGATTAGTGGCCAATGCCCCTTTTATCCTGCCCGCGCACGGGTGCGCGCATCGTGGCACACGACGGCGCATACGGGCTCAGAGCCCGCCACGGGCTGCCGGGAAGGGGCACTTCCGTACGCCGGTCAGACGGCTTCGTACGCCACGTCGGCTTCGGCGTCGGTGTCGCCGTAGGACACCCCGTCGAAGGTCACCGCGGCGACGCCGGGCTCGCACCGGTCGACCTCGCACCAGATGCTCTTGCCGCCGCCCTCGGGCTGCCAGCCCCAGCGGTCGGCGAGGCCGTCGACCAGCTCCAGGCCGCGGCCGTTGGTGTCGTCGCCCTCGGCGTGCCGCTGCTTGGGCGGGCGGGCGCTGCGGTCGGCCACCTCGACCCGGACCGTGCCCGGGGTGTGGTCGGGGACGCCGGGGAGGACCATGCGCAGGACGGCCGGACAGCCCGTGTGCACAACGGCGTTGGTGACCAGCTCGGAGATCAGCAGGATCAGCGTTTCGGCCACCGGCTCGTCGACCTCTATGCCTGAGCCCGCCAGCCGCGAACGGGCCCACCGCCTGGCCCGCCCCACCTCCGCGGGGTCGGCCCCGACCTCCAGCTGAACTTGAAGCACCTGCACCGCTCACACCATCCGAACCGGCGGACACATCGCCTCGCGCCTCCACAGGGTCACGGAACGTGATCCCCTTGGGAGACAGCATGATTGACGTTCAGTCACCCCAACAAGCGCTTCGGGCATATTCCAGCGCGAAGGAGTACGCGTGCTGCATACTGTGCGACGCGTGCCGCGGGGGGTCGAACAGGCGGGCCCGAGACCCGGTCCTGCGTCGCGAGCGGCGCGCATTGCCGGGCCCGGAGGCGCCTTAAGGGCGACACCGGGATGGCTCAGCCTCAGAACCACTCGCATCTGACACAAGGTACCCGAGGCGAGCGCCGACTCCGTGCCGTGACGAGTCACACGTAGGACACAACCCGATATCAACGCTCCGTAGTCCCACGGTCGCGCGGTAACAGAGCGGAGGCGAGCGCCTCCTCCGCCTCCTCGGCCACCTGTCCGAGCCGCGCCCGCACCCAGGCCCGCTTGAGATGCAGATGCACATCGGCCTCCCAGGTGAACCCCATGCCGCCGTGCACTTGCAGACAGTCGCGCGCGTTGCGTACGGCGGCCTCGTCGGCCAGCAGTTTGGCACCGGCCGCCTCCAGCGCATCCCCGGTCACGGCGGCGGCGTACACCGCGGCGCGGGCGACCTCGGCGCGCACCAGCAGTTGCGCGCAGAGGTGCTGCACGGCCTGGAACGCCCCGATGGGCCGCCCGAACTGTTCGCGCTCACGCGCGTATTGCACGGCAGTCTCGCAGGTCCGCGCGGCGCTGCCGAGCTGTTCGGCGGCGTGCAGGAGCACCCCCCGGCCGGGGCGGGGCGCGCCCGGTACGCGATGCAGCGGCGTCAACGGATCGACGGACCGCAGGGGGACGGCGCCGGTGACGTCACCTCGGACGACGTCCGCCTCCTCCAGCCACGGGACCAGGGTGCCGTCGACGGCCGTCACGACGGCCTCCCCCGTCGCGGCCCCCGCCACCTCGCCCGCTGCGAGGAACGTCGCCACGGCGGGCCCGGGGAGCAGGACCCGCCCCGCTTCCTCGAAGGCGAGTACGGCCTCCGGCAGCGCCAGCCCGACGCCGCCCCGGTCCTCGGGCAGGACGAGGGAGAAGAAGCCCGCTTCCCCCAGCTCCCGCCACAGGCTCCGGTCGATCCGGCCCGCGGTGTCCCGCAAGCAGGGTCGCGAGGAGAGGCGCCCCTCCAGCAGCTCCCGCACCCCTGTACGCAACGCCCGCTGGTCATCCGTCAGTTGGAAATCCATACGGACGGTCACCGCCCCTTCGGGAGGCCGAGGATCCGCTCGGCCACGATGTTCCGCTGGATCTGCGAGGTCCCCGCGGCGATCGTGTACGCCAGGGAGGAGAGCCGGTCCAGGGTCCATTCGTGCCCGAGGTCGAGCGCGTCATCGCCGAGCACGTGTGCGGCGGCGTCGTACAGCTCCTGGCGTGCGTGCGAGTACCGCAGCTTGAACACCGAGCCGCCCGCGCCGGGCACGCCGCCGGTCCGCTGCGCCTCGCTCACGTTCCACTGCGTGAGCCGCCACAGCGCCGAGAACTCCGCGGCGAGGCGCCCGAGCCGGCGGCGCAGCGCGGGGTCGTCCCAGCGGCCGTTCCTACGGGCCTCACGCGCGATCTCGCCGAGCACGCGGCGGCAGGCCACCACCTCGCCCACGAAGGCGGTGCCCCGCTCATAGGAGAGGGTCACCATGGTCACGCGCCAGCCGTCGTTCTCGTCCCCTACGCGGTGGGCCACCGGGACCCGCACCTCGTCGAGGAACATCTCGGCGAACTCCGTGGAGCCCGCGAGGGTCCGCAGCGGGCGCACGGTGATCCCGGGGGCGTCCATCGGCATCGCGAGCCAGGTGATGCCCCGGTGCTTCGGCACGGCCTCGCTCACCGGTGTCGTACGTACGAGGAGTTCGCACCAGTCGGCGACTTCCGCGTGGGAGGTCCAGATCTTGGACCCGCTCACTACGTAGTGGTCGCCGTCGCGCCACGCGCGCGTGCGCAGCGAGGCGAGGTCGGAGCCCGCGTCGGGTTCGCTGAAGCCCTGGCACCACACCTCCTCGCCGCGCAGCACGGGCGGCAGCCACCGGGCGCGCTGTTCGGGCGTCCCTTCGGAGGCGATGGTCGGCCCCGCGTGGAGCAGGCCCACGAAGTTGGCGCCCACATAGGGGGCGCCCGCCTTCTCCGTCTCCTCCAGGAAGATCAGCCGCTGGGTGGGGGACGCGTCCCAGTGCACGTGGCCGTAGCCCGCGTCGTACAGGGTGCGCTGCCACGCGGTGTCGTACGCGCGCCGTCCGGGCCAGTCGTGGGGAGAGGGCCGCTCGGGGAGCTTCGAGAGCGCCGTCGGGAGCCATTCCCGCAGGCCGGCCCGGAAAGCTTCCTCCTCCTCGGTGTACGTGAGGTCCATGCGGCTCCTACGTGTCCGGACAGGCTACCTGACGTCCCGTCAGATAGCAGCCTAGGCCCGTGCCCCTGGACCGACAAGGCGCCGGGGCTTACGCTCTCGGGACTATCTGACTGACCGTCAGTTCAACGGCGTACGGACGGGAAGGGGGCCGCATGAAGGCCTCGGAGGTCGAGACCGCGTACGAACTGGCCGCCTGCCGCACCCTCTGGGAGCTGATCGAGCGCCGCGCGGCCCTCACTCCCGACGCGCCCGTCCTCATCCAGGCCGCCGCCGACCCCGCCGACGACCGCACGCTCACCTTCGGCGGCCTGCGCGAGCGCGCCGAACGCGTCGCGGCCGGGCTCTACGGCATGGGCGTACGCCCCGGCACCGTCGTCGCCTGGCAGCTGCCCACGCGCGTGGAGACCGCCCTGCTCTCCTTCGCCCTCGCGCGCGTGGGGGCGATCCAGTCGCCGGTCATCCCCTTCTACCGCGACCGCGAAGTCGGCTTCGCGCTGCGGGAGTCGGGGGCGGAGTTCTTCGCGGTGCCCGGGGTGTGGCGCGGCTTCGACCACACGGAGATGGCCCGGCGGCTCGGCGCCGCAGGAGTCTTCGAGGCGTACGACGACCTGCCCGAGGCCGACCCGTCCGTCCTGCCCCCGCCGCCCTCCGAGGGCACGTCGGTGTGCTGGATCTACTGGACGTCGGGCACCACGTCCGACCCCAAGGGCGTGCGCCACACGGATCGTTCGCTGATCGCGGGCGGCTCGTGCCTGGCCCACGCCCTGCGTCCGAGGGCGACGGACGTCGGCTCGATGGCGTTCCCCTTCGCGCACATCGCGGGCCCCGACTACACGGTGATGCTGCTCCTGTACGGCTTCCCCGCGGTGATGTTCGAGCACTTCGCGCTGCCGGAAGCGCTCGACGGCTACCGGCGGCACGGGGTGACCGTGGCGGGCGGCTCGACGGCCTTCTACTCGATGTTCCTCGCCGAGCAGCGCAAGCGGCCGGCGGGCGAGAAGGCCATCCCGACCCTGCGGCTCCTGGCGGGCGGCGGGGCGCCCAAGCCACCGGAGATCTACCACGCCGTCGTACGCGAGCTGGGCTGTCAGCTCACCCACGGGTACGGCATGACCGAGGTCCCGATGATCACCATGGGCGACCCGGACGACACGGCGGAGAACCTGGCGACGACCGAGGGGCGGCCCCCGTCCGGCATGGAGATCCGCGTCACCGGCCCCGGCGGCGAGGAGCTGCCCCCGGAGACGGACGGTGAGATCCGGCTGCGCGGCGAGGCCGTCTGCCAGGGGTACGTCGACCCGGACCAGAGCGCCGCCGCCTTCGACGCCGAGGGTTTCCTGATCACCGGCGACCTCGGCCACCTCAGGAAGAGCGGCCATCTGGTGCTCACCGGGCGTGCGAAGGACGTCATCATCCGCAAGGGCGAGAACATCTCGGCCAAGGAGATCGAGGACCTGCTCCACCGGCATCCGGCCGTGGCGGACGTGGCGGTCGTCGGCCTGCCGGACCCCGAACGCGGGGAGCGGGTCTGCGCGGTCGTCGAACAGTGCGCGCAGACCGAGCCGTTGACCCTGGAGGAGGTCACCTCGTATCTGCGCGGGGAAGGCCTCTCCCCCTACAAGCTGCCGGAACAGCTGGAGGTCGTCGAGGCGCTTCCCCGCAACGAGACACTGCGCAAGGTCCTCAAGTACAAACTGAGGGAGCGCTTCTCGCAGGCGTAGAGCCCATGCCGGCGGCCCTCACTCGGGAACCGTGAAGTACTCCGCGAAGGCCGTCACGATCTCCTGCTCGGCCACCTTGCCGTCGCCGTCCGCGTCGAGGGCGCCCGCCGTCGCCGCGGCGGTTTCCGCGGGCACACCGAGCGCCCTGAGCGCCCGCTCGGCCTCGCCAGGGGCGAGCGCCCCGTCGCCGTCGGCGTCGGCGATCGCGATCGCCGCGTGCAGAAAGGGCCGCGCGATCTCGGCGAACCGCTCGGGGCTGTCCCGCAGCCGCTTCACCGCGCCGCCCACGAATTCGTCCCGGGTGATCCGCTGATCCCCGTCGCGGTCCGCGATTCCGGCCATGCCCTGCCAGAACGCCTCGGCGCCGATGTAGAGCGCCTGCCCCTTGTCGGACCGCGCCGTCGCGCCGAACTCCTTGCACAGGGCTGCCGCCGCCGTACTGAAGTCCTCACGGGAGATGTACTTGTTGCCGTCCTGGTCGAAGGTGGCGAACCGGGCCGCGATCCTACGCTCGTACTCGGCACTGTCCATGGTCTTCGGGCCGCCTCACTTCCGCGGTTGGGTGCACTTCAAGGGGTGGGTACCCCGGCAGCGAGCGTACGTCGTCGCAGGCCGCCCGGAGGCCGGAAAGCCCTGCTTGTGGCAAGACCGCCCATATTCCGGGACACGGGTGTGGCACGGGGACGATGTGCTGAACTGTGCGCGTGGAAGCGGTCGCGGCGAGTGTCATAGCGGTGTTGGGAACTCTCCTGGGCGCGGGCATCACCCACGCCTTCCAGCGCAAGGCGATCGAACGGACGGAGGAGTTCACCCGCGGCGAGAAGCTGCGGCAGGAGCGGATCGACGCCTACTGCGCGTACGCGGGCGCGCTGGTCAACTACCGGCGGATCCTGGTCGACCGCTGGTTCAGCAGGCACGAGAACCGCCCCGATGACGGCGAGGAGGCGCGCTTCCGCTCCTACGAGATGCGGTCCGAGGCCCAGGAGGCGCTGTTCCGTGTGCAGTTGCTCACCAGCGACGCCGAACTGGTGCGGCTGGCCTGGGAGACGCTCGACCAGGTCGCCGACGTGCACAGGGCCGACGACCGCGACGGACTGGCGGAGCGGCGCCGCGTCTCGCGGGACGCGATCAACGCCTTCGTGGCGGCGGCCCAGCGGCACGTGTGACGTCCTGGGGCAGGTTCAGGCGGAGAGCGGGGCCGCCTCCTCGTCGAGGGCCGCCACGACGTCCGGGTAGACCTCGAAGAGCCTGCGTACGCCGAGGGCGGCGAGGACGCGGTTGACGTGCGAGCCGTCGACGGCGCCCTGCGCGGGCAGGATCAGCCGCAGCCGACCCTGGCAGGAGCGGATCAGACGGCGCGTGGCGATCAGCACGCCGACGCCGCTGGAATCGCAGAACAGCACGTCGGAGAGGTCGAGGACGACGCTGCGGCGGCCGTCCGCCACCGCGTCATGCACGCGCTGGCGCAGCACGGGTGAGGTCAGCAGGTCCATCTCGCCGGACACGCGCAGCACGGCCCAGCCGCACTCCTCGCCCACCACCACCTTGAGCGTCACGCGCCATGCCTCCCGCTCGCCATGCCCGTCCCGCCCGTCCGGAGTGACCCGGCGCCCGGAGTGATCCGGAAGCGGTCCTTACGCTTCGTTCTGCTGCGGCTGCCCCACCGCTCTCCCATGAAACACCAAGGCTCCACCGTCAATATCATCCGGTGTCGGGCCGGGCTCGCGCTTTGCCATAAACAGGAGCCCGCTGTCAGTGCCGCCGACTACATTCGAGGAGTAGTCAGAAACAGGCGGTACCGTCGAAGGACGTCGAAACACGTCGAAGGACAGGGCCGAAGCACAGGGCAGGACAAGGCAAGCGCACGAGGGGGCCGCATGCCGAAGGACGCGCCGCGGCGCTGGGACCGCCGGATGCAGCAGCGGCTCGCGCACGGGGAGGCCGCCGCGCTGGGCGAGCTGTACGACCGCTTCGCCTCGCTCGTGCACGGCCTCGCCCACCGGGTCCTCGGCGACGAGTGCGCCGCCGACCGCATCACCCGCGAGGTCTTCTCCCACGTCTGGGAGAACCCCGACGCGTACGACCCCCGGCAGGGCCCCCTGCGCTCCTGGATCGCCACGCTCACCCACCAGCGGGCCGTCCGCAGGCTCCGCCAGACCGAGTCCGCCGCCCTCGCCCTCGGCGGCGAGGGCACCCCGGAGGACCTGGAGCGCAAGGTCCGCCGCGCCTCGGCCGCGGCCCGCGCCGACTACATCGTGACGGCCATGCCGACCCCGCTGCGCAAAGCCCTGGAGCTGGCGTACTTCCGGCGGCGCGACTACCGCCAGACGGCGGCCGACCTCGGCGTGACCGAGGACGAGGCCCGGCGCAGGCTCCGCCTCGGCCTCCAGCTCCTCTCGACGGCCCACGACACCGCGGACCCCTCCGCGAGCCCGGCCCCCGGCCCGCCGGGATACGGGACAGCGCTGTGACCGGCTCCGACCGCCCCGAGCCGTACGAGGAGCCCCACGGGCCCGAAGGCCCCGGCCCCGATCCCGGCGGGCAGCGGCGCGACGCCCCGCGCATACCGCTGCCGCGCTCCTCCATAGAGGACACCGGCCTGCCCCTGCCCGACCCGGCCCCGGACGCGATCACCTGGGAGGTGCCACCGCCTCCCCCGCCCGAACCGCTCGTCCTGGAGCACCAGATCCTGAAGTCCCTGCTCGGCGCCTGGGCGCTCGCCGCGTGCTCCGCGGCCGAGGCGACCGCCGTGGAGGAGCACCTGGGCGAGTGCGGGCCCTGCGCGGAGGAGGCGCTGCGGCTGCGTGACGCCGTCGGCCTGCTGCACCCCGAGGAGAGCCTCGATCTCGACCCCGGGCTGCGCACCCGCGTCCTGGAGAGCTGCCTCGGCCGACGCCCGCCGCGCATCCCGGTGCCCGAGTGGGCCGTGCCCTACGACGCGGAGAGCGCCCGCCTCGACGCGCTGCTGCGGGACATCGGCGACTCGGAGTGGCACGCTCCGGTGCGGCTGCGCTGGTTCGAGCAGGACGGCCCGGTGACCCGGAAGTCCACCGTCGCCGGGGTGATCGCGCATCTCCTCGCCGTCGACGGCCTGGTCGGGCTCGCCCTCGGCCTCGACGACCCGCTCGGCCCGGAGGCCGCGGGCCCGCAGCACCCCACCCGGCGCACCGAGGCGTACTGGCACGCCTCGCACTTCCCGCCCACGCGCGCGGTGCGGGGCCCCTGGCGCGACCAGACGCACGAGATCGTGCGCACGGTGTCGTTCGCGGGTGACGGCTCGGGGCGGCTCCCCGTGCCGTACGGGACGGTGCCGGCGGCCGACCCGGCCGCCCGGGCCGGGCAGAAGATCGAGCTGCCGTTGCGGGACGCCATGGTGGACCGCGCCTTCGAGTGCTGGATCCACGCGGGCGACATCGCCGAGGCCGTCGACTACCCCTACGACCCGCCCGCGCCCCGGCACCTCCACCACATGATCGCCCTCGCCGCCCGGCTGCTTCCCGGCACGCTGGCCGACCGCCGGCGCTCCGGGCTCGCCGCGCCGCCCCGCGGCCTGGTCGCGGCGGGCACGCCGGGCCGCACCCTGCGTCTGGAGATCGAGGGACTCGGCGGCGGCGAGTGGCTCATCCCGCTCGACTCACCGGCGGCGGTCGCCTCGGCCGACCGGGAGGTCGCGCATGTGGCCCTGGACGGCGTCGAGTTCTGCCGCCTCGCCGCGGGTCACGTCTCGCCGGTGGAAGCGGCCGCGGGCCAGGACGGCGACCGCGAGGCGATCCGGGACGTCCTGTTCGCGGCGGCCTCCCTGAGCAGGCTGTAGCCCCGAGGGCCGAGACGGGTGGGTGGATGGGCGGGCGGGAAGCTCGCCGCGCAGCGGCGCTCAGAAACCCACGACGGCCCGCACCCGGGCCACCCGCGGAGCTACGCGAAGACCACCGTCCGCCGCCCGTTCAGCAGGATCCTGCGCTCCGCGTGCCACTTCACGGCTCGCGCCAGCGCCTGGCACTCCACGTCGCGGCCGATCGCGACCAGCTGGTCGGGGGTCACGTCGTGGCCCACCCGTTCGACCTCCTGCTCGATGATCGGCCCCTCGTCGAGGTCGGCCGTCACATAGTGCGCGGTGGCGCCGATCAGCTTGACCCCGCGCGCGTGCGCCTGGTGATACGGCTTCGCGCCCTTGAAGCTCGGCAGGAACGAGTGGTGGATGTTGATGATCCGCCCGCTCAGCTCCTTGCACAGGTCGTCCGAGAGCACCTGCATATAGCGGGCCAGGACGACCAGCTCCACGTCCTCGGAGCGCACGATCTCCAGCAGCTGCGCCTCGGCCTGCGGCTTGTTGTCCCGGGTCACCGGAATGTGGTGGAAGGGGATGTCGTACGAGGCGGCCAGCTCGGCGAAGTCCGTGTGGTTGGAGACGACCGCGGCGATCTCCACCGGCAGCGCCCCGATCCGCGAACGGAACAGCAGGTCGTTCAGGCAGTGCCCGAACTTCGAGACCAGCAGGACGACCCGCATCCGGTCCTCGGCGCGGTGGATCTGCCAGTCCATGTGGAAGGAGTCGCCGATCGCGGCGAAGCTGGCCCGCAGTTTGTCGACGGTGACCGGCGCCTCGGCGGAGAAGTGGACGCGCATGAAGAACAGCCCGGTGTCGTGGTCACCGAACTGCTGGCTGTCCTCGATGTTGCAGCCGGTCATGAAGAGGTAGCTCGACACGGCGTGCACGATGCCCTGCTTGTCGGGGCAGGAGAGGGTGAGGACGTACTGCTCAGCGGGAGCGGCGGAGGCGGCGGGGGCGGCGGCGGACTGCTCATTCATGCGGCCAAGGTTCCCATATGCGACGGGCGCCGCGGGCAGGCGTCCGGCCGGGCTCAGGCGGACCTGGTCAGGATCCGCAGCACCTCCAGCGTGCGCGGGGCCTCGTCGGGGTCCTCCCCGTCGCCCGCCGCGAGCCGCACGTGCGCGTCCCGCGCGGCCCGCACGGCGTCCGGCCAGCCCGGGTGCTCCAGGTAGACGGAGACCATCGCGTCGGGCCCGACCTCGTGCATGATCCGCAGGACCCGCAGCACGGCCGTGTCGACGAGCGCCGCCTCCTGCGGGTCCCGGAAGATCGTCCCGACGTATTTCTCCGCGGACCAGTTGTCCAGCCACGTGTCCTCGACCAGCCGGTACACGGCGTCGGTCACGTCCCCGTACTCCTCGCGCCCCGCGAGCCAGCACTCACGCTGGAAGTCGGGGTCGGAGAGCATGTGCAGCGCCGAGCGCACGTTGCTGCGCCAGCGCCACCACGGCATGTCATTGGTCGGCATGCCGCCCATGGTGCTGGAGCGACGGCCGCGACGGGAAGAGTTCTCCGAACCTTGCACGGTCATCGATCGTACGTTCCCACCTCGTGCACTCGAATCGGCCCCCGCCCGTTCACCTTCATGTCACGGTCCGTTGAGAACGAGTCACTCCACGGTTGGCCCTCCAACGGCATCGTGCGGGGACATGACCGGCCGGCGACGCACCTTCCTCCCCCGCCCCTCCAAAACCGCGGTACTCGCCGCGGCAGCGGCGGCGTGTACGTCCCTGATAGCCGGGTGCGGGGTCATCCCTGGGACCACGGGGGGTTCCAGGGACGACCCCATCACCGTCATGACCTGGGCCCCCGAGAAGACCAAGGCCACCAACAAGCCCGGCGTCCCCGCCATGGCGCAGGCCTACGCGCGCTGGGTCAACGCGCACGGCGGCATCGACGGCCGCGAGCTGAAGGTCCTCACCTGCAACGACCACAACGACCCGGTCGGTGCCGCCGGCTGCGCCCGCGAGGCGGTCGACGAGGACGTGGTGGCCGTCGTCGGCGCGTACAGCCAGCACGGACGCTCCTTCCTCGCCCCGCTGGAACTGGCGGGCATCCCCTACATCGGCGGCTACGGCATCACCGACGACGAGTTCAGCAGCCCGCTGTCCTACCCCGTCAACGGCGGCGAACCGGCGCTTCTCGCGGGCAACGGCCGCCAGCTCGCCGCCCGCTGCGACCGCGTCGCCCTGGTCCGCCCCGACACCCTCGCCGGTGACGAGCTGCCCAAGCTGCTCAACTCCGGGCTCCGCGACGGCCACCACAAGCCCGTCGCCGACATCCGCGCCCCCGAGGACGGCACCGACCTGACCCCGCAGGCCGAGCAGGCCCTCAAGCACGCGGGCGCCGAGCACGGCTGTGTGACGGCCGCGCTCGGGGCCCGCACCGACACCTTCTACGACTCGTTCCGGCGCACCAAGGACGACTATCCGCCGGTACGGATCTCCTCCGTGCTCGGCAGCGTCGACCAGTCGCTCGTCGACCGCACCGGCGGCGCGAGCGGCCCCTACGAAGGGGCGTACGTCACCGGCTGGTACCCGCCCGCGGGCGACCCCCGCTGGTCCGAGATGCGCAAGGTCATCCGCGAGCAGGCGTTCGGCGACAACCGCGTCGACCCGGCCGACGCGGGCGTCCAGACGACGTGGATCGCGTACACCGTCCTGAAGCAGGTCGTCGAGTCGCTGGACGGCGGCGAGGTCTCGGCCCTCTCGCTGCGGCGCGCTCTCGACGGCGGCCTGCGCGTCGGGACGGGCGGCCTCACACCGACGCTGAGGTGGCGCTTCGAGGACCTGATCGCGGCCAGCGAGTTCCCGCGCCTGATCAACTCGGGTGTCACGTTCCAGGTCGTGCGGGACGGGAAGTTCGTCCCGGCGCGCAAGGGGTTCGTGGACGTGGAGCAGACGCTGGAGCAGTCCGCGTAGCCCGCCCCGGCGGTTTCCGCGGACCGTCCCGGCCGGGACCTACAGCTGGGACTTCTCGCGCGTGGTCAGCCCGTACTTGCGGGCGATCGCGTTCCAGTGGTTGGCCGCCTGCTCCTTGGCGCTGGTCGCCTGGCCGCTCGCGCGGTTGCCCGCGCCCTGCTGCGGGGTGCTGCGGGCGTGGCCCTTCCTGCACCCCTTCTTGCCGGCCACCTGGTCCGCCCACGCGGCGTAGTGGCTGTCGGCGGACGCGGACGCCTTCCAGGCCCGGTTGAGGGACGAGGTCAGCAGGTCGTTGGCCGGGAGCTTGTCGACCTTCAACCCGGCGAGGCGCGTGACCAGGCCGTTGCGCTGCTTGGCGGCGGCGCGCAGGTCGGTCGCCGACTGGCTCAGGTTCTGGCACTTGCCGACGTTGCGCACGGCGGCGATGACCATGTCACGGCTGTTGTTGCTGTCGGCGAGCAGCTTGTCCAGGGCGACGGCCTGCGCCTTGGCGGGGTCGGCGGTGGGTGAGGGCCGCTCGTCGGCGGGCGCGGGCGCGGAGACGGGCTTGCTGTCGTCCGCCTCCGCGTCGTCACCGCCACCGGAGCTGAGGAGCGCGCCGGCGCCGACGCCGAGCACGGCGATGCCGATGCCGATCGCGGCGATGAGCGGCACCTTCGATCCGGTGCGGTTACGGCGGCCGCCGTGGCCATGGCCCGCGGGGGCCGGCCCGGGTGCCGGGGCCGGAGCCGGGGTGCCCGGGGCCTCGAAGCGGGGCATCTGCTGGGTGGACGCGGGCCCCTCGGCGCCCGGTTCGGCGCGGAAGAGGCTGTCGAACTCGGCGGGCGGCTGCCGGTCACCGGGTGCGCCGGGACGGATGCCGTAGGGCGCGGCGCCCGGCTCGGGCGGCGCCGCGTGACCCGCGGGGCCGCTGCCGCCGGGGACGGGCGCGATGAACTGGGTGGGTTCGCTGTCGGACGCGGCGGCGGGCGCGGCGGGCGCGGGGTCCTGGGCACGGCCGAGGAACTGCGTGGCGTCGGCGGCGGGAGCCTCGGGCGGCAGGGCGCCGGGTCCCACCGGGGGTATGTACTGCGTGGCCCCTTCGTCGGCACCGGCGGCGGGCACGGGCGCGATGTACTGCGTGGCCTCGGCGTCGGAGGCGGGGCCCGGCGCGTCGACGGGGGGCAGCGGGGCGCCGCCCTGCCCGAGCGGCGGCAGAGGCATCCGCTGCCCGCCGTAAGAGGCGTCACCCTGGGCGGGCCGCTGGGGCTGCTCGGGGGACTGAGGGGCGTACCCCTGCTGACCGCCGTACCCCTGGCCCTCGTACGCGCCATAGGAGGCGCCAGTGCCGTACGAGGCGTCCGTGCCGTACGAAGCATCCTGGCCGTACGAGGCGCCCGAGCCGTACGAGGTGCCCGCGCCCTCCGGAGGCAGCGGCATGGCCTGCGGCTGCTGGGTCTCCCACTGCCCGCCCCGGCCGCCCGGCGGTGGGCCGGCCGTCTCGGGCCCCCAGGGCTGGCCCCAGGGGGTGCCGCCCGCCGGGGTGGTCTCCCGGCCCGCGGTGCCGGGAAGCAGCGGTTCGCTGCCGTCCGCGGGCAGCACGACGCCCTCGTGGGCTGGCCGGTCCGCGGGCTGCCGCGGATCGGAGGAAGCAGCGCCCTGACCGCTCTGCTGCGTCACCGGGACTCCTACGTATGGGGGACCTACGGAACCGTCGGCTCACGCTACCGGGTCCCCGTGTCCCTCTGCCACGCAGCTCGGAACAGCAGCTCATGCCCAGTGGCGGGAGTAACAAAACCTCCCGCCAGGACGCTGTACAACGCGAGCCCGCGCGCCTCACGCCGCCTGGACGTCGACCCGCGCCCCGAACTCCCTTACCACCGGCTCCTCCCGGTAGGGCTCAAGGCGCTGCTGGAAGTCCTCCAGGTACTCCGCGCCGCGGTTGGACCGCAGGGTGCCGAGGAGTTCGACGGCCTTCATGCCCGTGTGGCAGGCCTGTTCGACCTCGCGCCGCTGGACCTGTGCCGTGGCGAGCAGGACCAGGCCGATCGCGCGGCGCCTGGCCCGCGTCTCCGGATGTCCGTCGAGGGACTCCTGCGCGCTGCGCGCCGCCGCGTCCGCCTGGCCCAAGTCCCGGTGACAATGCGCCATTTCATCGGCCAGATACGCATGGTCGAAGTGCCGGATCCACACCGGGTCGTCGCCCGAGTCCGCCTCGCCGGCCGCCCGGTCCATCGCCTCGATCGCCCGGCCCGCCACCACCTGGGTGGCCCGCGCGTCCCCGAGCAGCGCGTGTCCACGCGCCTCGGCGGCGAAGAACATCGCCTCGGCGCGGGGCGTGACCCGCCCGCGCGTCCCCTCCTGCGCGGCCCGCGCCAACTGCGCGATCTCGCGCGGATTTCCGAGCTGGGCGGCGAGGTGACTCATCGAGGCCGCGAGCACGTAACCGCCGTAGCCCCGGTCCCCGGCCGCCTGCGCGAGCCGCAGCGCCTGGATATAGTAGCGCTGGGCGAGGCCCGGCTGGCCCGTGTCCACGGCCATGTAGCCCGCCAGCTCCGTCAACCGCGCGACGGCGGCGAACAGTTCACGCCCGACCGCTTCCCGGTAGGAGCCCGCGAGCAGCCCGGAGACCACGGAGTTGAGGTAGTGCACGACGACGGGACGCACATGCCCGCTGCCGTACTGGTGGTCGAGGCGGGTCAGCGCCTCCGTCATCGCCTTGACCGCCGCGACGTCCGCCATCCCGACGCGCGGCCCCGCGGTCCTTCCGACCTGCGGGTCCGTCGAGGAGATCAGCCAGTCGCGGCTGGGCTCGACGAGCGCGGAGGCGGCCACGGTCGAACCGGAGAGGAAGTCGCGGCGGCCCACATCGCTGCGCCACAGCTCGCAGACCTGCTCGATGGCGCCGAGGACGGTCGGCGAGAACTGGAGTCCCACGCCCGAGGCGAGGTTCTTGCCGTTCGCCATGCCGATCTCGTCGATGGTGACGGTCCGGCCCAGTTTGCGGCCGAGCGCCTCCGCGATGATGCCGGGTGCCCGCCCGCGCGGCTGCTGCCCGCGCAGCCAGCGGGCCACCGACGTCTTGTCGTAGCGCAGATCGAGACCGTGCTCCGCGCCGCACATGTTGACCCGGCGGGCGAGACCGGCGTTGGAGCAGCCGGCTTCCTGGATGAGCGCTTGCAGCCGTTCGTTGGGCTGCCGTGCGACGAGTGGCCTGGCGGCCATGGCTTACCCCCTGTGTGCACCGTGGACCATCAAAGACGAGGCGGCCGCCGGGGCCGTCTCACGACGATCAATGCCCTTGGGGCAAGGCGAAGATGCGCCACGAAAGAGGCATAAGAAGCAATGAAGAACAACAAGTACGAAAATGTACGAATCTCCCCAGAGACTTCCTCCGAGGCGCCTTCTGATTGCCCTTGAGCTGGCTACCCGCACATGGATGCCATTTCCCATGCGCGCCCCCGGCCGTGCACCCATGCGCCCCGCTCGCAGGATCGATGCTCCTCCTCCGCCCTCGCGTGCGCCCGTAACCCGTAGGGGTGGCGGGAGTTGAGAACTCCGTGGAAGAGACCATCGGAGTCACGTCAGCCGCGCAGATCCCGAAGCAGCGCGGAGAGGCCTTGCTGGACACGGCCGTGCGATACGCGGAGGAGCGCCACTGGGACATCTTCCCCGGTACCTGGCTGGAGTCGGCCGAGGGCACCGAGCACTGCTCGTGCGGCGACACCGCGTGCGCCTCACCCGGCGCACACCCGGCGCGCGAGGACTGGCCGACCCAGGCCACCGGCAGCGCGACCGTGGCCCGGCGGCTGTGGCAGAAGCAGCCCAAGGCGTCGATCCTGCTGCCCACCGGGCGTACGTTCGACGCGATCGACGTGCCCGAGACCGCCGGGTTCCTCGCCCTCGCCCGCATGGAACGCATGGAGCTGACGCTCGGCCCCGTGACCTGCACGCCGGACCGGCGTATGCAGTTCTTCGTACTCCCCGGCGCCACCGCCAAGGTGCCCGACCTCGTCCGCAAGCTCGGCTGGCCCCCGGCCGCCATCGACCTGGTCGCGCTCGGCGAGGGCGCCTACGTGGCCGCTCCCCCGACCCGCTTCGGCGCCTCGGGCGCGGTCCAGTGGGCCTGCCGCCCGACCGCCGCCAACCGCTGGCTGCCGGACGTGGAGGAGATCATCTCGCCCCTGGCGTATGCGTGCGGCCGGGAGGCCCGGCGCTGAATCGCTCCGCGGGTTGGGCGGTCCTCTGTCCGCGGGTCGGATGGGGCTGGTCGCGCAGTTCCCCGCGCCCCTCCGGGGCGCTGCCCCGTATCGTGCGGCCACGGGACAGGCAGCGACGGAGGGCGGCGCGGTGACCGAGGTGGCTTCGGCGGCGGTACGGGTTCAGGGGCTCTGGAAGCGGTTCGGGGAGCAGATCGCGGTGGCCGGGATCGATCTGGCCCTGCCCGCGGGCAAGTTCATCGGTCTGGTCGGGCCGAACGGCGCCGGGAAGACCACCACCCTCTCCATGGTCACCGGCCTGCTCCGACCGGACCAGGGCACCGTCGAGGTCGTCGGCCACGACGTGTGGCGCGATCCCGTCCAGGTCAAGGCCCGTATCGGCGTACTCCCCGAGGGCCTGCGCCTCTTCGAGCGGCTCTCGGGGCGCGAGCTGCTCGCGTACACCGGACGCCTGCGCGGCCTGCCCGGCGCCGAGGTCGACAAGCGCGCGACCCAGCTCCTCGACGTACTCGACCTCGCGGGCGCCCAGCACAAACTCGTCGTCGACTACTCCACCGGCATGCGCAAGAAGATCGGTCTCGCCGCCGCGCTGCTCCACAACCCCGAAGTGCTCTTCCTCGACGAGCCGTTCGAGGGCGTCGACCCCGTGTCGGCCCAGACGATCCGCGGCGTCCTGGAGCGCTACACCACGTCCGGCGCCACCGTCGTCTTCTCCTCCCACGTCATGGAGCTGGTCGAGTCGCTCTGCGACTGGGTCGCCGTCATGGCCGCGGGCCGCATCCGCGCCCAGGGCACCCTCGCCGAGGTGCGCGGCGCGGCGCCCTCGCTCCAGCGGGCGTTCCTCGAACTCGTCGGCGCGCACGGCCGTGACGCGGGCTCCGATCTCGACTGGCTGGGCGGTGGGGCGCGATGACGGCCGTCGCGCACGCGTCGGCGATCACCCCCGTCCTCGTACGCCTGAAGCTGTCGCTGCTGCGCAACGGCCTGCGGCAGTCGGCCGGGCGCCGGGCCGCCTACATCGCCTCGGTCGGCTTCGCCCTCCTCCTCGCCGCGCTCCAGCTCCTCGGCCTGATCGCGCTGCGCGGCGACCCGCACGCCGCCACCGTCTGCGTCCTGCTCGGCGCGGTCCTCGCGCTCGGCTGGGCGGTCATGCCGCTGTTCTTCCCGAGCGGCGACGAGACCCTCGACCCGACCCGCCTGGTGATGCTGCCGCTGCGGCCCCGGCCGCTGGTGCGGGCGCTGCTCGTGGCGTCGCTGGTCGGCATCGGTCCGCTGTTCACGCTCTGCCTCGCCGTCGGCGCGACGATCGCGCTCGCCCGCGGCGCGGCGGCCGCGGCCACCGGCTTCCTCGCGACCGCGCTCACCGTGCTGACCTGCGTGGCCCTCGCCCGCGCGGTCGCCGCCGCCAACATCCGCCTGCTCACCAGCCGCAAGGGCCGTGACCTCGCGGTCCTGAGCGGCCTGCTCATCGCGATCGGCGCGCAGGCCGTCAACTTCGGTGCCCAGACGCTCGGTTCGTCCGGACTGTCCACGCTCGACCCGGCGGCGGCCGTCGTGCGCTGGGTCCCCCCGGCGGCGGCGCTCGGCGCGGTGGACTCCGTGAGCGAGGGCTCGTACGCGACCGGCGCGGCGCAACTCCTCCTCTCCGCCGCCGCCTTGGTGGCGCTCCTCGCGCTCTGGCAGCACAGCCTGACCCGCCTGATGACGACACCGGACGGCTCCACATCGGCCGCCGCGGAACCGCAGAAGGACACCTCACGCGCCTTCGGCGCCCTCGGCGGGCTGCTCCCCGCCGGGCGCACCGGCACCGTCATGGCACGCGGCCTGCGGTACGTCCGGCGCGATCCGAAGACGAAGGCGGCCTGGGTGACGTCCCTGGCCATCGGCCTGATCGTGCCGCTCTTCAACGCCATCCAGGGCACGGGATCGGTGTACTTCGCGTGCTTCGCGGCGGGGATGCTCGGGATCCTCATGTACAACCAGTTCGGCCAGGACACCTCGGCGTTCTGGATGGTGGCGATGACGATCTCCTCGACCCGCGACGCGTACGTGGAGCTGCGGGGCCGTGCGCTGGCGCTGCTGCTGATCACCCTCCCGTACGCCACGCTGGTCACCGTCCTCACCACGGCGGTGCTCGGTGACTGGCCCGCCCTGCCGGAGGCCCTCGGGCTCTCCTTCGCGCTGCTCGGCGCGATGCTGGCGACGGGCGCCTGGTCCTCGGCCCGGTTCCCGTACTCGATCCCGCAGGAGGGCTACAAGAACGTGGCCCCCGGCCAGACGGGCCTCGCCTGGATCTCCATCTTCGGCGGGATGGTCGCGGCGGCCCTGCTGTGCGCCCCGGTCCTCGCCCTCACGATCTGGCTGCACGCCTCGGCCGCCGCCTCCTGGAGCTGGGTCCTGCTCCCCCTGGGCGCGGCGTACGGCTGGGCGGTCTCGGAGGGCGGGCTGCGCCTCTCGGCGCCGCGTCTCGCCCGCAGCCTCCCGGAGATCCTCACGGCGGTCAGCAAGGGCTGACGACCGATGACTTTCTCGACTTCCTCCGGTCAAATGGGTCGTCAGTTGTTCAACGCGGTGCACGAGATGCACGAGTTGCATGAGATACACGAGATACCTGGAGACCCGAGATGCGCACCCTGATCAGCTCTGCCTTCGTCTCGCTCGACGGCGTCGTGGAGGCCCCCGGCGGCGAACCCGGCTACCGGAACTCGGGGTGGACCTTCAAGGACATCGAGTTCCTCCCGGAGGCGTTCGAGATCAAGGGCCGGGAGCAGGAGGAGGCCACCGCGATACTGCTCGGCCGGGTCAGCTACGAGGCGTTCAGCCCGGTCTGGCCCGCCATGGAGGAGTTCGCCTCCTACAAGACGATGCCCAAGTACGTCGTCTCCACCACCCTCGGCGAGGGCGACCTGGTGTCGGACTGGGGCGAGACCACGATCCTGCGCTCGCTGGACGAGGTGGCCGCGCTGAAGGAGACCGAGGGCGGCCCGATCATCATGCACGGCAGCGCCGGCCTCAACCGCGCCCTGTCGGACGCCGGCCTGATCGACCGCTACCACCTGCTGGTCTTCCCGCTGCTGCTCGGCGCGGGCAAGCGGCTGTTCAGCGCCGCGGACAAGGACAAGCAGCAGCTGAAGCTGGTCGAGCACGCGGCGTACGCCAACGGCCTCCAGCTGAACGTCCTCGACGTCGTCCGCTGACGCAGACGACCCGCGAGCCGTGGTTCCTGCCGCGCCGGGCGGGCCGGGCGGAGGAAGCCGGCCGGACGTACCGGCGGCTCGCGGGTCGGGTGACTGCTTGGGAATAGGGCCGGCTGCACACACCACACGTGCGGGTCCGGCGCCGAATTCGAGTGCGACGACGGGCCGCTAGCCCGCAGTCACCTCACGCGTCCGGTTTCGATACATCTGCCGAACCACCTCCCTTCTCGTGTGCACGCCAGCCTAGGAACCGCCCCGCGCGCCGCACAACCCAATTTCCGTGCACCGCCAAATCCCTCCGACTTCCGGGAATCCGCTGTGGGCTGTGTCACGTTCGAGTTGAATGATCTGAGGACACGGTCTGTAGGGGGTTCGGGGTGAGTGCTGCGCGGCAGAGCGGAACTACTGACGAACTGGGCCCTGAAGAGCCCGAGCCCGGCGGGGCGGAGCTGCTCGCGGCGTTGCTGGACGGGATGGACGCGGCGCTGTGCGCGTTCGACGCCGACGGTGTGGTGACGCACTGGAACCGCGAGGCGGAGCGGGTTCTCGGCTGGTCTGCGGCGGAGGCCGTCGGGCGGCGGGGCCTGACCGGGTGGGCCGTGCGGCCCGCCGACGCCGGGGAGGTCGAGGGGCGGCTGCTGTCCGCGATGGACGCGCCGGGGCGGCAGGTGCACGAGTTCGCGCTGGTGACCAAGGACGGCGGGCGGGTCCTCGTACGGATGCAGTCCGCGTCCGTACGCGGCGGGGACGGCAAGCCCGCGGGGGTGTACTGCGCCTTCAGCGAGGTCCACGCGCAGATAGACCTGGAGCGGTCCATCGCCCTGAGCGAGGCGCTCTTCGAGAACGCCACCTGGGGCGTGGTGCTCGTCGACGCGGATCTGCGGCCCGCCGTGGTGAACGAACACGCGGCCCGCGCCCTGGGCGTGGGGCGTACGGCGGTCCTCGGGCGGCCCCTCGCCGATCTGCTCGGGCAGGGCGTCGAGGAGCTGGAGAGCGCGCTGGCCCATGTGCTCGCCGAGGGGGCGCCGCCCGCGCCCGCCGAGCTGTGGGTGTCGGTGCGGGCCGGGGGCGGCGAGGAAGACGGTTTCGAGCGGCGGTGCTGGCGCAGCGGCTTTCTGCGGCTGGCCTCGCCGCTGGCGGAGGAGCCGGTGCCGCTGGGCGTCGGCTGGCTCTTCCAGGACGTGACGGAGGCGAAGCTCACGGAGCAGGAGGCCTCGCAGCTGCGCTTCCGCTCCCAGCAGCTGCACCGTGCGGCGCGGGCCGCCGCCGAGTGCGAGGACCCCATGGAGGCGGCCACCGTCCAGCTCGACTTCGCGCTCGCCGGGTTCGCCGATCACGCGCTGGTGGATCTGCTGGCGGGTGAGGAGCCGGTGCGGCTGGTGCGGATCGCGGCGACGCCCGCGGGACCGCCGGGGCCGTGCCTTCCGGTGACCATGGCGGGCATCCCGGTGCGCTACCCCGAGGGGCATCCGGCGCCGCAGTGCGTGGAGCGGGCGGGGTCGGTCCGGGCCACCGCGGGAGCGGCCTCGGCGGAGCGGTCCCGCGCGTGGGCGAGCGCCCGGCAGTGGCCGGAGGACTCCGTGCACGCCTTGTGCGCGGTGCTGCGCAGCCGGGGGCGGACGCTGGGCGTGGTGACGTTTCTACGAGGGGCGGGGCGGGGCCAGTTCGAGCGGGCGGACGCGGTGTACGCGGAGAGCGTCGCGGCGAGGGTCGCGGCCTCGCTTGATCTGGCCGGGGGCCTGGGGGGCTGAAGGAGGCGCCCCGAAGGGGCGCGGGGAACTGCGCGCCCAGCCACCCAGGACCCGCACCCGACGGAGCGGGCTCAATGCCGGTAGAAGATGCGGTCCCCGTACTCCTGGAAGACGCGGCCGTTCCAGTCGTGGCCGCCGTCCACGTTCCCCGAACGGAGCAGCGGCGGCTGGACACCCCGCGAGGCCAGCTTCTCCACGGCGGTGGCGACCATCGCCTGCATGAGCGCGTTGGTGACCACGCTGGACGCGGGACCGAACGGCGCGTCGACCCCGTCGAGGGAAAGCTCCGCGTCCCCCACCGCGATCTTGGAGTCGACCACGACGTCGCAGTGGTCCTTGAGGAAGGTCCCGGAGACGTGCCGCGAGCGGGTCTCCGTCGCGTACGCCACCGAGGTCACGCCGATGACCTTCAGGCCGAGCGCGCGGGCGTTCATCGCCATCTCCACCGGCAGGGAGTTGCGCCCCGACAGCGAGATGATCACGAGTACGTCGCCGGGGCGGGCCGGGGAGGAGTCGAGCACGGCGCCCGCGAGGCCGTCGACGCGCTCCAGGGCGGAGCCCAGCGTCGCGGGCATCACGTCGACGCCGACCACGCCCGGCACGGCGAGGAGGTTCATCAGGGCGAGGCCGCCCGCGCGGTAGACGACGTCCTGCGCGGCGAGCGAGGAGTGCCCGGCGCCGAAGGCGAACAGGCGCCCGCCGGACGCGACCGCGTCGGCGAGCAGCGTGCCGGCCTCCGCGATGGTTCCGGACTCCTCGTCGCGGACCCGCTGGAGCAGGTCGATGGCGGCGTCGAAATACTGACCGGCCAGCTTGCTCTCGCTCTTGGAGCTCATTCGCATCACGTTGCGGTCTGGACCAGCGCCCTGTCAACACGGTCTCCGGACGTCCCGCGGCGGGTTTTCCCACGGCGCGGCACGGTTGTCAGTGGTATGCGTCAGAATTGAGGGCAGGGCCAGCGCACGAGCGAATTCTGAGGGGCACCCATGTCGGGGCTGATTGACACCACTGAGATGTATTTGCGCACCATCCTCGAATTGGAGGAGGAAGGTGTGGTCCCCATGCGCGCCCGGATCGCCGAGCGGCTCGACCAGAGCGGACCGACGGTGAGCCAGACCGTGGCGCGGATGGAGCGCGACGGCCTGGTGGCGGTCGCCAGCGACCGCCACCTGGAGCTCACCGAGGAGGGCCGCCGCCTGGCCACCCGTGTGATGCGCAAGCACCGCCTGGCGGAGTGCCTGCTCGTCGACGTGATCGGGCTCGAATGGGAGCAGGTGCACGCCGAGGCGTGCCGCTGGGAGCACGTGATGAGCGAGGCCGTGGAGCGCCGCGTCCTCGAACTGCTGCGTCACCCCACCGAGTCTCCGTACGGCAACCCCATTCCGGGGCTCGAGGAGCTGGGCGAGAAGGACGGCGCGGACCCGTTCCTGGACGAGGGCATGGTCTCCCTGACGGAGCTGGACCCGGGCACCGAGGGCAAGACGGTCGTCGTGCGCCGCATCGGCGAGCCGATCCAGACGGACGCCCAGCTGATGTACACGCTGCGGCGGGCCGGTGTGCAGCCGGGCTCGGTGGTGAGCGTGACGGAGTCGCCGGGCGGCGTGCTCGTGGGCAGCAGCGGCGAGGCCGCCGAGCTGTCCTCGGAGATCGCCTCACACGTCTTCGTCGCCAAGCGCTGAGGGCACCGGCTTTCGAGCGTGCCATCACCGCATGCGGACACGGCGTCAACTTCCGCTACTAGCGGGATAGTTGACAAGGTTTCAAGATCTCCGGCAGATCTTGCGGAATCCAAGATTCAGTGTGCGGAACCGCAGCGCGCGAGCGTTTCGCGTGCGAGGCTGTCGCGAGAGGCATATGACTTGAGGGCTCTTGACCGTGTCGGCGCCGGGTCTGGCCGCGCGGCCGGAGAGGGGGCGGGAGGATGTGCCCGTCTGGTGAGCTTGCACGTGAGGGTCCCGGCGCCCGAAGGCGCCGGGACCTGTCCTCCCCTGTGCTGACCCGGAGCCCCGAGCTCCCAGGGTCGTCCCCCACGGGCCGATGTCCCCGAGCGGCCCGCCTCCCGATGAAGATCTCCCCTCGGCCACGCCGGTCAATCCTTGAGCGTGGTCACCCGAACGAGGGGTGTTACCGGCAATTCCGCCGCTTTCGAAAGGGAGTTCGATAGCGTGCGGGGGTGTGGGGCAGGACCAGGCGTGGATCCCGAGCGGAATCAAGGGGGGTGCCAGGAAACATGGTGCGGCGCATCGACGTGACGGGCGCGGGTGGCGTACGCCTCGCCGCCTGGGAGTTCGCCGATCCTCCCAAGCTGAGGGAGGCCGAGGGGTCGCAGGGCGGGGTGCTCCTGCTGCACGGCCTGATGGGCCGCGCCTCGCACTGGGCGGGCACCGCCCGCTGGCTCTCCGAGCGGCACCGCGCGGTCGCCCTCGACCAGCGCGGCCACGGGCAGAGCGAGAAGCCCCCGGAGGGCCCCTACACCCGCGAGGCCTACGTGGAGGACGCCGAGGCCGCCCTGGTGCAGCTCGGCCTCGCGCCCGCCGTCCTCATCGGGCACTCCATGGGAGCGCTCACCGCCTGGCAGCTGGCCGCGCGCCGGCCCGACCTCGTCCGGGGCCTGGTCATCTGCGACATGCGGGCCTCCGCGCTCGGCGCGGCCTCGCAGCGCGAGTGGGAGCACTGGTTCAAGTCGTGGCCGGTGCCGTTCGCGACCCTCGCCGACGTACGCAAGTGGTTCGGCGAGGACGATCCCTGGGTGGAGCGGCCCAACCCCGCGCGGGGCGAGTTCTTCGCCGAGGTGATGGCCGAGGGCCCGGACGGCTGGCGGCCCGTGTTCGACCGCGCCCAGATGCTCAAGTCCCGCGAGACGTGGGTGCACGACGCGCACTGGGAGGAGTTGATCCAGGTCCGCTGCCCCGCGCTCGTCGTGCGCGGCCTGGACGGCGAGCTGGGCCGGGCCGAGTCCCAGGAGATGGTCCGCGTACTGCCCCGGGGGGAGTACGCGGAGGTGGCCGACGCGGGGCACCTCGTCCACTACGACCAGCCCAGCGAGTGGCGTACGGCGGTCGAGCCGTTTCTGGACAGGGTCCTCGCGGGATAGGCGCGGCGCCCCGGGTTGCCGTGCCGTCTGTCGTGGCCTTCGGCCTACTCGACCTCAAACGCCGGACGGGCTGGACACCAGGGGCCTGGGCGTCACGGGCTCAGGCGGTCCAGCCGCCAGCCGCGCTCGGCCGGGGTGCGGACGTAGCGCAGGCGGTCGTGGAGGCGGTTTCTGCGGCCCTGCCAGAACTCCACCTCGCGCGGGGTCACGCGGAAGCCGCCCCAGTTCGGGGGGACGGGGACCTGTTCGCCCTCGGGGTAGCGGGCCGCCAAGTCGGCGTACGCGCGGTCCAGTTCGGCCCGCGAGGTGAGGACGGACGACTGGGCGCTGGCCCAGGCGCCGAGCTGGGAGCCGTGCGGGCGGGTGCGGAAGTAGGCGACCGTCTCCTCGCGCGCGACGCGCTCCGCGGTGCCGGAGACGATGACCTGGCGGGCCATGGGGTGCCAGGGGAAGAGCAGGGAGACGTGCGCGTTGGCGGCCAGCTCGTGGGCCTTGCGGGAGTCGTAGTTGGTGAAGAAGACGAAGCCCCGCTCGTCGAAGCCCTTCAGGAGTACGGTGCGGGAGCTGGGCCTGCCCTCGGCGTCGACGGTGGAGACGACCATGGCGTTCGGCTCGTGCACTGCGCCCGTGGCGGTCGCCGCCTCCTTGAACCAGAGCGCGAACTGTTCCATGGGGTCGGTGGGCAGCCCCGCCTCTTCGAGCCCCTCGGTGACGTACTGCTCGCGCATCACGGCCGGTTCGGGGAACGGTTCGGAAAGAGAGGCACTGGAGTCGGTCACCCGATCATCTTGCCGTATACGTAACGGAGCCGGTGGGCGTACTCCGCCACGGAGAGGTGACGTGTGGCACTGAGTGCCGTATCCCATCGCCAAAGGTGGCACCAGGGGATATCGTCCCTGCTGCCGCATCGCAGCCCCGCCCTCTCGATAACCCTCATGTCGAACCCATCACGAGGAGCCGCCTGATGTCCGACTTCGTACCCGGTCTTGAAGGAGTCGTCGCGTTCGAGACGGAGATCGCCGAACCGGACAAGGAAGGCGGCGCGCTTCGCTACCGCGGCGTCGATATCGAGGACCTGGTCGGCCACGTCTCCTTCGGAAATGTGTGGGGCCTGCTCGTCGACGGCGCGTTCAACCCCGGTCTGCCGCCCGCCGAGCCCTTCCCGATCCCGGTGCACTCCGGGGACATCCGCGTGGACGTCCAGTCCGCGCTCGCGATGCTCGCCCCCGTGTGGGGCCTGCGTCCGCTGCTCGACATCAGCGAGGAGCGGGCCCGCGAGGACCTGGCTCGCGCCGCCGTCATGGCCCTGTCCTACGTCGCCCAGTCGGCCCGCGGCCAGGGCCTGCCGATGGTCCCGCAGCGGGAGATCGACAAGGCCGACACGGTCGTGGAGCGCTTCATGAAGCGCTGGCGCGGCGAGCCGGACCCCAAGCACGTCCAGGCCGTCGACGCGTACTGGACCTCGGCCGCCGAGCACGGCATGAACGCCTCCACGTTCACCGCCCGCGTCATCGCCTCCACCGGCGCGGACGTCGCGGCGGCGCTGAGCGGGGCCGTCGGCGCGATGTCCGGCCCGCTGCACGGCGGTGCGCCCTCCCGCGTCCTCGGCATGATCGAGGAGATCGAGCGCACGGGTGACGCGGTGGCGTACGTGAAGCAGGCGCTGGACAAGGGCGAGCGGCTGATGGGCTTCGGCCACCGGGTGTACCGGGCGGAGGACCCCCGGGCGCGGGTGCTGCGCCGCACCGCCCGTGAGCTGGGCGCGCCCCGCTTCGAGGTCGCGGAGGCGCTGGAGAAGGCGGCCCTCGACGAGCTGCACGCCCGTCGGCCCGACCGGGTCCTCGCCACCAACGTGGAGTTCTGGGCGGCGATCGTCCTCGACTTCGCCGAGGTGCCGGCGCACATGTTCACGTCGATGTTCACCTGTGCGAGGACCGCCGGGTGGTCGGCGCACATTCTTGAGCAGAAGCGGACGGGGCGGCTGGTCCGGCCCTCGGCCCGGTATGTGGGGCCCGGCTCCCGTAGCCCGCGGGAGATCGAGGGGTTCGGGGACATCTCGGGCTGACGCCCGCTGGTGCTGATGCCTCGGGGCTCCGCCCCGGACCCCGCTCCTCAAGCGCCGGAGGGGCTGGATTTCAGCGCGCCCTCCACCAGCACCGTCCACTGCGCCACCACCCGCTCCCGCCGTGCTCCGTCGTCCGTGAGGAGGTTCGCGAGGCCGAGGCCCCTGGCCATGTCCAGCAGGCCCTGGATGGTCTCGCGGACGCCGGGGCGGGACTCGTCGGCGTCGAGGAGTTCCACCGCGATGCGGTGCGTCTCGCGGCCGACGCGGGATTCCAGTTCCGTGACGCGCGAGCCCAGCTGCGGCTCGTTGGACGCGGCCACCCACAGATGGAGCGCCGCGCGGAAGAGCGGGCCGGTGTAGAGGTCGACCAGGGCGGCGACCACCGAGGCACGGTCCTGTGCGGGCAGGGCGCGCAGGGCCGTGGAGCGCTGTTCGGCGACGTACTCGACGGCGGCGGTGAACAGGTCCTCCCGGGTCGGGAAGTGGTGCTGCGCCGCGCCCCGCGAGACGCCCGCCCGCTCGGCGACCACCGAGACCGTCGAGCCCGCCCAGCCGCGCTCGGCGAGGCAGGACACCGCGGCCTCCAGGAGCCGCAGCCGGGTCGCGCGGCTGCGGTCCTGCTTGGGCGCCCGGTCGGCGGTGGTCACAGCACCCATGGGGGCTCCCGTCGTGCGAGGAACGCCTCCGTCCCGTCCCGTGCCTCGGTGGAACCGAAGAGCCGCGCGGACAGAGCGGTACAGGCGTCCGAATGGTCGTCGAATGCGTCGAGCACCCTAGCCGTGAGCAGCTTCTTCGTCTCGGCCAGGGCGCCGGGCGCCGCCCGCCGCAGCCCGTCGAGCATCGGCGCGAGACCCGCGTCCACGTCGGGTGCGTACGCCGTGACCAGGCCGATCCGCGCCGCCTCCGCCCCGTCGAAACGCTCCCCGGTGAGGCAGTAGCGGGCGGCGGCGCCCGGATCGAGGCGGGGCAGGAGCGGCAGCGAGATCACCGCGGGCGCGACCCCGACGCGTACCTCCGTGAGCGCGAACGACGAGCCGGGTCCCGCGACCGCCAGATCGCACGCGCCGAGCAGCCCGAGACCGCCCGCCCGCACATGCCCGTCCACCCGAGCGAGGACCGGCTTCGGCAGCTCCACGATCCGGCGCAGCAGCGCCACGAACGCGGCGGGGTCGGGCGGCTCCCTCAGGTCGGCGCCCGAGCAGAACGCCGTTCCCGTGTGCGCGAGGAGGACCGCGCGGGTGCCGGGGTCCTCGCCGAGGTCGTGGAGCGCCTCGGCGAGGGCGCCCACCAGGGCCGCCGAGAGTGCGTTGCGGCGCTCGGGGGCGTCCAGGGTGACGGTGGTGATGCCGCGCTCGGGTGAGGAGACGGACAGGCTCATGCGGGAGGTCTCCTCAGTACGACTTGGGCAGGCCGAGGGTCCGGTGGGAGACGTAGTTGAGGATCATCTCCCTGCTGACGGGGGCGATCCGCGCCACGCGTGAGGCGACGATGAGCGAGGCGAGGCCGAACTCCTTGGTGAGGCCGTTGCCGCCGAGGGTGTGGACGGCCTGGTCGACGGTCTTCACGCAGGCGTCGGCGGCGGCCAGTTTCGCCATGTTGGCGGCCTCGCCCGCGGCCATGTCGTCGCCCTCGTCGTAGAGCCTGGCGGCCTTCTGTGTCATCAGGCGGGCCAGTTCGATCTCGATGTGGCACTGGGCGAGGGGGTGGGCGATGGCCTGGTGGGCGCCGATGGGTGTCTTCCAGACGGTGCGCTCCCCGGCGTACTCGGTGGCGCGGTGCAGGGCGTAGCGGGCCATGCCGAGCGAGAAGGCGGCCGTCATGATCCGCTCGGGGTTCAGCCCCGCGAAGAGCTGGAGCAGTCCCGCGTCCTCTCCCCCACTGCCGAAAGCGTGGGAGGGGCCCCCACCTACGAGCGCGCCGGCCGGCAGCCGTACGTCATCGAGCGTCAGCTCGAACTGCTTCTCGGCCGCCTGGAGTTCCATGGCGATCTGCCGCCGTTCGAAGCCCGGGGTGTCGCGCGGGACGATGAACAGGCACGGTTTGAGGCTGCCGGTACGAGCGTCCGACGTGCGGCCGACGATGAGGGTGGCGTCGGCGATGTCGACGCCGGAGATGAACACCTTGCGGCCGGTCAGCAGCCAGTCGCCGGAGTCGGGGTCGCGGCGGGCCGTAGTGGTGATGCGGTGGGAGTTGGAGCCCGCGTCCGGCTCGGTGATGCCGAAGGCCATGGTGCGGGAGCCGTCGGCGAGGCCGGGCAGCCAGGCCCGCTTCTGCTCCTCGGTGCCGAAGCGGGCGATGACGGTGCCGCAGATCGCGGGCGAGACGACCATCATCAGGAGCGGAGAGCCCGCCGCACCCAACTCCTCCAGAACAATGGCGAGTTCGGTGATTCCCCCGCCTCCGCCGCCGTACTCCTCGGGGAGGTTGACGCCGAGGTAGCCGAGCCGTGCCGCGTCCGCCCACAGCTCGTCGGGATGGCCGCCCTCCGCGACGACGCGGGTCATGTAGTCGCGGCCGTAGCGCTTGCCGAGGGCGGCGACGGCGGCCCGCAGATCCTGGTGCTCGTCAGTTTCGAGTGGTGCGAGAGCGGTGCCGCGGGGGGCACTGCGAGCGGTAGCGCGGGCCGTGCTGCGAGCGGTGCTCATGCGGATTCCTCCGGTTCGACGGCGGCCTGGACGACGGCGAGCAGCGCGCCGACCTCGACCTGGCGGCCGGGTACGGCGTGCAGCGCGGTGAGCGTGCCGGGGCCGGGAGCGCAGACGCGGTGCTCCATCTTCATGGCCTCCAGCCAGACGAGGGGCTGCCCGGCCGCGACCGGCACGCCCTCGGCGAGCCCTTCGGCGACGCGTACGACGGTGCCGGGCATCGGGGCGAGCAGGGAGCCCGGTGCGCGGCGGGCGGCGGGCTCGGGGAGCAGGGGCAGCGCGGTGAGGGCGGTGTCGCCGCGGGGCGTGGTGACGTGCACGCGCTCGCCGTACCGCGTGACGGTGTACTTCCTGCGTACGCCGTCGGCCTCCAGTTCGACGAGCGTCGGGGTCACGCCGATGACCCGGACTCCCTCGGCGCTCAGGCCGTCCCGGGTGTGGTCGTAGCGGACCTCGTGCTCGGTGCCGTCGGGCTCGGTGCGGTAGCGCTTGCGGTGGGGCTGCGAGCGGAGGTTGCGCCAGCCGCCGAACCGGGAGCGGCCGTGGGCGTCGGCGAGGGCGGCGGCCAGCGGGGCGTGCGGGTCGGGTGCGGCGGCCGCGAGGTCGGCCGCGTACCGGTCGTAGAAGCCGGTGTCCATGCGGGCCCCGGTGAACTCGGGGTGCCGCAGGGAGCGTACGAGCAGGTCGCGGTTGGTGACGGGGCCGTGGATGACGGCCCGCTCCAGGGCGCCCGCCAGCTTGCGGACGGCCTGTTCGCGGGTGGGGGCGTACGCGATGGCCTTGGCGAGCATCGGGTCGTAGTGGACGCCGATCGTGGCGCCGTCCGCGCAGCCGGTGTCGAGGCGGACGCCCGGCACCTCCAGGCGGTGCAGGGTGCCGGTCTGCGGGGCCCAGCCGGCCGCCGGGTCCTCGGCGTACAGGCGGGCCTCGACGGCGTGCCCGCGCGCGGGCGGCGGTTCCTTCTCCAGGGCGTGGCCCTCGGCGATCCGGATCTGGAGCGCCACCAGGTCGAGGCCGAACACGGCCTCGGTGACGGGGTGTTCGACCTGGAGGCGGGTGTTCATCTCCAGGAAGTGCGCCCGGCCGTCCGCGACCAGGAACTCGACCGTGCCCGCGCCCCGGTACTCGGTCACGCGCGCCGCCCGCACCGCCCGCGCGTGCAGCTCGGCGACCAGGTCCGGGGCGAGTCCGGGCGCCGGGGACTCCTCGATGACCTTCTGGTGTCTGCGCTGGAGGGTGCAGTCGCGGGTGCCGAGCGTCCACACCGTGCCGTGCGCGTCGGCCATGATCTGCACCTCGACGTGGCGCCCGCCCTCGATGAACGGCTCGACGAACACCTCGCCGTCCCCGAAGGCGCTCGCGGCCTCGGCCCGCGCCGCCGCCAGCTCCCCCGCCAGCTCGGCCAGGTCGCGTACGACGCGCATGCCGCGCCCGCCACCGCCCGCGGCCGCCTTCACCAGGACGGGGAGGTCGGCCTCCGTGACCTCGCCGAGCGGTTCGACGCCCATCAGTTCCTTGGCGCGCGTCTTGGACGCCATCGCCTCGATCGCCGCGGGCGGCGGGCCGATCCAGATGAGGCCCGCCTCCAGGACGGCACGCGCGAAGTCCGCGTTCTCGGAGAGGAAGCCGTAGCCGGGGTGGACCGCGTCGGCGCCCGCGGCCTGCGCGGCCTTCACGACGAGGTCGCCGCGCAGATACGTCTCGAAGGGCGCGGCGCCGGGCAGCCGCACCGCCGCGTCGGCCTCCCGCACGTGCAGGGCGTCCGCGTCGGCGTCGGAGTACACGGTGACCGTGGCGATGCCGAGGTCCCGGCAGGTGCGGAAGACGCGGCAGGCGATCTCACCGCGGTTGGCCACGAGTACTGACTCGATCATCGTCACTGCCTCACATCCGGAAGACGCCGAAGCCGCCGCGCGCGCCTTCGAACGGGGCGGTGTGGATCACGGACAGGCACAGGCCGAGGACGGTGCGGGTGTCGCGCGGGTCGATGACGCCGTCGTCGTAGAGCCGCCCGGAGAGGAACATCGGCAGCGACTCCGCCTCGATCTGCTGCTCGACCATGGCGCGCAGGCCCGCGTCGGCCTCATCGTCGTAAGGCTGGCCCTTCGCGGCGGCCGACGCGCGGGCGACGATCGACAGGACCCCGGCGAGCTGTTGCGGGCCCATGACGGCCGACTTGGCGCTCGGCCAGGCGAAGAGGAAGCGGGGGTCGTAGGCGCGCCCGCACATGCCGTAGTGCCCGGCGCCGTACGAGGCGCCCATCAGGACGGACAGGTGCGGCACCCGCGAGTTGCTGACCGCGTTGATCATCATGGCGCCGTGCTTGATGATGCCGCCCTGCTCGTACTCCTTGCCGACCATGTAGCCGGTGGTGTTGTGCAGGAAGAGCAGCGGGATGTCGCGCTGGTTCGCGAGCTGGATGAACTGGGCGGCCTTCTGGGACTCCTCGCTGAACAGCACGCCCCGCGCGTTGGCGAGGATGCCGACCGGGTAGCCGTGCAGACCGGCCCATCCGGTGACCAGCGAGGCCCCGTACAGCGGCTTGAACTCGTCGAAGTCGGAGCCGTCGACGATGCGGGCGATGACCTCGCGCGGGTCGAAGGGCTGCTTCAGGTCGCCGGGCACGACGCCGAGGAGTTCCTCCTGGTCGTACTTGGGGGGTTCGGCTGGTCCCGGATCGGCGTACGCCTTGCGCCAGTTGAGGCGGGCGACGACCCTGCGGGCCCGGCGCAGCGCGTCCCGCTCGTCCTCGGCGAGGTAGTCGGCGAGACCGGAGGTGCGGGCGTGCATCTCGGCGCCGCCGAGCGACTCGTCGTCGCTCTCCTCGCCGGTCGCCATCCTCACCAGGGGCGGCCCGCCGAGGAAGACCTTCGCCCGCTCCTTGACCATGATCACGTGGTCGCTCATGCCGGGCACGTACGCGCCGCCGGCCGTGGAGTTCCCGAAGACCACCGCGATGGTCGGGACGCCGGCCGCCGAGGACTGGGTGAGGTGCTTGAAGAGGGCGCCGCCCGGGATGAAGATCTCCTTCTGGGACGGCAGATCGGCGCCGCCCGACTCCACGAGGTGGATGGACGGCAGCCGGTTGGCGTGCCCGATCTCATGCGCCCGGAACGCCTTCTTCAACGTCCAGGGGTTGGAGGCGCCGCCCCTGACCGTCGGGTCGTTGGCGGTGATCAGGCACTCGACGCCCTCGACGACGCCGATGCCGGTGACCATGGAGGCGCCGACGGGGTAGTCGCTGCCCCAGGCGGCCAGCGGGGACAGCTCGAGGAACGGCGTGTCCGGGTCGAGGAGCAGCTCGATGCGCTCGCGGACGAGCAGCTTGCCGCGCTCACGGTGGCGCCGTACGTATTTCTCGCCGCCGCCCTCCAGCGCCTTGGCCTGCTCGGTGCCGAGCGCGGTCAGCTTCTCCAGCATGGCCGCGCGGTGCTCGGCGTACTCGGCGCTCGCGGGGTCGAGCGCGGAGGCGAGGACGGTCACAGCAGTACCTCCGGTATGTCCAGGTGGCGGGCGCGCAGCCACTCGCCGAGGCCCTTGGCCTGCGGGTCGAAGCGGGCCCGCGCGGCGACGCCCTCGCCGAGCAGCCCCTCGACGACGAAGTTGAGGGCGCGCAGATTCGGCAGGTCATGGCGTACGACGGTCAAGTCGGCGCACTCCGGGAGCAGTTCCCGGAACCGCTCCACGGTCAGCGCGTGGGCGAGCCACCGCCAGGCGTCGTCGGTGCGCGCCCACACGCCGACGTTGGCGTCCCCGCCCTTGTCCCCGCTGCGGGCCCCGGCGACGAGGCCGAGGGGAGCGCGCCGGGTGGGTCCGGGCGGGAGGGGCTCGGGCAGCGGTGGCGGCGGCACGTCCTCCAGTACGAGGGTGCCGGCGCCGGACGGGACGGGGCGCCGCTCCCCGTCCGGGAGGACGGCCACGTGCGCGACGCCGGAGCGGTCCACGTACGCCGCCTCGAAGACGCCGTAGGGGGCGCCCTTGCCGGGGGGCGCGGTCACGTGGAAGCCGGGGTAGCTGCCGAGGGCGAGTTCGACGGCGGCGCCGCTGAGGGCGCGGCCCACCGCGTCGGCGTCGGGGTCGCGCGCGACGAGCCGCAGCAGGGCGGAGGCGGTCTCCTCGGTGGCGGCGTCGGCGCGGTCGGTGCGGGCCAGCTCCCAGCGCAGCTCGGCGGGGCGGGACTCGGCGCGGCCGAGGGCGTCCTCGATCTGCGTGCGGACGAGCGCGGCCTTGGCCTCGACGTCCAGTCCCGTGAGCACGAAAACGACCTCGTTGCGGAAGCCGCCGAGCCGGGTCAGGCCGACCTTCAGGGCGGGCGGAGGCGCCTCGCCGCGCACCGAGTCGACGCGTACGCGGTCGGGCCCCTCCTGGGTGAGGGTGGCCGTGTCGAGCCGGACGGTGACGTCCGGGCCCGCGTACCGGGCGCCCTGGGTCTCGTACAGGAGTTGCGCGGTGACCGTGCCGACGTCGACGAAGCCGCCGGTGCCGTCGTGCTTGGTGATGACGGCGGAGCCGTCCTGGTGGATCTCGGCGAGCGGGAAGCCGGGGTGGCGTACGGACGTGGGGCCGTGCTCGGCGAAGAAGGCGTAGTTGCCGCCGGTGGCCTGCGTGCCGCACTCCAGGACGTGCCCGGCGGTGACGGCGCCGGCGAGCCGGTCGTACTCCGTGGGGCCCCACCCGAAGTGGGCGGCGGCGCTCCCGCTGACGAGGGCGGCGTCGGTCACCCGCCCGGTGACGACCACGTCGGCCCCCGCGCTCAGGCAGGCGGCGATCCCGCCGCCGCCGAGGTAGGCGTGGGCGGTGAGCGCCCCGGGGAAGCGCTCCCCGAGGTCGTCGCCCTCGACGTGCGCGACCCGCACGGGGACGCCGAGCCGCGCGGCCAGCTCCCGTACGGCGGCGGCGAGGCCGGCCGGGTTGAGCCCCCCGGCGTTGGCGACGACCTTCACGCCCCGCTCGTGGGCGATCCCGAGACAGTCCTCCAACTGCCGCAGGAAGGTCTTGGCATACCCGCGGGAGGGGTCCTTCAGCCGGTCGCGGCCGAGGATGAGCAGGGTCAGCTCGGCGAGGTAGTCCCCGGTGAGCACGTCGAGTTCCCCGCCGGTCAGCATCTCCCGCATGGCGCTGAACCGGTCGCCGTAGAAGCCGGAGGCGTTGCCTATGCGCAGAGGCGGGACCGCCGCCCCACCCGCCCCGCTCCCACTCGGCGGCCTCACCGCCCCGCTCCCACTCGGCGGCCTCACCGCCCCGCTCCCACTCGGCGGCCTCACCGCCCCGCTCCCGCACGCGGCTCGCGCCCCGCGCCCGGGGGCCCCGCGAAGGCCTGGGCGATGGACAGCCAGCGGTCCGCGTCGGGGCCCTTCGCCCGCAGGGCGAGGTCGGTGCGGTGGGCGCGCCGGGTGACCAGGAGGCAGAAGTCGAGCGCGGGGCCCGTGACCCGCTGGCGGGCTTCCTGGGGGCCGTACGTCCACACCTCCCCCGTCACGGGCGACGTCAGCTCGACCCGGAATTCCTCGCCCGGCGCGGCGAGCCCCCGAACGGCGAAGGCGAAGTCCCGCGTCCGTACGCCGATCCGCGCCACGTGCCGCAGCCGGTCGGTCGGTGTCCGCGGCACGCCGAGCGCGTCCGCCACGTCCTGGCCGTGCGCCCACGTCTCCATGAGCCGCGCGGTGGCCATGGAGGGCACGGCCATGGGCGGCCCGTACCAGGGCAGGCGGGTTTTGGCCGGGGCCTGGCTCAGCGCCCGCCACAGCCGGTCGCGGCCCGACCGCCAGCCCGCGAGCAGCTCGGCGGGCGCCAGCGCGGCCCCCTCCTCGGCGCCCTCGTCCACGAACGAGCCCGGCGCCGCGGCCGCCCTCTCCACCTCGGCGGCGAACGCCCCCGGGTCGGTGGCGGCGAGCAGCGCGGCCCGGTCGGTCCAGGCGAGATGCGCGATCTGGTGGGCGACGGTCCAGCCGGGCGCGGGGGTCGCGAGCGCCCAGCGCTCCGGCGCCAACTCCGCTACGAGCCGGTCGAGTTCCTCGCTCTCGCTGCGCAGATCGTCCAGCACGGACAGGGCATCGGACACGGAACGCTCCCCTCGGGGCGGGCGGTTAGCCAGGGAGCATGGCAGCACGCACAGAAACAAGCAAGCGTGCTTGCATTAATTTTGGCGGGCATCCGGCTGGGGGTGCGGCGTGCATGTGGCGGGGGTGCGGCGCGCATGGGGCGGGGGTGCGGCGCGCATGGGGCGGGGCGTGCGTGCGGCGGGACGGCGGCCCGCAGGCCGCCGTCGGTCGCTCGGGCACCGGCTCAGGCGGTGCAGGCCTGGTAGAACCGCTTCCAGCCGTCGCTGGGCATCGCCGGCGGCTCCGCCGGGGTGCCGTGCTCGCCGTACGTGTACTGCTGGCCGGAGTCGTAGCGCCCCGGCCCGCTGCCGGGCTTCGTCAGGCGGACCTCCCGGTCCCACACCCCGTCACCGGCGTTGTTGAGGATCGCGAGGTCCGGGTACGCGTCGTCGCCGTAGTGGGCGATCCGGAGCTGCTTGACCTCGCGGCTGTCGCCGATGTCGAGGTGGCGGGTGCGGGCGGAGCCGAGGTTCGCGCGCTTGAGCGGGCCCGGACGGTAGTCGGCGACGCGGGCCGTCGCCGGGTCGTCGACGCCGGACGGCTCGACGATGTTGACGACCATGTCCAGGGTGCCGTCCTTCTGGAAGTCGGCGACCGCGGCGGTCGCGACCTCGCCCGGCTTGGCGCCGAGCAGCTTGCCGACGGAGTGCTTGGTGCCGAACGAGCCGTCCGCGGCGCCCCACTGGACGGTCATCCTGGTCCCGGTGTGCCCGGGGTTCGAGATCTTGTCCGGGCGGCCGTCACCGTCGAGGTCGCCGACCAGCGTCGTGGCACCGGCCAGGCACGGGGCCGGCGCCGCGGCCGCCGTGCCGGACGCGCCGGACGCGCCGGACGCGCTGGCCTGGTACCCGGCGACGGTCAGCGTCAGGGCGGCGGCCGCGATCGGCGCGGCGATCAGACGTGAACGCTTGCGAAGCATGGAGGGACTCCTCAGGTCGCTGCTGTTGTGCCGTGGTGCGGACACAGCTCGACCCTGCGGGGTAATCCGTCCCAGAAGCCACGAAAGTCCGGCAATACGGGACGCTGGAACGCGGCAACACGTCCTGACCAGGGGAAACGCAAGCCGCCTGGAACGCGGCAGCGGGACGCGCACCGCCCCGTTCAGACGCTGTCGCGTGCCGGGCGCGCCTTCCCCCGCCCCACCTGCGTCCGCACCGCGCCCATGCTCGCCGCGATGACCAGGGAGATCGCCAGCGCCTCGGCCACGGTCAGGGCCTGGCTCAGGACGAGGAATCCGGCGATGGAGGCGATGGCCGGTTCCAGGCTCATCAGGATGGCGAAGGTGTGCGCGGGAAGGCGGCGCAGCGCGAGGAGTTCGAGGGTGTACGGCAGCACGGACGACATGACCGCGACGACCGCGCCCAGCGCCAGCGTGCCGGGCTCGACCAGCTTCGAGCCCGACTCGACGATCCCGAGCGGCAGGAACAGCACCGCCGCGACCACCATCGCGAGGGCGAGGCCGTCCGCCTGCGGGAAGCGCCGCCCGGTGCGCGCGCTGAAGACGATGTACGTCGCCCACATCGCGCCCGCGCCCAGCGCGTAGGCGACGCCGACCGGGTCGAGGCCGCTGAGCCCGCCCCCTCCGCCGAGCAGGAACACGCCGCCGAGCGCGAGCCCGGCCCAGATCAGGTTGACCGCGCGGCGCGAGGCGATGACGGAGAGCGCGAGCGGCCCGAGGACTTCGAGGGTGACGGCGGGGCCCATGGGGATGCGGGCGACGGACTGGTAGAAGAGGCCGTTCATCCCGGCCATGGCCACGCCGAAGGCGACGACCGTGCCCCAGTCGGCGCGCGAGTGCCCGCGCAGTTTCGGCCGGCACACGGCGAGCAGCACGAGCGCGGCGAAGGCGAGCCGCAGCGTCACGATGCCGAGCGCCCCGGCCCGCGGCATCACGCTCACCGCGACCGCGCCGCCGAACTGCACGGATATGCCGCCCGCGAGGACGAGCCCGACGGGCCCGAGCCGGGCGCGGAGGCCGCGAGCGGCCTGACCGTCCTGCCCGGTCTCGGCGGTCCCGGCGTCCCGCGTGGCCTCGGCGGTCGTCGCCGCACCGGCGACTTCCGGCTGCTGGGCCACCACGGCCGCGGCCGGTGCCGCCTGATCGCTGCGCGAGACGTTCACGCCTGAGCCTTCCTGCTGTTGCCGCCACTCATGAAAGTCCAGTGTTCTAGACTTCACCGTCCAAGGTAATGGACCAGGACAGGATTGTGGAGCGCTTTCGCTCCTGTACGCAACCCAGGTCCGCCTAAACCGCGTCCAGCGCCTCCGCGAGGACCTCCGCCAGATGCCGCCCCCGCACCCCCGCGAGCTGCCCCAGCTGCGTCCGGCAGGAGTAGCCGTCCGCGAGGACCACCGCCTCGCCCGGCGCCTGCCGCACCGAGGGCAGCAACTGTTCCTCGGCGCAGGCCACCGACACCTCGTAATGGCCCCGTTCGAAACCGAAGTTGCCCGCGAGTCCGCAGCAGCCGCCGCTCAGCTCGCCCTCAAGACCCGCCTTCGTACGCAGCCGCCGCTCCGCCTCGTCGCCCAGGACCGCGTGCTGGTGGCAGTGCGTCTGGCCGGCGACCGGGCGGCCGATGTGCGGGGGACGCCAGTCGGGGGTCAGCTCTTCGAGTGCCTGCGCGAAGGTGCGGACCGACGCGGCGAGGCGGTGGGCGCGCGGGTCGTCGCCCAGGAGTTCGGCGAGGTCGGTCTTGAGGGCGGCCGCGCAGCTCGGCTCCAGGACGACGACCGGCGCCCCCGCCGCGAGGAGCGGGCCGAGGCGGTCCAGCGTGGCGCGCAGCACCGCGCGGGCGCGGTCGAGCTGGCCCGTGGAGACGTACGTCAGTCCGCAGCACACCCCCTTCGGCGGCAGCGCGACCGTGAGCCCGGCCGCCTCAAGGACCCGTACCGCCGCCCGGCCCACGGAGGGCGAGAGGTGGTCGGTGAAGGTGTCGGGCCACAGCACTACCTGGGGCGGCCCATGCCGCTTCGGCCGCCCGTGCCACCACTGCCGCAGGGGCCTAGGCGCGACCGCCGGGATCGAGCGCTCCGGTGCGATCCCGCCGAGCCGCTTGCCGAGCGCCGCCAGCGGCCCGATCCGGGCGAGGGCGTTGACGAGGGGAGCCGTGCGCGTGAGGGCCACGGCGCGCAGCCAGCGCGGCAGCCATCCCATCGCGTAGTGGGCCGCGGGTCTGCGGCGGCCTTCGTAGTGGTGGTGGAGGAACTCCGCCTTGTACGTGGCCATGTCGACGCCCACCGGGCAGTCCGACCGGCATCCCTTGCAGGACAGGCAGAGATCGAGCGCGTCCCTGACCTCCGTGGAGCGCCAGCCGTCCGTGACCACCTCGCCCGCGAGCATCTCGTGCAGCAGCCGCGCCCGGCCGCGCGTGGAGTGCTCCTCCTCGCCGGTCGCCCGGAAGGAGGGGCACATGACGTCAGTGGGCGAGGCCGCCGTCGCCGTACGGCATTTGGCGACGCCCACGCACCGCCTGACGGCGGCCGAGAAGTCCCCGCCGTCGTGCGGGTAGCCGAAGGCGACGTCGACGGGCTCGCGCGGCAGGGGCGCGAACCGCAGGCCCTCGTCGAGGGGCGCGGGGCGCACCAGCATGCCCGGGTTGAGCAGGCCCGCCGGGTCCCAGACGTCCTTCACGCGCTCGAAGAGCCGGACGAGTCCGGGCCCGTACATCTTCGGCAGCAGCTCCGCGCGGGCCTGCCCGTCCCCGTGCTCACCCGAGAGCGACCCGCCGTGCGCGACGACCACGTCGGCCAGCTCCTCGGAGAAGCGGCGGAAGCGGGCCACGCCCTCGGTGCTGAGCAGATCGAAGTCGATGCGTACGTGGATGCAGCCGTCCCCGAAGTGCCCGTACGGCGTGCCGCGCAGGCCGTGCTCGGCGAGCAGTGCCCTGAAGTCCCGCAGATAGGCGCCGAGACGGGCGGGCGGCACCGCGCAGTCCTCCCAGCCCGGCCAGGCCTCGCTGCCATCGGGCATTCGGGTAGCCGTGCCGCTGGCGTCCTCCCGCACGCGCCACAGCGCCCGCTGCCGTGCCGGGTCGTCGACGACCACGGCGTCCAGTACGTCGGCGGCGCGCACGATCGTCTCGGCACGCGCGCGTGCCTCGGCCGGGCTCGCGCCGCCGGTCTCCACGAACAGCCAGGCGCCGCCCTTGGGCAGGGCGCTCTTCTGCGGGGCGTCGCGTACGAGGTCGGCGGCCATGCCCTCCACGGTCAGCGGGCCGTGCGGCAGCAGGCCCGCCGCCGCCTCGGCCGCCGCGCTCTCGTCGGCGTACCCGAGGACGGCGAGCGCCCGCGCGCGGGGCGCCTCCACGAGCCGTACGGCCGCCTCGGTGACGACGCCGAGCGTGCCCTCCGAGCCGCAGAACGCGCGGGCCAGGTCCGCGCCGCGCTCCGGGAGCAGCGCGTCCAGGGCGTATCCCGAGATGCGGCGCGGCAGGTCGGGGAAGCCGGTGCGCAGGAGGGCCAGGTCGCCCTCCACCAGGGCGCGGAGGCCGGCGGGGGCGCCGTCCCAGCCCCGGCCGATGCGGAGGGTGTCGCCCTGGGACCTGACGACCGTCAGGCTCCGGACGTTGTCGGCCGTCGTCCCCCAGGCCACCGAGTGCGCGCCGCACGAGTTGTTGCCGATCATGCCGCCGAGCGTGCAGCGGCTGTGCGTGGAGGGGTCGGGGCCGAAGGTCAGGCCGTGCGGGGCCGCCGCGGCCCGCAGGTCGTCCAGGACGACCCCCGGCTGGACCACGGCGGTACGCGCCTCGGGGTCGAGGGAGACGACGCGGTTCATGTGCCGGGTGAAGTCGAGGACGACGCCGGTGCCCGTCGCCTGCCCGGCGATCGAGGTGCCCGCGCCGCGCGCCACGACCGGAACGGAACGCTCCCGGCAGACTTCGAGTGCCGCCCGCACGTCGTCGGCGTCGCGCGGGGCCACGACGGCGGCCGGTACGCGGCGGTAGTTGGAGGCGTCCATGGTGTGCAGGGCCCGTGCGGTGACGGAGAGGTCCACCGCGCCGCGCACGGCCGCGCGCAGGTCCCGCTCCAGGCCGCCGAAGTCGCCGTCGAGGTCGCTCATACGGTCCAGGATGCCCTCGCCCCGGGACCCCGGCGCCACCCCGGCTCACCCCATATGTCACGATCCGGAAGGGAACATTCCCAACACGCTCATCAACTCTCCTATAGTGACCAGAACTTGAGCAGAGTGTGTCGCTTCCGATCGAGGACCCCGATTGATGACCGCGCCAACCCCCCTAGCGCGCCCCGGGACGGAGCGCCCGCCGCTGCGTCCTTCCGTGCTCGTCCTGCTGGCCTGCGCCCTCGTCACCGCGGCGCTCGCCGGGACAGCCACCGCCCTCGCGCCCGCGTCCGCGCGGACCCCTCTGACCTGGGGTGCGAGCGCCGCCGCCGTCGCGCTCAGCGCGGCGGTGACCGTCGCCTTCCACGCCCTGCGGTCGCTCTCCCTGTCGCGGCGTCAGCTGGCCGCGGCACGCGAGGAGACCGGCCGTCTCCAGCTGGAACAGGCGCGGCGCGCGGCCGAGTTCGGGCAGGAGCACGCCCGCCTCACCGCCGCGCACGCGCGTGAACTGGCCGAGCTGACCGCCGAACAGACCCGGCTGCGGGAGCGGCTCACCGCCGAGCACGACCGCGTACGCACGTCACTCGCCGCCGAGCTGGAGCAGGTACGCGCGGAACTCACCGCCGAGAACGGGCGCGTGCGGACCGAGCTGACGAAGCGCGTACGCACCGCCGAGTCCGAGCGCGCCGCCGCGCTCGCCGCGTGTGCCAACGCGGCGGGGCGGATGCAGGCGCTGGCCACCGGCATGCTCGCCGACCTGCGCGAGATGGAGGGCAGGCACGCCGACGAGGACGTCCTCACCGACCTCCTCCACCTGGACCACAGGACCGCGCAGGCCGGCCGCATCGCCGACTCCGTGGCGGTCCTCACCGGCGCCCGCTCCGGGCGCCGGTGGGCCCGGCCCATCGTCATGGAGTCGATCCTGCGCGGCGCGATGGGCCGCATCGGCGGCTACCAGCGCGTGCGCCTGCACTCGGCCAGCGAGGTCGCGGTCGCGGGCCACGCCGCCGAGGGCGTCATGCACGCCCTGGCCGAACTCCTCGACAACGCCGCGAACTTCTCGCCACCCACCTCCGAGGTGCACGTCTACATCGAGGAGGTCGCGGCCGGGGTCATCGTCTCCGTCGAGGACAGCGGCCTGGTGATGGGACCGGTGCAGCAGCGCCGCGCCGAGCGTGCCGTGTCCGGGGAGGCGACGGGCCTCGGCGGCCTGAGCGGCACCCGGCTCGGCCTCGCCGTGGTCGGCCGCCTGGCCCGCAAGTACGGCCTGACGGTGTCGTTCCGCCCCTCGGCGCGCGGCGGCACGGGCGTACTCCTCCTGATCCCGCAGGAACTGCTCTCCCGCCCCTCGGACCCGACCCCGCTCCCCACGACTCCCCTGCCCCGCACCCCGGCCCGCGCCCAGCTCCCGGCGGCCCCCCAGGACGTGGCGCCCGCCCAGGAGCCGGTGGCCCCGCAGCCCTCGGCCCCCGCCCAGGACCCGACGAGCGCCCAGCACCTGACGGCCGCGCAGCCCCTGGCGCCCTCGCCGAACCCGCAGACTCCGGCGCCCTCGCCGAACCAGCCGTCCCTGCCCCCGGCGGACGCCCGGTCACCGAAGGCCCCTCACCTCCCCGACACCGTCCCCGACCCCCTCACCGACCGCGTCGACCGCGACCCGGTGCCGACACACCACTCCCCGGCCGACCGCCCGGCCGGAGCGGGGGCCGAGGCCGAGGGCGTCGCGATGCCGTTGCCCAAGCGGCGGCGGGGGCGGACCCTCGCCGCCGCCGAGCGGGCCCGCGCCGACAGCGACACCGGGGAGACCCCGCGGCCGCGCCCCGCGGACGCCGCCAGTACCGCGGCCCGCTTCAGCAGCTTCCGCCAGGCCGTCCGCACCACTCCTCCGGATCCCTCCGAACCGTCGACTCCCCCGCACTCCTCCGCACCGTCGACTCCCCCGCACCCGGAAGGCGGCACCCCCCGATGACCACCGGCACCCCCCACGCCACCACCGAAGCCAAGCTCACCTGGCTCCTCGCGGGCCTCCTGGAGCGCACCCCCGGCGCCCGGCACGCCCTGGTGCTCTCCCGGGACGGCCTGAAGCTGTGCCGCACCCCGGAGCTGTCCGTCGACCAGGCCGACCAGCTCGCCGCGATCGCCGCCGGCATCCAGGCCCTGGCGCACGGCGCGTCCGCCGAGTTCGGCGACGGCACCGGCGGCGTGCGCTCGGCGATGGCCGAGTTCTACGGCGGCATCCTCTTCATCGTCGAGGCCGGCGAGGGCGCGCACCTCGCCGTCATCGCCGACGAGGACGCCGACGCGGGCCTCGTCGGGCACACCATGAGCGAGCTGGTGGAACAGCTCGGCGAGCATCTGCGCGCCGCGCCCCGCGGGGACGGCGGCCCCGGCGCCCAGACCACCGCATGAGCGTGCGCCGCCCCGGCCGCGACGACTCGCCCGACCGGCTGTACACCCTCACCGGAGGCCGCAGCCGGTCGGCGCCCGACGCCCCCTTCGACCTGGTGACCCTCATCGTCGCCGAGTCCGGGCCCCTGCCGGGCATGCAGTCCGAGCACGCCGCGATCCTGCGGATGTGCGAGCTGCCCACGGCGGTCGTGGAGATCGCCGCCGACCTGGGCCTGCCGGTGAGCATCACCCGCATCCTGCTCTCCGACCTGCTCGACGCGGGCCGGATCAGCGCCCGGCACCCCCGCTCGGGCCCCGCACACAGCCTTCCCGATTCCGACCTTCTGGAGCAGGTGCTCGTTGGACTCCGCAATCTCTGAACGCAAGCCGGCCGGCGAACGCGAGCCGGCCGGTGCCGGCCGAAGAGAGCTGACCGCGACCGCCGACAACGGCCTGAAGATCGTCGTGGTCGGCGGCTTCGGCGTCGGCAAGACGACGCTGGTCCGCTCCGTCAGCGAGATCCGTCCCCTCAACACCGAGGAGACGATGACGCAGGCCGGCCGGGGCATCGACGAGACCGGCGGCCTCGAAGGCCTCGACGGCAAGACGTCCACGACGGTCGCCTTCGACTTCGGCCGCATCACGCTCGACGCCCGCAACGTGCTCTACCTGTTCGGCGCCCCGGGCCAGGAACGCTTCTGGTTCCTGTGGGACCGCCTCTTCGCGGGCACGCTCGGCGCGGTCGTCCTCGTCGACACCCGCCGCCTGGAGGACTCCTGGTACGCGATCGACCGCCTGGAACACCACGGCACGCCGTTCATCGTGGCCCGCAACGACTTCGGCGGGCCCCAGCACACCCCCGAGCAGCTGCGCGAGGCGCTCGACCTCGACCCGTGGGTGCCCCTCGTCGACTGCGACGCCCGCTCCCGCGAGTCCAGCAAGGGCGTACTGATCACGCTCGTGGAACACCTGAAGTCGCTGTACGCCGCTCAGCCGAACGCCCCCCAGGAGAACGCCCAGTGACCTGCCCCGTGACCGGCGCCGCCCCCGGTCCCGTACCGCTCTCCGGCCCCCGCTTCGCCACCGAACCCGCCCAGCTGTACCGGGAGATGCGCCGCGACCACGGCCCCGTCGCACCCGTACTGCTCGACGGCGACGTGCCCGCCTGGCTGGTGCTCGGCTACCGCGAGCTGCACCAGGTCACCGGCGACCCCGTGCTGTTCAGCCGCGACTCCGAGCTGTGGAACCAGTGGCCGGCCATCCCCGCCGACTGGCCCCTGCTCCCGATGATCGGCCACCGGCAGCCGTCCATCCTCTACACGGTCGGCGAGCGGCACACCCGGCGCGCCGCGGTGATCTCCCACGCCCTCGAAGCGGTCGACCCCTTCGAACTGAGGGCGCACGCCGAGACGTTCGCGGACGAGCTGATCGACCGGTTCTGCGGCACGGGGGCCACGGACATCGTCGCCGAGTACGCGATGCTGCTCCCGGTGCGGGTCCTGGCCCGCGTCTACGGCTTCTCCGACGAGCAGGGCCCCGGCCTCGTCACCGCCATGAACGACATGATCGACGGGCGTGAGCGGGCCCTCGCGGGCCAGCAGCACCTGGCCGGTTCGATGGTGCGGCTCATCGCCGACAAGCACGAGAAGCCGGGCCTGGACGTCGCCTCGTACATGATCGAGGCCCAGCTCACCGAGGAGGGCGCGGACTTCACCGACGAGGAGATCGCCCAGGACCTGATGGTGATGATGGCCGCGGGCCACCAGCCGACCGCCGACTGGATCGGCAACTCGCTGCGCCTGATGCTCACCGACGACCGCTTCGCCGCCTCCCTCTTCGGCGGCCGCAACAGCGTCGCCGAGGCCATGAACGAGGTCCTGTGGGAGGACACTCCCACCCAGAACGTCGCCGGACGCTGGGCCTCCCGCGACACCCGGCTCGGCGGGCGTCACATCAACGCCGGTGACCTGCTGATGCTCGGCCTCGCCGCCGCCAACGCCGACCCGCAGATCCGCACCGACGGCTCCGCCCTGACCGGCGGCAACAGCGCCCACTTCGCGTTCGGGCACGGCGAGCACCGCTGCCCCTTCCCCGCCCAGGAGGTCGCCGAGGTCATCGCGCGGACCGGCATCGAGGTGCTCCTGGACCGCCTGCCCGACCTGGACCTCGCGGTACCCGCGGGGGACCTCACGCGCCGCCCGTCGCCCTGGCTGCGCGGCCTGACCGATCTGCCGGTGCGCTTCACCCCGACCCCGACCTCAGCGTTTGGAGACCCCAGATGACGCGTATCGCCCTGGACCCCTTCGTCACCGACCTGGACGGGGAGAGCGCCCGGCTGCTCGCGGCGGGCCCGCTCGCCGAGGCGGAGCTGCCCGGCGGCGTGCCGGTGTGGGCGGTCACGCACCACGCCGAGGCCCGCCAACTCCTCACGGACAAGCGGCTGGTGAAGGACATCGAGGTCTGGGGCGCCTGGCGGCGCGGCGAGATTCCCGCCGACTGGCCGCTGATCGGCCTCGCCAACCCGGGCCGTTCCATGCTGACGGTCGACGGCGAGGAGCACCGCCGGATGCGGACGCTGGTGGCGCAGGCCCTCACCCCGCGCCGGGTGGAGCAGCTGCGCGGCCGCATCACGGACCTGACGCACGGCCTGCTGGACAAGCTCCCCACGGCCGAAGTCGTCGACCTGAAGGCGGAGTTCGCCTACCCCCTGCCCATGTACGTCATCAGCGACCTGATGGGCATCGACGCGGCGGACCATCCGCGCCTGAAGGTCCTGTTCGACAAGTTCTTCTCCACGCAGACCCCGCCGCAGGAGGTCGTCGCCACGCTCGGCGAACTCGCCGCGATGATGGGCAAGGTCGTCGCGGCCCGCCGCGCGGAGCCCGGCGACGACCTCACCAGCGCGCTGATCCAGGCCTCGGAGAACGGCGACCACCTCACGGACGAGGAGATCGTCTCCACCCTCCAGCTGATGGTGGCGGCGGGCCACGAGACGACGATCTCCCTCATCGTCAACGCCGTCGTCAACCTCTGCGCACACCCCGAGCAGCGCGCGATGGTCCTCTCCGGTCAGGTCGGCTGGGACGCGGTGATCGAGGAGACCCTGCGCTACTCCACACCGACCTCGCACGTCCTGATCCGCTTCGCCGCGGAGGATGTCCCCGTCGGGGACAAGGTGATCCCCAAGGGTGACGCGCTGATCGTCTCGTACGGGGCGATAGGCCGCGACGAGCGGGCCCACGGCCCGACGGCGGCCGCCTTCGACATCACGCGCACCTCCCCCACCCGCCACATCTCCTTCGGCCACGGCCCGCACGTCTGCCCCGGCGCGGCACTCTCCCGCCTGGAGGCGGGGGTGGCGCTCCCGGCGCTGTACGAGCGCTTCCCCGGCCTGATGCTCGCGGTCCCCCACGAGGAACTCCGCCACAAGCCGGTGGTCACCCAGAACGACCTCTACGAGCTGCCGGTGCGGCTCAATTACAGCCCCTCCGGCGATTGAGGAGCGGGGTCCGGGGCGGAGCCCCGTGGCGTGGACACCAAGGGGCAGAGGATCTCACCGGCCGGACACCGGAAGAACCCCGTGCCCTGAGCCGCTAGGCTCCCCCCGTGGCTGAGATCCAGATTCCCGCTGACATGAAGCCCGCCGACGGCCGTTTCGGCGCGGGCCCCTCCAAGGTGCGAACGGAGGCGCTGGAGGCTCTGGCCGCCACCGGCACCTCCCTTCTCGGTACGTCCCACCGCCAGGCCCCGGTCAAGAACCTGGTCGGCCGGGTGCGCGAAGGCGTCAAGGACCTCTTCTCCCTCCCCGAGGGGTACGAGGTGATCCTCGGCAACGGCGGCTCCACCGCGTTCTGGGACGTGGCGACCCACGGCCTGATCGAGAACAAGTCGCAGCACCTGAGCTTCGGCGAGTTCTCCTCCAAGTTCGCGAAGGCGGCCAAGCTCGCCCCGTGGCTCGCCGAGCCCACCGTGATCACGAGCGACCCGGGCACCCACCCGGACCCCCGGGCGGAGGCGGGCGTCGACGTCTACGCCTTCACCCACAACGAGACCTCGACCGGTGTCGCCGCTCCCATCAAGCGCGTCGAGGGCGCCGACTCCGGGGCGCTCGTCCTGGTGGACGCCACGTCCGGCGCGGGCGGCCTGCCGGTCGACATCGCCGAGACGGACGTCTACTACTTCGCCCCGCAGAAGTCGTTCGCCTCGGACGGCGGCCTGTGGATCGGTGTGTTCTCCCCGGCGGCGATCGAGCGGGCCGAGCGGATCCACGCGTCCGGCCGGCACATCCCGGAGTTCTTCAGCCTCCCCACGGCGATCGACAACTCCCGCAAGAACCAGACGTACAACACCCCGGCGCTCGCCACGCTCTTCCTGCTCGGTGAGCAGTTGGAGTGGATGAACTCGCAGGGTGGCCTCGCCTTCACGACCGGCCGTACCGCCGAGTCGGCGCGGACGCTGTACGGCTGGGCCGACGAGTCCAAGTACGCGACGCCCTTTGTCACGGATCCTGCTAAGCGGTCTCAGGTCATCGGCACGATTGACTTCTCCGAAGAGGTTGACGCGGGCGCCGTCGCTAAGGCTCTGCGGGCCAACGGGGTCGTTGATACCGAGCCGTATCGGAAGCTGGGCCGGAATCAGCTGCGCGTCGCGATGTTCCCGGCGATCGACCCTGCGGATGTCGCTGCGCTTACCCAGTGCGTTGATTACGTGATCGAGCGGCTTTAGAGGTTTGGTGCGCGGCCAGCCACCTGCGGGTGCGTCGTGGCTGGTCGCGCAGTTCCCCGCGCCCCTTACGGGGCGCATCCCCCCCGGGCTCTATCGGCTCAGCTGCTTGAACTTTCGTACCGCCAGGGGCAGGAACACCAGCGAGATCACGATCGGCCACACCACCGCCATCAGGACCGCGTGCTGCTCCACCCAGGTGGAGCCCCCCGCACCGGGGTTGCCGAACAGTTCACGCGTGGCCGTGCCCGTCGACGAGACGGGGTTCCACGCGGCGATCGGCGCCAGCCAGTCCGGCATCAGCGACGGCGCCACGAACACGCTGGAGATCATCGTGAGCGGGAACGCCACCGCGTAGAGGCCGCCCGCCGCCTCCGGGGTCGGCACGACCAGGCCCAGGAAGACCCCCACCCAGATCAGGCTGAACCGCAGGAACAGCAGCAGCCCGAAGGCGAGCAGGGTGTCGAGCACGCCCGCGCTGGAGCGCCAGCCGATGGCGAGGGCGGTCAGCGCGAGGATGGTCAACTCCGCGCAGGCGACGACGAGGTCGGCCACGCCCCGCCCCGACGCCACCGCCGAGGGGGCCATCGGCATCGAGCGGAAGCGGTCGATGACGCCCTTGGAGGCGTCGGTGACCACGGCCATGGCGGTGTTCATGAAGCCGAAGGCCATGGTCATCACGAACATGCCGGGCATCAGGAACTGCTTGTAGTCGCCGTCCTCCCCGCCGCCCGGCACCTTCATCGCCTCGCCGAAGACGAAGCCGTACAGGAGTACGGAGATGATGGGGAAGCCCAGCTGCCAGGCGATGGTGACGGGCTGGCGCAGAAAGTGCGTGAGGTAGCGGCGGGTGACGTTCCAGCAGTCGGCGAAGGCCCAGTAGAGCCGTCCGTGCGAGGTGTCGGCGGTGAGGGCGACACTCATGCCGCGACCTCCTTCTCGAGGTGGGCGAGGGGGGCGGGGGTCTCGGGGGTCTGGCCGGTCAGGCGCAAGAACACATCGTCCAGGCTCGGCCTGCGCAGGCCGATGTCCTCGACCGCGACGCCCTCGTCCTGGAGGGTCCGCGCCACGTCCGTGAGGGCGGCGACCCGGTCGGTCACGGACGCCTGCACGCGCCGCTCCACGTCGATGACGAGCGGTTCACCCGCGCAGACCCGGCTGACGGCCTTGACGGCGGCGGGCAGGTCGGCGGCCTCGCGGACCACGACGTCGAGGTGGCTGCCGCCCACCGTGCTCTTCAGGCCGTCGGGGGTGTCGTCGGCGATGGCCCGGCCGCGGTCGATGACGGTGATGCGGGAGGCGAGCCGGTCGGCCTCCTCCAGATACTGCGTGGTGAGCAGCACGGTGGTGCCGCCCGCGACCAACTCCCTTACGATCTCCCAGACTTCGAGGCGGCTGCGCGGGTCGAGGCCGGTGGTCGGCTCGTCGAGGAAGAGCACGGCGGGCGCGAGGATCATCGAGGCGGCGAGGTCCAGCCTGCGCCGCATGCCGCCGCTGTACTGACCGGCGCCCTTCTCCGCCGCGTCCTCCAGGTGGAACTGCTCCAGGAGTTCCTGGGCGCGCAGGGCGGCCCGCTTGGCGCCGAGGTGGAACAGGCGGCCGAACATCTCCAGGTTCTGCCGGCCGGTGAGGATCTCGTCGACCGCCGCGTACTGCCCGGTGAGGCCGATGCGGCCGCGGACCAGGGCGGGTTCGCGCACCACGTCGGCGCCGGCCACCTCCGCGCGCCCGCCGTCGAGCCGCACGAGCGTGGACAGGATCCGTACGGCGGTGGTCTTGCCCGCGCCGTTGGGTCCGAGCAGTCCGTGCACCGTGCCCTGCCGCACGTGCAGGTCGAAGCCGTCCAGCGCGTACTTCTCGCCGTACCGCTTCTCTAGCCCCTCGGCCCGTACCGCGAGGCCGTCGCCGTTCCCGTTCATGCCTGACCCTCCAGGTCGTCGTACATGCGCGAACCGTGCCGCGCACCCTCTGGGTACGCCGTACTCATTTGAGAGTACACCGTACTCAGTTCGCCGGGTACACCGTACCCAGTTTCATGGGTACGCCGTACCCAATTCCGGTACGGGCGATTAGGGTGAGCCCATGACGAGCAAGAACGGCGGCGACGACCGGCGCACCGGCAGCGACATCACCCGCAGTCTGGAGCTGCTCTGGGAGGGGAGCGGGCGCCCGGCGCGCGGGCCGAAGCCGGCCCTCACCCTCGACCGGATCGTCACCGAGGCGATCCGCCTCGCCGACGCCGAGGGGATCTCGGCGGTCTCGATGCGCCGCCTGTCCACGGAGCTGGGCACGGGCACGATGTCCCTCTACCGCTACCTCCCCGGCAAGGGCAGCCTGCTGGACCTGATGCTCGACCGCGTCTACACCCCGCCCCAGGAGGAGGGCCCCCGGACCGGTGGCTGGCGCGAGGGCATCGAGACGTACGCCCGCGAGACCCTCTCCCTCTACCGCCGCCACCCCTGGCTGCTCCACGTCAACCAGGCCCGCCCGGTGCTCGGCCCCGGCGCGGTCGGCGGCCTGGACCGGACCCTGTCGCGGATCAAGCCGATGGGGCTGACCGACCCCGAGCTGATCGGCGTCATCGTCATGGTCGAGGGGTACGTCACCGGGGCCGCCCGCACCCAGGTGCACGAGATGGAGGCCGAGCAGCGGACCGGCCTGTCCGACCAGGCGTTCTGGGAGGCACAGACGCCGGTCCTGGAGAAGGTCATGAAGAGCGGCCGCTACCCGTCCCTCGCGACGCTGGGCGAGGACGCGTTCGGCCCGGACTTCGACCACTTCGAGTTCGGGCTCCAGCGCCTCCTGGACGGCCTGGACGTCCTGGTCGCCCGGCGCGGACAGGCCGTGTAAGGCGGGGCTCAGCGCTTGCGGAACAGCCGCTTCAGCCCGAGGAGGGCCAGCAGCACCGCGGCGCCCACGAAGGCCGCCGTCTTGAAGTCGTCGATCCCGCCGGGCCCGCCGTCACCGCCGTCCGAACTCCCGTCCCCCGTACCCGAGCCGGAGCCGCCGTCCTTCCCCGGCACCTCCACGGGCGTGACCTCGCTCTGCGCGCCCTCGGTGCCGTACATCAGGGTCGTCCCGTCCGGGGTGTACGTCACCGACTCGCCCTGCCGCTGGATGGGGACGCTGAGGCGCCCCTCCCGCGCGGGCTTCCGGCCCTCGCCCTTCCAGGCGTAGGAGACCCCGCCGAAGTATCCGCGCAGGGCCAGCTGCCGTCCGTCGGGCGAGAAGGCGCCGTCGGTCACCCACAGGTCGGTGGCGGCGACGCGCTTGAAGACGTTCGTCCTGGAGGCGGACATCTCGGCGGGCCCCTCGTAGAGGCTGCCGCCCTCCTCCTTCTTGTCGGCGATGTAGATCCGCCCGGTCTTCGGATGCACCATCAGCGCCTCCGCGTCCCGCGCCCCGTCGGCGTACTTCACGACGTACTGCGTGGCGCGGACCGTCTGGTCCTTGAGCGTCTTCGGCTCGGGCAGCTTGTAGATCCACACGTTCGACCAGGTGCCGCCGAGGTTGTCGCCGATGTCGCCGACGTAGAGGTTGCCGTCGGCGCCGACCGAGATCGCCTCGACGTCGCGCGGGGCGCCCACGCCGGTCATCGTGACGGTGGCGACGGTCTTGCCCGTCCGTGAGTCGACGGCGTACAGGAAGGCCCCCTTGTCCTGGTCGTTGTGCGTCCAGTAGATCCCGGGGTGGGCGCGGGACGCGGCGAGGCCGCTGGACTCGACGATCCGCGGGTCCTTGATGGTGAACCCCTCGTGGTCGTCGGCCGCGGCGGGCACCGCCGCGGTCAGGAGCAGCACGGCACCGGCGAGGAGGACAGGGGGAACAGCCCGAAGCGAACGCATGGGCCCAAGCGTGCCATCCGCGCGGCGAACCGGGGTGCTCAGCCTCACATCGCAGGTGGCGGGCGTGATCCGCGATGATGTGCGGATGCTGAGGTTCATGTTCGTCGGCGACTCGATGACGATAGGGAGCGCCGGGGAACACACCTGGCGCTACCGGATGTGGCAGCACCTGCGCGACACCCTCGGCGACGGGGGCTTCGCGGTGGTGGGGCCCCGCGACACCCTGTACGACCCGTCCGCGGGGGAGCCCCTCTCCCGCGACTACGCCGACGCGGACCCGGACTTCCCCCGCCACCACCTCGCGGGCTGGGGCGAGGGCTGGCTGCACATGGCGCCGCGGATAGCCGGCGCGCTGGCCCGCGACCCCGCGGACGTGCTGCTGATCTCGCTGGGCCTGATCGACCTCGGCTTCTACACGAACGCGGAGCAGACGGCCGCGAACGTCCGCGCGTTCATCGGGCGGGCCCGCTCGGCCCGCCCGCACCTCCGCATGGTCCTGCTCCCCGTCATCCCGAACATCCGCGCCGAGTCGGACGCCCCCTTCGCCGCCGAGGTGGCCCACTTCAACGAACTCCTCGCGAAGACCGTCGCCGACCTGGACACGGGCTCCTCCCCCCTCCTCCTGGCCTCGTCCCCGCCGTCGTACGACATCCACCTCGACACCTACGACGGCACGCACCCGAACCCGAGCGGCGAGCACAAGCTGGCCGGGGCCTTCGCGGACGCGCTGGGGCAGGCGTGGGGCATCGGCGGCCCCTACGCGCCGCTGCTCACGCGGCCCACCGGCTGACCGCGAACCTCGCCCCGTCCCGCCGGACCTCGGCGGCGCCCGCGCCCCGGAAGTGCGCCGGGACGACCAGCTCCCGCTCGTCCGCGGCCCGCCCGAGGACCCGCACCCGGGTCGCGGCGGCCTCCCGCGGGTCGGCGCACAGGCAGCTGCCGTGGGCGGGTTCGAGGATCTGCACCGGGGTGTGCAGCAGGTCGCCGACGAAGACGGCCCGGTCGGTGCCCGAGGCGAGGCGCAGGACGGACGAGCCGGGGGTGTGGCCGGGCGCGGCCTCCAGGGTGAGGTGGGCGTCGATGCGGTGGGTGCCGCTCCACAGCAGCGTCTGCCCGGCCCGGTCCACCGGCGCGACACTGTCCGCGAAGACCGGGTCGCGGCTCTCCCCGTCCGCGCCGCGCGGGCCGAAGTGGGCGTGGTCGGCGGCGGGCATGAGGTAGGTGGCGTTGGGGAAGGTCGGCACCCAACCGCCGTCCCCCGCGCGGGTGTTCCAACCGACGTGGTCGGCGTGCAGATGGGTGTTGACGACGATGTCGACGTCCTCGGGGCGCACTCCGGCGGCGGCGAGGCGGGCGAGGAAGTCGGTGTCGAGGTGCGCGAAGTGCGGCGCGTCGGGCCGTTCCCGGCCGTTGCCGACCCCGGTGTCGACGAGGATGGTCCTCCCCTCGCTCCTGAGCACCCAGGTCTGTACGGCGGCCATCACCCGGTCGCTGCCGGGGTCCCAGAAGTCGGGTGCGAGCCAGTCCTCGTTCGCGCGCCACACCTCCTCGGGCACTCCGGGCACGAGCGCGGCGGGCGGGAGGAAGGGCGCCTCCAGCTCCACGACCCTGCGGACCTCGACCTCGCCCCACATCATCTTCATGTCCATGCGTACGACCGTAGAGAGCGGACGCTGAGCGCCTCAATGCCCATACCACTCACCTGAATACGCGTACGCCTCACCGACGCCCCTCTACGCTGCCCTCATGGATGTAGTCAGCGACGCGATCGCGGCCGCGCGGATCGGGCGGCCCGACGCCCACCGGGTCAGGGCCTCGGGCGCGTGGTGCAGTCGGCTGCCCGCCTACGACGGGGTGGGCTTCCACGTGGTCCTGGAGGGCGGCTGCTGGCTGCTGCCGGACGACGGGAGCGCGCCGTTCACGCTGGCTGCGGGTGACGCGGTGCTGCTGCCGCGCGGAGCGGGACACGTGCTCGCGGACTCCCCCGCCGACGCGCGCACCGTCGCACGGGCGGTGCCCTTCGAGCGGTGGCGGCAGCCGGAAAAGGAGGGCGAACAGCAGGGCGCGGCAACGGAGTTGCTCTGCGGCAAGTACCGCTTCGACGGCCGCCACGCCCACCCGCTGCTCGCCGAGCTGCCGGAGGTCGTACACCTGCCCCGGCGGGAGGGGCGCCACCCGGAGCTGGGGGCGGCGATCGGCCTGCTGGGCCGGGAGACGGGCGCGGCACGCCCCGGCGCTGACGTGGCCGTCCCCGGCCTCCTCGACCTGCTCCTCGTCTACATGGTGCGGGCCTGGACGACAGACGGCCCGCCCGCGTCCGCCGCCGCCCGCTGGCCCGCCGCGCTCGGCGACCCGGTGGTCGCCGAGGCCCTGCGCCTGCTGCACTCGGCCCCCGAGGCCCGGTGGAGCAACGACCGTCTTGCCGCCCGCACGGGCGTCTCCCGCGCCACGCTCGCCCGCCGCTTCACGGCCCTGGTGGGCCGCGCCCCGATGGCCTACCTCACCTGGTGGCGCATGACCCGGGCGGCCACGCTCCTGCGCGACACGACGGACCCGCTGGGGACGGTGGCACGCCGGGTGGGCTACGGCTCGCCGTACGCCCTCTCCCACGCGTTCACCCGGACGTTCGGGACGACGCCGGGGCGCTACCGGGCGCGGTACGGCTCAGGTTTACGGGCTGTTACACCGCTGGTTTGACGCGTATGTCCTGTGTTGTGGGCGACCCTGATGCCCTGCCGCCACGAGCAGCCGTCGGCGGTCCACCTCACGGACGGGACGTACTCATGAAGCGCTCACTGATCGGAGTCCTCGCCGCGGCCTCCCTGGCGGGGGCGGCCCTGGCCACCGCCGCCCCGACGCAGGCGGCGGCGCTGCCGACATGCACCACCTACCGGGAGTACCAGGGCCTCTACGTGCTCTCCACGGCGAGCGGCTCGCTCAACTGCCAGCTGGGCGCGGGGACTCGGAGCCTCGGGGCCGTGCCGCAGCTCCAGCGAAACCTGCGGGACTGCGACCGCTACCAGCGCGACGTCACCGTGGACGGCAATTTCGGCCAGCGGACGGTGGCGGCCCTCAGGTGGGTGCAGAACAAGGAGGGTGTGCCCCCGACCGGGGTGTACGGCCCCGCCACCCGCGACAAGATGTACTTCATGGTGGTCGGCAGCCGGACCGAGTGCCGGCCGCTGACTCCCTGACCGGCACGTCTACCGACCGCCTGACCGGTACGGGACGCAGCTCAGTGCTTGAGCCCACCGACGACCGTCGCGATCTGCGTCCAGAAGTCCGAGCTGCCGCCGATGTAGCTGAGGAACGGGATGAACAGTGCCGTGTTGTTGAGGGTGAACCAGCGCCGCAGGGCGGGGTCGATGGGCCACGTCGGAGCCTCGGTCAGGGCGCGGTGGCGGTCAAGGAGCGCCTGGATCCGGCCGTTGAAGTCGTCATGTCCGCCGGTAGCTTCGACCAGAGCCGCCTGGGTGGAGCGGATGCGAGGGACGAGCCGGCTCGCCTGCGCCGCCCAGCGCTCCGATTGCCGCCGCATCAGTTGGTGAACGGTGCCCATGGGCAGCAGGAAAGCGAGCACCTCGAAGCCGATGGCAATCGCAAGCAGCCCCAGATAGATGGTGCGCCAGCCCTCGTAGTCGCCCGGCACCAGCGGTATGAGGATGTACCACGCGCCGAGGTAGACCGCGGGCAGGCCCACGATGAGCGACAACCGGAAGTGGAACCTGCCGATCGCGCGCAACCCGGCCGCTCCGTCCGGATGATCGGGCATCAGGTCAAGGATGTGCGGACGGCGGGGCAGCAATCGCCATACGTTTCCGAAGGCCACCATGCGGCCGAGCCGCTGACCCGCGACGGCCCCGGCCAGCGACTGGAACACCGGTGCCACCGCGTTGTGCGTCAGCGCATGCCCCAAGCTTCCCGGGGTGATGGAGACGAACAGGAACCAGCTCAGTCCCAGCGCCCCGCCGACCACCGAGCCCGCGATCTTCTGGTTGCGACGACTGTGACGACGCACCGCTCGCCGGAGTACGCGCAACTCCCGGTTGTTCATGCGCAGCGTTCCGTCGTCCGCGAGGCTCCGCAGCGTGTCGTTGAGCGCTCCTTCCAGCGGTTCACTCAGTTCCACCCCGATGAGGAAAGTGAGGATTCCGCTGAGGTACAACCAGTCCCAGCCGTACCGGCCGAAGCCGGAAGCCAGGGAAACGCCCAACACGGTCGCCCCTGCCAAGGACACCAGCAGCGAGCGCCGGCGGGTCGCGGACATGGGTGCGGAGGCAAGCGAGTCGGCCGCGAGCGTGCCGATGGCCAGGACGGTCCAGGCATCCGCGAGCACTCGCCCGGGAGGCTCACCGCCAAGCACGTACTCAACGCCTCCGACGATGCCACCGACGATCGCCGGAATGAGCCACCGGGGCCAGTGCGAGACGGCGCCGGTGATTGCGGTGTGGCCTGAGACGATCCCGAGCAGCACGTGCCTGCCTCTCTGGAGTCCAGCGGGAGTCTGGGCCCGACTCCGGCACCAGACGCATTCGGCGCGTAGAAGGCCTCCCCGCTCATGGTTCCGACGGTGTCCGGCCGCTACGGTCCGGGGACGACAGCAACACAGGTGCGCGCGGAAGGGTGACCATGATGGCTGCTGACGGAACTTCGCCGCAGGGATTCCGACGCTCCTCCTTCTGTAACCCGGAGGGCGGATGTGTGGAAGTCGACCGGCGCACGCGAGGAGCAGCGGTCCGTGGTTCCCAGAACCACGACGGTCCCGTACTCCTGTTCACCGAGGACGAATGGCGTGCCTTCGTCCAAGGTGTCAAAGCGGGCGAGTTCGACTGAAGCCGAGGCCCCGCGTCGGCAAGGCGCGGCCCATGCCCAGCTGGACACAGAAGAGACTTCGGCTCAGCCCGACTGTTCGGTCCGGGCGCGGTCGGACATCAGCTGGGTGACGGAGTGCAGGTCGTCGCTGTCGTAGCGGCGGCTCTCGTTGTCCTTGCCGCTGACGACGGTGAGCACCGTGCCGGTGCGGACCATCGTGTAGTGGGTGGTCTCGGAGACGTACCCCCCGCCGCCGCCCTCCGACAGGGAGAACGCGACGAGTTCGTCGCCGACCGCCGGCATCGTCATCCGCCGCGCCCCCTCCTCGGCCGCCTTCCGGCTCTGCGCGCGGAAGGCGGCGGAGGCCTTGCCCGTACTCGGGTACGCGAGGACACGGAACTTTGTGTCCATGCCGTACCTCCCCTGGTACGCGGCCTCGCCCTCGTACGTCGAGCCGTCGTCCTGCGAGGAGACGTCCGCCGTGGGCTCACTGCTCATCGTCCAGCCCGACGCCAGACTGGTCGTGTCCGGCAGGACCCGCAGGACCGCGTCGGCATCGGCGAGCGGTTGCGGCTTCCACTCCCCGTCCCCCGCGCCCGTACCCGCGCCGCCCACCGTGGCGTCACCCGCCTCCACCCCGGACGCGGCCGCCCCGCCCCCGCCGCCCGGCGAGTCGTCACCGCTGAACGCCTGCGTGCCGCCATAGACGGCGAGGACCACGAGCGCGACGAGGACGGCCAGGCACGCCACCAGCGCCGTCCGCCCGCCCGGAGTGTTGTTGAAGGTCACCGGCCCCAGCGAAAGGGTGCTGCCCCGCACCTTCGCGCCGCCGTCGATCACGATGCTGCCCGTGTACTCCCGAGGGGGATCGGCCGGTGGCGGACCGGCCGCGGGAGGGCCGGCCGGAGGCGGGCCCGCCAGCGCCTCCGCGAGCCGGGCGGCGAACTCCGGGTCCGCCGCGACCCGCTCCCGCACCGCTTCCCGCAGCGCGGCCAGCGCCTCCGGGTCCTGCGGCCTCTCCTCCACGACGTCCAGCGCCGCCTGCCCGGAGGGGCTTCCGCCGACGCGCTGCCGTACGAGATCGGAGACGGTCTGCCCCACCTCCGCCCCCACCGCGCCCGCCGCGCCCCCGGCGAACCCCGTCATCACGCGCACCGCTTCCGCGACCACGTCCACGGACCCCATGCCACCACCCCCGAGTCATGGGCATGCCCTCAGTTTCATGCCGTGCCTCCCATCGTCCGCCAACCACCCTTATTAGTCAGGACGTTGGTCGTACGCACCCCGGGATCCAGCCGCTCTTCCCCCACCCCGCCCCATCCCTTGGTCACCCATCCCTGGCCGAAAGACGGACGCCCTCCCCCGGCCCGCCTTCCTACCGTCCAGTGCATGACGATCGACATCACGAAGACAGAGCCACCCGCACCGCACCACCCCCGGCGTACCGGCGTCCCCGTGACCGAGCGGGCCCTCGCCCCCGATCTGGCCCGAGGGCTGATGCTCCTGCTCATCGTCCTGTCCAACACGGGCTTCCACCTCTGGAAGGCGGAGCGCGGGCCCTCCGGGTGGCAGCCCGTGGACGGCGGGGTGCTCGACCACGCCGCGCAGTTCACGATGATCACCACCCTCGACATGCGGGTCTACCCGCTGTTCGCCTTCCTCTTCGGGTACGGCATGACGCAGCTCTACCTGCGGCAGACCTCCGCGGGAGCCCCGGGACGCGACGCCGCGCGGATCCTCCGCAGGCGCAGCCTCTGGCTGATCGTGATCGGGCTCGCGCACTCCACGCTCCTGATGGCCGGCGACATCGTCGGCTACTACGGGCTGCTGAGCCTCGCCCTCGGCGTGCTCTTCCTGCGCCGCGGCGACCGCGCGCTCAAGTGGTGGATCGGCATCGGCGCCGCGCTGCTGCTCTTCGGGGCGCTGGAGCCGATCGTCTCCGCCGCGCTCCAGGGCGAGTTGGGGTCCCTGGGTGACGCCGGCGCGGAGCCCGGCGCGGCGGCGTACGCGGCCGGCGAACCGAGCTGGCTCGACGCCGCCGGCACCCGCCTGGAGAGCGGCCTCTTCGTCACCTTCGCCGCCGCGCCGCTCTCCCTCGTGGGCGGCGGCTTCACCGTGTTCCTGCTCGGCTTCTGGGCCGCGCGCCGCCGGATCCTCGAAGCACCCGGCCGCCACCTCCCCCTCCTGCGCCGCACGGCGGTGCTCGGCATCGCGATCGGCTGGCTCGGAGCCCTCCCGGCGGCCCTCGCCCACATCGGCGTACTCGACGTACCGGACGACGCGCAGAGCGAGACGGGAGCGCTGAGCCTGCTGCGCGACGTCACCGGGAACGCCGCCGGCCTCGGCTACGTCGCCGCCCTCGCCCTCTTCGCCCACTGGTGGACCCTGCGCCCGACGCGGCGCGGCGCACGGGCGGTCACCGCGGTCTCAGCCGTCGGCAAGCGCTCCCTGTCCTGCTACCTCACGCACTCGCTCCTCTTCGCCCCGCTCCTCGCCGCCTGGGGCCTCGGCCTGGGCGCGCACCTGACCAGCGCGACGATGGCGCTGGTCGCCACCGGGGTGTGGCTGGTGACGGTGGCCGGGGCCTACGCCCTGGAGCGGGCGGGGCGGCGGGGCCCGGTAGAGGCGGTGCTGCGGCGCCTGGTCTACCGGGCGTGAGGACGGTCAGGTCGCTCGCGTCAGCCGGTTCGCGAGCGTCGACATGGTGTACGCGCCGAGGCCGAGGACGACTTCGAGGGCGTTGCGCTCGGTGTAGCCGTGGGAGAGGAACGCCTTCACGTCGTCGTCGGGGACGCCGCCCGCCGTGGCCAGCACCGTCAGGGTGAACCGGCGTACGGCTTCGAGCCGTTCGTCCGGCAGCTCCCGCTGCTCGCGCAGGGCGGTGATCAGCTCCGTCCCCGCACCCAGCTTGCGCAGCTTGCCGGTGTGCATGGTGACGCAGATGTGGCAGCCGTTGCGCGTCGCGAGCGTCATGATGACGACCTCGCGGGCCACGGGCTCCAGCGTCGTACGGTCGAAGGCCGCGCTCATCTCCAGGAAGCCGTTGAGCAGTTCCGGCGACTCGGCGAGGCGCGCCACCGCGTTCGGGAGCTGACCGAAGGCCTGGGTCACCCGCTCCATGGCGGGGCGGGACTCGGCTGGCGCGGTTTCCACGGTGTGCTCGACGAACATGGTGTTCCCCCTACTATCGACAACATGGTTGACGACATGAAGGTAAACCAGGTTGTCGATAAGCGCAAGGGACATGCGGGAGCGGGAGAGGAGGCGGGCGGCAAGGGGTACGAACTTCCCTTCCTCCTCCTCGCCGGCTTCCGCTCCCTCATCGACCGCCTGCACTCCGAACTCGCCCACCAGGGCCACCCCGACATGCGCCCCGCCCACGGCTTCGCCATGCAGGCCATCGGGGCCCGGGGCGCGACCGCCAGCGAGATCGGCCGCCGCCTCGGCGTCTCCAAGCAGGCCGCGGGCAAGACCGTCGACCGCCTCGTCGCCCTCGGCTACGCGGCCCGCGCCGACGACCCCGCCGACGCCCGCCGCAAACTCGTCCACCTCACCCCGCACGGCATCGACGCGCTGCGCCGCTCGGCGGTCGTCTTCGACGAACTGCGGGCGGAATGGGCGACGACCCTCGGCGCGGACCGGCTCGGCGAGCTGGAATCCGGCCTGCGCGCGGTCGTGCCGCCGGAGGCGTTCCGCCTCGACGCGGCGGGGTGGCTGGGCGGCTCATGACCGGACGTGACCTTGCCGCCGTGCGTACCGTTGTACTGCGCGGTTGCCCGTCCCAGGAGGCAGCCGGGGAGGAGCGCCACGATGACTCCTGTGGACGACAGGATCAAGATGGCCGACAACGACACCGCGCGCCTGGACGAGATGTTCGAGGCGCTTGAGCGGGGGCCCTTCGTTGAGGGGTACAAGATCGACATCATCGAGGGCGTCGTCTACATGGCGCCGCAGCGGACCAACCACTGGGACATCACCGTGGGCATCCTGGAGCAGTTGAGGACCAAATACCCGCGTCAGCGCCTGCTGTCCGACGTCCGCATCGACTACCCCGGAGAGCTGAACGCCTTCTGTAGTGACGTGGCCCTGGTCGCCGAGGGTGCCGAACGCACGGAGCGGGGCGGGTTCCAGTGCGGCGACGTCGAATTCGTCGCCGAAGTGATCTCCCGGGGCACGGGCCCGAACGACTACGGCCCCAAGAAGACCGGTTACGCCACCGCCGGAGTCGCCGTCTACCTCATCGTCGATCCCTACCAGGGCAAGTGTCACGTCTACACCCGGCCCAAGGACGGCGACTACCACGTCCACACGACCGTCGACTTCGGCGAGAAGGTCGACCTGACCCACACCCCCCTCAGCCTTACCTTCGACACCTCCGACTTCTGCCGCGACTGACCCGAGCCCCCTGCCCCAGAGCCTTTCAACCCCCTCGGCCAGGACCCAGCCACTCCCTCATCGGAACCTGGTCCGCCCAGGGCGGCGAGCGGCGCTGCCGACGCGCCTGGTAGCCCCTCGGGGTGGGCGGGGTGGCCGGGCCAGGCGCTAGGGCCTGTCCGGCGGATCAGGCCGCACTTGGGCGACGGTCACCTTTCTGCGCTGGTGAGCGGGGTCTGGTGCGTCGAGATGCAAGGCGGAGGAGGGCGGCAACGCGGAGCGTTGACAACCGACGACAACGCCGCATCATCACGAGCACACCGGCCATGATCCGGTTTCTGGTCTTCGGGTCCACACCGTCGAGGTTAACCGGCCGCCCCCGGAAGCCGGGCGCCGCCTCCCAGTGGCCAGCGCCCGATCGTCTCGTACCGGGGCCGCTCGCCCGGCACGCCGCTCCTCGGCAGCTCACTGCGTACGAGCGTCAGCTCCTCCACCGTCCAGGACGCGCCCGCGAAGGGGGCGAGGGCTTCGGCGTACGGGCGGAGGTCCGTCCCGCCGGAGCCGCGCGCCAGCGTCAGGTGGGGGCGGTAGGGCCTGGCCTCCTCCCTCGCGAGGCCCGCCTTGCGCGCCGCCGCCTCCGCCCGCTGGGCAAGGAGCCGCAGCGCGGCCACCTCCCCCGTGGCCCCGGCCCACAGCACCCGCTCCCCGAAGCGTCCGCCGCCGCGCAGGGCGAGCGCGAAGGGCGGCGTGCGGTGCGCGGCCCGCGCCAGGCGGGCGGTGAGGTCGGGCACGGTCTCCTCGGGCACCTCGGCCATGAAGGCGAGCGTGAAGTGCCAGCTGTCGCGGGGCGCCCAGCGCAGGGCCTCGGCGCCGGGGAGCCTGCGCAAACCGGCCGCGGCGGCGGCCAGTTCGCAGATCACGGCGTCCGGAGGGAGAACCGCGGCGAAGAGTCTCATGGGGAGAGTCTCCCCGCGACTCGCTCAGAGAGCTGTCGCGGGCCCCCCAGCACGCTCGCCGCCCAGCCGGGGCCCCCGCACGCCCGCCGCCCAGCCGGGCTACGCCGCGGTCGTCAGCTCCCGCTCCCTCGGCACGAAGCGCAGGTGCTGCCTGCCGCGGCGCAGGTCCACCTTCAGCCGGAGGTTCGCCGCGCGCGCCAGCATCAGGCCCACCCCGACCGCGGCGAGCGCGCAGACCAGGCCGCCGACGGCCATGCTGAGCCGCACGCCGTAGGCGTCGGCGAGCCAGCCGAAGAGCGGTCCGCCGAGCGGCGTGCCGCCCACGAAGACCATCATGAACAGCGACATGACGCGGCCCCGCATCTCGGGGTCGGTCGCCATCTGCACCGAGGAGTTGGCGGTGACGTTCACCGTCAGGCCGAGGATGCCGATGGGCACGATCAGCCCGACGAACATCCACAGCTCGGGCACGAGGGCCGCCACGATCTGGAGCGCGCCGAAGGCGATCGCCGCCCCGGTGAGCAGCCGCAGCCGCGAGGTGCCGCGGCGGGCCGCGAGGAGCGCGCCCGCCAGTGAGCCGAGCGCCATCAGGGTGTTGAACAGGCCGTACATCCCGACGCCGCCGTGGAAGACCTCGTCCGCGAAGGCGCTCAGCCAGATCGGGAAGTTGAAGCCGAAGGTGCCGATGAAGCCGACGAGGACGATCGGCCAGATCAGCTCGGGGTGCCGGGAGACGTAGTCCAGGCCCTCCCGCAGCTGCCCCTTGCCGCGCGGCTTGCGCGGGGTGGGGTGCAGCTCGTCGGGGCGCATCAGGAGCAGGCCGGTGAGCGGTGCGAGGAAGGACAGGCCGTTGGCGAGGAACGCCCAGCCGGGCCCGACGGCCGCGGTCAGGCCGCTCGCCACGGCGGGGCCGATGAGGCGGGCGGACTGGAAGTTCGCCGAGTTGAGCGAGACGGCGTTGCGGACTTGGTCGGGGCCGACCATCTCGGAGACGAAGGACTGCCGCGTCGGGTTGTCGACGACGGTGACGAGACCGGTGAAGAAGGCCGCCACGTAGACGTGCCAGACCTGGACGTGCCCGCTGAGGGTGAGCGCGGCGAGGAAGAGGCCGCTGACGCTCATCGCGCCCTGGGTGCAGAAGAGCAGGTTCCGCTTGGCGAAGCGGTCGGCGATCACGCCGCCGTAGAGGCCGAGGAGCAGCATCGGCAGGAACTGCATGGCCGTGGTGACACCGACGGCCGCGGAGGAGCCGGTGAGGCTGAGCACCAGCCAGTCCTGGGTGATGCGGGCCATCCAGGTGCCGGTGTTCGAGACGACCGCGCCGGTCGCGAAGAGCCGGTAGTTGCGGATCTTCAGCGAGCTGAACATCGAGGACTTGCGGGGTTCAGACTTGTCGAGGGTGGTTGGTGCGGGGGCGGAGTCTGCTCCGGATCCCGTACTCAAAGTGCGTTCGCCTCCTTTTGCGTACGAAGGGTGTGTGAGGTGGCGCGGGACCGGCGGCTCGGTGCCGGCGGTCCCCGGTGGCCCCGGCGGCTCAGAGGTGGGCGAGCTTCTCCAGGACGGGGGCGGCGGCGCGCAGGCGCGCCCACTCGTCCTCGTCGAGGTGCTCGACCAGGCCGGCCAGCCAGGCGTTCCGCTTGCGGCGGCTCTCTTCGAGCATGGCCTCGGCGGTCTCGGTCTGGGTGACCACCTTCTGGCGGCGGTCATCGGGGTGCGGTTCGAGCCGGACCAGGCCCTTGGCCTCGAGCAGCGCGACGATACGAGTCATCGACGGCGGCTGCACGTGCTCCTTGCGGGCCAGCTCGCCCGGAGTGGCGTGGCCGCAGCGGGCGAGGGTGCCGAGCACCGACATTTCGGTGGGGCTCAGCGACTCGTCGACCCGCTGGTGCTTGAGTCGACGGGAAAGGCGCATCACAGCGGAGCGCAAGGCGTTCACGGCGACGGCGTCGTCACCATGGGAGAGGTCCGGCATGTTCGTTAGAGTAACTCATTACCCTAGCTAAGGACCACCTGGTTTCCCCGCCTCTCGACCACCAAACCCATTCGTCACCCGTAAGAGTGAGTGAACGACGGAAAGACGGGTGTCCCCCGTGAGTGGCCGAGACCCTGTCCCCCATGGGATCGACAGTGCTCAGCCTGCGGATAGACGGTGAGCTGCACGACCGGCTCCGGACGCACGCCGCCAAAAGAGGAATGAGCGTCCAGGACTATGTGGTCCGGACGCTCATTCGAGACGACTTCGACGAACGTTTCGCGAGGTCGGTCGAGGAGACGGAAAAGTTCTACGGAGCGGCGTAAGCAGGCGCCCGAAAGGGGGCACGAGGGAGGCGCCCCAAAGGGGCGCGGGGAACTGCGCGACCAGCCCCCACGCACCCGCACGTGCCTACGTCAGACCTACGTCAGTTCCAACGCGGGCATCAGGTAGTAGAAGGCGAACACGGCCGACACCGCGTACATCGCAGCCGGAACGTCCCGCCCCCGCCCCGCCGCCAGCCGCAACACGGTGAACGTGATGAACCCCATGCCGATGCCATTGGTGATCGAGTACGTGAACGGCATCATCAGCATCGTCACGAACGCGGGGATCGCGATCGTGTAGTCGCTCCAGTCGATCTGCCGAATGGACCCGGACAGAATCAGGAAGCCCACCGCGAGCAACGCGGGAGTGGCCGCCTGGGACGGAACCATCGTGGCGAGCGGCGTGAGGAAGAGCGCGACGGCGAAGAGGCCGCCGGTGACGACGTTCGCGAGGCCGGTCCTCGCGCCCTCGCCGACGCCCGCCGTGGACTCCACGAAGCAGGTGGTGGCCGAGGAGGACGAGGCGCCGCCCGCGGCGACCGCGATGCCGTCGACGAAGAGCACCTTGTTGATGCCGGGCATGTTGCCGTTCGCGTCCGTCAGTTTCGCCTCGTCGCCGATGCCCATGATCGTGCCCATCGCGTCGAAGAAGCACGAGAGCAGCACGGTGAAGACGAAGAGGACGCCGGTCAGGACGCCGACCTTCTCGAAACCGCCGAACAGGCTGATCTCACCGACGAGCCCGAAGTCCGGCGTCGAGACCGGGTTGCCCGGCCACTCGGGAGTGGTCAGACCCCAGGACGGCACCTCGGCGACGGAGTTGATGATCATCGCGACGAGCGTCATGACGACGATGCTGATGAGGATGGCGCCCGGCACCTTGCGCACCATCAGGGCCAGCGTCAGCAGCACGCCGAGCGCGAAGACGAGCACCGGCCAGCCGTTGAGGTGACCGTCCCCGCCGAGCTGCAACGGCACGGTGGTGTGTGCGGCGTCCGGCATGCGCGAGACGAAACCGGAGTCGACGAGGCCGATCAGCATGATGAACAGGCCGATGCCGATCGCGATGCCCTTGCGCAGCCCGAGCGGCACGGCGCTCATCACGCGCTCTCGCAGTCCGGTCGCGACGAGCAGCATCACGACGAAGCCCGCGAGGACGACCATGCCCATGGCGTCGGGCCACGACATGCGGGGCGCGAGCTGGAGGGCGACGACGGTGTTCACACCCAGGCCCGCGGCGAGCGCGATCGGGACGTTGCCGATGACGCCCATCAGGAGCGTGGTGAAGGCGGCGGTGAGCACGGTGGCGGTGACCAGCTGCTTGTTGTCGAGCTGGTGCCCGTACATGTCCTTCGCGCTGCCCAGGATGATCGGGTTGAGCACGATGATGTACGCCATCGCGAAGAAGGTGGCGAAGCCGCCGCGGACTTCCCTGACCAGGGTCGAGCCCCGCTCACTGATCTTGAAGTAGCCGTCGAGCCCGCCCCGCGGGGGCTTCGGGGGCTCTTTACCGGCGTCGACCGGGCCAGGGGCCGAGGGGGACATGGAAAACCTCGTGACTTGTATTTTCGTACGAAAGCAACCGGCCATTCATAAGCCGTTTCAGTATGAATACATAAAGCGGAAATCGCTATCTCCGCGCGTAGACCCCGACGGGGCAAGGGCGCGGACGGGGGCCGCGGGTGCCGCGGGGCCCCCGGCGGAGGCCCCGTAAGCTAGGCCTCATGGCCAAGTGGACCCCCAAGCACGAAGCGCCGGAGCCCCTTGAGGGCCCGGTGGTCGCCACCATCACGGGCGGCACGATCCTGTGGTTCGTCCTCTTCCTGGCCCAGCTCCCCTTCTACGGCTGGTTCGACGACCGCGACGCCACCTGGTGGGTGTGGACCTGCCTGGCCGGCGGCGGCCTCGGCCTCATCGGCATCTGGTACGTACGGGTGCGCGACGCCGCGATCAAGAGGTCGAAGGTCACTCAGTCCGACTAGGACAGGTCCGGGCCCGTACGACCAGGGGACGGGGCGCGTCCTACCGAGGTCGGATCTTTGGGGCATTCAAGGGGTGAAGCCCCAGCACCGCCCTTACCGTCGAATGCATGACGCATATCGACGCGGGCGCCGAACTCGACCCCGTCCACCCCGTGCCGCCGCCCGAGGGGCCGCCCAGGGGGCTGAGCGCCGCCGAGGTCGCCGAACGGGTCGCCCGCGGCGAGGTCAACGACGTACCGGTCCGCAGCTCCCGCTCCCTCGCCGAGATCATCCGGGCCAACGTCTTCACCCGCTTCAACGCGATCATCGGCGTGCTCTGGGTGATCATGCTGTTCGTCGCGCCGATCCAGGACAGCCTCTTCGGCTTCGTGATCGTCGCCAATACCGGCATCGGCATCATCCAGGAGTGGCGGGCCAAGAAGACCCTCGACTCCCTGGCCGTCATCGGCGAGGCCAAGCCGACCGTGCGGCGCGACGGCAGGGCCACCGAGATCTCCGCCTCCGAGATCGTCCTCGGCGACCTGGTCGAGCTGGGCCCCGGCGACAAGATCCCGGTGGACGGCGAGGCCGTGGAGACCGACAGCCTGGAGGTCGACGAGTCGCTCCTGACCGGCGAGGCCGACCCCGTCGTCAAGAAGCCCGGCGACCGGATGATGTCGGGCTCGTTCGTGGTCGCGGGCGGCGGCTCGTTCACCGCCACCAAGGTCGGCCGCGAGGCGTACGCCGCGCAGCTCGCCGAGGAGGCGAGCCGCTTCACCCTCGTCCACTCCGAGCTGCGCTCCGGCATCTCCACGATCCTCAAGTACGTGACGTGGCTGATGGTGCCGACCTCCATCGGCCTGGTGATCTCCCAGCTCGTCGTCAAGGACGACAACTTCAAGGAGTCCATCGCGTACACGGTGGGCGGGATCGTCCCCATGATCCCGGAGGGGCTCGTCCTCCTCACCTCCGTGGCCTTCGCGATCGGGGTGATCCGGCTGGGCCGCCAGCAGTGCCTCGTCCAGGAACTGCCCGCGATCGAGGGCCTCGCGCGCGTCGACACGGTCTGCCTGGACAAGACCGGCACCCTCACCGAGGGCGGCATGGACGTCACCGAGCTGCGTCCGCTGAACGGCTCCGACGAGGAGTACGTACGTAAAGTCCTCGGCGCCCTCGGCGAGTCCGACCCGCGCCCGAACGCCTCGCTCCAGGCCATCATCGACGCCTACCCCGACAGCGAGGAGTGGCGCTGCACGGAGTCCCTGCCCTTCTCCTCGGCCCGCAAGTACAGCGGCGCCTCCTTCAGCGAGGGTGACGGCACCGCCTCCGCCTGGCTGCTCGGCGCGCCCGACGTGCTGCTGCCGGACGACGATCCGGCCCTCACCGAGATCGAGGAGCTGAACGAACAGGGTCTGCGTGTCCTGCTCCTCGCCCGCGCGGCCGGCGACCTCGACGACCCCGACGTGGCGGACAGGGCCGACGCCACCGCGCTCGTCGTCCTGGAGCAGCGGCTGCGCCCCGACGCCGCGGACACCCTGCGCTACTTCGAGGAGCAGGACGTCGCCGCCAAGGTCATCTCGGGCGACAACGCGGTCTCGGTGGGCGCGGTCGCGGGCAAGCTCGGCCTGCCCGGCGCGCAGAACACCGTGGACGCGCGGCGACTGCCCGCCGAGAAGGACGACATGGCGCGGGCCCTGGACGACAACGCGGTCTTCGGCCGGGTCACCCCGCAGCAGAAGCGCGACATGGTGGGCGCCCTCCAGTCACGCGGTCACACGGTCGCGATGACGGGCGACGGGGTGAACGACGTACTGGCCCTGAAGGACGCCGACATCGGCGTCTCGATGGGTTCGGGCTCGGAGGCGACGCGGGCCGTGGCGCAGATCGTGCTGCTCAACAACAGCTTCGCGACGCTGCCCTCCGTCGTCGCCGAGGGCCGCCGCGTCATCGGCAACATCACGCGCGTGGCCACCCTGTTCCTGGTCAAGACCGTCTACTCGGTGATCCTCGCGCTGCTCGTGGTCTGCTCCCAGGTCGAGTACCTGTTCCTGCCACGGCATCTGACGCTGCTGTCCACGCTGACGATCGGCGTCCCGGCCTTCTTCCTGGCCCTCGCCCCCAACAAGGAGCGCGCTCAACCGCACTTCGTCCGCAGGGTCATGCGCTACGCGATCCCGGGCGGCGTCATCGCGGGCGTCGCCACCTTCGCGACGTATCTGCTGGCCCGGCACCACTACGAGGGCGCGGGCGCGCGGGAAGCCGAGACCAGCGCGGCCACTCTGGCACTGTTCCTGATCGCCATGTGGGTCCTCGCCATCATCGCCCGCCCCTACACGTGGTGGCGGATCGGCCTCATCGGCGCGATGGGTCTCGGCTTCCTGCTCGTGCTGACCGTGCCCTGGCTCCAGGACTTCTTCCAGCTGAAGCTGGTGGGCACGACGATGCCGTGGGCGGCGGTCGCGATCGCGGCGGTGGCCTCACTCGCCATCGAGGTCGTCTACCGCTGGGTGGACCGCCGCGTTCCGGCGTGAGCCGTGACTACTGGACGTCGATGGCGTCGCTGGTGGCCGTGACGGGCGCGGTGGTGGACGTGCCCGCGAAGACGTAGCGGTAGTTGCCGTCGACGGAGGCCGTGACGGTGGTCTTCAGCGCGCCCTTCGAGCCGGACTTCACCGTCTTGACGGTGGAGTACGTGCTCGCGCCCTTCTTCTTGAACTCCAGCTTCACGGACTGGCTGGTGTAGCCCGCGTACTCGGAGGTCTCCCAGTTGGCGCGGGTCAGGGCGCCGGTGACCGTGATGGTCTTGCCCTTCTTGACCGGCTCCGGGGAGGCGTTGGTGGTGAGCTTGGCGGCGCGCTTCACCGAGACGTTCGTCGGGTACGAGTCGGTGGAGACGTGGTCGCCGTCCTTGCCCTGGGCGATCGTCCAGACCTTCCACTTGCCGGCCAGGATGTTGCTGTAGATGTTCGACATCGGGTCGGCGACGACCGTGGTGGTGCAGGTGGAGGTGGTCGCGTCGACGGCCGTGCAGTCACCCTCCATGACGTCGGGGACCATCGAGCCGTCGATGCCGGTGTCGCTGTCGAAGTCCGTGCCGTGCCACAGGAACGCGGTGGCGTCCTCTATGCCGGACGGGTCCGTCGCGGTGACGGCGATCTTGACCGTCTTCTTGGCGGAGGTGCCGACGACGATGTCCTTGCCGCCGTTGACGGTGATCTTCGTGATCTTGGTGTCACCCTCGACCGAGTCGGCCGGGGCGTCGGCGATGAAGGTGGAGAGGTTCGGCGTCTTCGGGGCGTCGTCGGCCTGGGCAGCCGGAACAGCCAGTGCGGAAAGGGCCAGGGTGCCGGTCAGTGCGGCCACGGTGGCACGGATGCGCATGTGTTTCCCCAGGTGGAGAAGGGGGCCTTGCGGTGCATAGCCGTCACGCGAGGCCCAAGTGATCTAGGAGTCTGTTGACTCGGAAGATCAGACTCGCGGCAGGGGCGAGTGGTTGTACGGCGAGTGAAGAAAATGTGACCGGGTTACGGAATGCCCAGTTCCGCCCCGTTGGCGCGGGGGCGGAACCGGACGATCCGGACCCGTGCGGACCAGTCGAACCCGCGAGTCAGCCGAACCCGCGGATCAGTCGAAGCGGCGGATCAGTCGAACCAGCGGTCCCGTGCCAACTCCGCCGTCCGCGACGGATCTTCGAGCAGCGCCGCCACCTCGAAGCGGCGCGGCCACTGCCCGGCCGCCCAGGCGAGCCCCGCCGCGACCCCCTCCAGGGTCGCCGCGTGCACGGTGCCGTCCGGGGTGCGCCGCCAGTCCAGCTCCACACCGCCCGCGATCAGTTCGTCGTGCTCGACGTACGTCCGCGGGGTCGTCGCGCCCAGCAGGATCCGCACCGGTTCCGGCACCGCGCGCTCGACGCCCTGGCCCGCGGGATCGACGGCCGCCGTCTCGCTCAGCCTGCGCACCTGGAACAGCTCCGCCAGGTCACCGGCCCTGCGGGGCTCGACGGGCAGCAGCGCCACACCGTCGGCCAGCGGCAGCAGGTCGGGGGCGTCGGCGACCACCGCGTCCGCCGCGTCGACCACCACGACCTCGCCGTCCACCACCGCGCGCAGCTCGTCGGGGAGCGTCACCCGCTCCGGGTCGAGATCCGCCAGCGCGCCGTACAGGGCGTGCAGTTGGCCGGGGGAAACGGTCCGCTCCGGGTCCGCGAGCCGGTCGAGGAGTTCGGCGGCGCCGCCCGGCTCCTCAAGGAGGGCGGCGACGGACGTGCGTACGCCGAGGGCCCGCAGCACCTGCTCGTCGCCGAACCCGGACGCGTCCGCCGCGTCGTAGAGCCCGACCAGGAGCGGATCGCCGCCTTCCGCGCGCAGTCCGGCGGGCCGGCGCCCGTCGAGGACGGGATGGCCGCGCAGCCACCAGGCCGTGTAGGGGCGGACGGACTGCGTCGTGCCGTCCGGCAGCAGCACCCGCAGCGGCTGTGTCAGCGCGTCCCGCAGCGGCGGGCGCGAGAGCATCGCGAGCGCCTGCGGCCAGCACTCGTCGTCGACCAGGTCCAGATCCCGTACGGCGACGATCTCCGTGGCGACCGGCGGCACCGGGGTGTCCGGCAGCCGGTCGAGCAGGTCCTCGCACCACACGTCGACGGCGTCGAGGAGCCCGGCGTCGTCGGGCTCGGCGAAGTCGCCCTCGCGGGGCTCCAGTTCGTCCGGATCGAGGACGACGTCCGTGGCCCGTACGAGCGCGAAGGTGGCGAGCACGCCACAGGCGGCCAGCGGCTGCTCGCCCCAGCGCTCGGTCAGCTCCTGGTCGGCGAGGGCCAGTTCGTCCTCGCGCATGACCGCGGCGAAGTCGCTGCCCGGCAGGACGAGTTCACCGGCGGGCGCCAGTTCGCCGTCCTCGTCGGGCAGGGCGAGGGCGGCCAGCCACGGCTCGTCACCGGGCGCCAGATTCGCGTCCCGCACCAGCGCGAGCACGACGTCCGCCAACTCCTCGGCGTCCAGGGCGTCCTCGTCCCACGTGTCGTCGTCGAGGGAGGCGGCGACGGCCGCGCGCACCTGCGGGGTGGTCAGGACGGCGCGGGGCGTGGCGGGGAGCGCGCCGAGCTTTTCCAGCAGCGGGTGGGCGGCGTCCGGGTGGGCGACCTTGAGGCCGAGGCGGGCCAGCGACGCGGGGTCGCGCTCGTCGCCGGGGGCGGGCAGCAGCACCTGCCGGGGCCCGATCGTCGTACGCCTGTCGGCGAGCGGCACCGGCAGCCCGGAGAGCCGCTCCGGGTCGACCCCGGCGAGGGTGTCGTAGAGGCGGCGCCACCAGTCGGGCTCCCGCTCCAGACCGGCGAGCCGGTCGATCGCCTCGGTCAGCGGGACGCGGGCGACACCGAGGGTGCGCAGCTCGGCGCGGCGCTCAAGTCCCGCGGGCAGCAGGCTGGGCAGCACCTCGGCGAGCACCCGGACCGTGTCGGCACCGGCGCCCTCCACGACCTCCGCGTCCCGGGGCCGCAGCGTCTCGGGCAGACCGTCCTCGTCCTCCTCGCCCCGGGGCAGGGCGGGCGGCAGGAAGGCGGTGCGCGGCAGCCGCTCCAGGACGGCCTGGCGCAGGGCGCCGTCCAGCTCGCTCCGGCCGAGCGGGCCGGGCACCAGGGCGATGATCTCCTCGCCCACCGGCCGCCAGTCGCCGAGGAGTTCGACGTACGCGTCCGCCGCCCGCTCCACGAGGAAGTCGGTCAGCGGGCCGGGCGCGGCGTGCCGCCGCGCGGTGTCCAGCGGGAACGACGCGATGAGCAGCGCCGGCACGCCGAGCGGCTCGTCGCTGGGGGTCGGCGCGTGCACGACGGGGGTGGTGCGGGGCCGCTCCGGGGCACCGGCGCTGTCGGCCGGGACGGCCCAGGTGACCGACCAGTGCGGGCGCAGCCGCTCCTCGACGGGCCGGTCCTTCAGGAGGGCGGCGTCGAGGGCTCCCTGGCGGCTGACGGTGCGCCAACGGGTCGTGCCGTCCCTGCTGTCCTCGACGACGGTGTACGGGGCTTCGGTGCGGCGGCGCAGGGTGCGGGTGGCGCCGTCCGGGGTTTCGATGCTGACTTCCTCAAGGCCCGGGAGGGCGAGGAGCAGGGCGTCGTCGACCTCGCCGAGGAGCCGCGCGACAAGGTCCTCGGCGGCGGCGTCGCGCAGGGGCAGGATGACGACGGTGTCGTATCCCTCGGGAGCGATGCCCTCGGCGGCCAGTGGCAGCCGCAGCAGCGGTACGTGCCCGTCCCTGCGCCGGATCTCGTCGCCGAGGCCGGGGCTGAACCGGGCGGTCTCCGCGGCCAGTTCCCTGGCCTCGGACAGCGACCAGCGGACGCCGCCGGTCCGCCCCACGACGGCGGGCTCGTCGCTGACGGCGAGCACAGCGGCGAACCCGACGCCGAACCGTCCCACGCTCTGCCCCTTCTGGTCCCTGCTCTCCTCCCGCTTCGCGGAGGCGCGCAGGGTGGACAGGGACTCGACCCCGGCGGCGTCGAGGGGGGCGCCGCGGTTCGCCGCGGCGAGGACGCCGTCGCGCAGCGTCAGGGCGAGCCGTCCGGGGACGCCCGCGCGGGCGGCGGCGTCGGAGGCGTTCTGGGCCAGCTCGACGACCAGGCGGTCGCGGTAGCCGCCGAGGGCGAGGTCTTCCTCGGCGTTGGCGTCCTCACGGAAGCGGGCGGGGGCCGCCGCCCAGGCGTCGAGGACTCCGCGGCGGAGGCGGGCGGTGCCGAAGGGATCCGTACCTTCGGCCGCCGGCCGCACGGTCTTGCTCACGGGCGTCTCTCTCCTCTGCGGTTCCGCTGCGCTGGGCTTGGCGGGGCTGGACTGGGTCGGACGGGGCTGCGGCCTTCCCCTCCACTGTGGGCCGGGGCCGCCCTGCGGGCGAACGCTACCGCCTCCTGGCGCGGGCGCCCGTGGATGCCGGCCGGGCCCTGTGTGCGCGCGGCCTATGCGCGCGTCAGCGCGAACGACGCCATCGACATGACGATCACGACGGCGACACAGAACACGACGTGCCGGCGCGGCATGCCGAACGTATCGCGTGCCACGCCCGCGTCGATCTCGCGGGCGTACGTCGTGAGCAGCTTGCGGGACGGAAACAGCCCGATCGTCAGCCCGGTCAGGGCGAACGAGTAGAGGACGAGGAGTCCACCCGGGGCGATTCCCTCCGCCCACCCGACCAGGCCCAGGTAGACGACCCCGGTCACGACCCAGACCCAGGGGTACGTCAGCCGGAACTTGCGGAGGGGAACCCATAGGGCCATGGCGGAGCTGTGCAGCACGGTGGCCGCCGCGGCCATCAGCCACAGCCACCTGACGTCGACGGAAGCGAGCACGGAAGCGGAGTCCTTTCGGGAGCAGGATGAGGGGATTGTTCCCTCTGCCCCTCCCACGCTTCACTGCTGGAAACCGGCAACGTCCGGGCTCTACTCCGTACCGGAGTCGGTCACCGAGCCTCGGGGTCCGGGGTGGGGCGTGTCCGCGAAGTCCCGGCGTCCGCCCGCAGGGCGGGCGTCGCGGCGTCCGGTGCGTGCGCTCGGTGTGACGGCCGGAAGCCCTCGTCCTGGGCGTACCCGGGCTTACGGCCGACGCGGCGAGAGTGCGTGCCCCGCGTCGCGGCGCAGGCGGGACTTCGCGGCCACGCTCTCGGCCCTGGACTAGCTGTGGCCCAGTTCTTCGCTCGGGCCCTCCACCGAGACCGAGCCCGAGTCCGCCGCGGGGCGAAGGGGCAGTACGTCCACCCGCGTCTCGTCGAGAACCGGCGGTGCGGGCCGGGGCGGCTTCGGCATGACGGCTGCCTCCGAGTGGCCGCCGCACCCGTACGAGAGCGAGACGACATGTCCGTCCGCGGGCCCGAACTCATTGGCGCACACCCCGAACGCCTGCCCGAGCGAGCCTCCGATCGCGACCAGGAACCCGCAGCTCACGCACGCCGCCGGCGCCGCCTGCGCCATCGGGGTCTTCGCGCCGTGCGTCTCCTCCCAGCGGTCGGCGGCGACATGCAGCCCGTACCGCGACAGGACCCGCGCCCTGCGCATGCCCAGCTCATCGGCGATCGCCGCGATGGAGCCACGCGCCGGGGCCATCGGCAGCTCGGCGGGCGATCCCGCCGTGACCTCGGCGTCCTCGGCCTCGGCGAGCGCCGCCATCTCCTGCGACACGATGGAGTTCGGCGGCGGCTCCTCCTCACCGGTGAAGCCGGGCTCAAGACGGAGATCCTCGGCGTCGGTCGGCAGCAGATCGCCGGGGCCCATGTCGCCGGGGCGCAGCCGCTCGCTCCACGGCACCCACTCGGGGGCCAGCAGGGCATCGGGGCCCGGCAGCAGTACCGTCTCGTCGAGCGTGACGACCTTCGCCCGCGAGGCACGGGCGACCGTCACCGCCCAGCGCCAGCCGCGGTAGCCGAACTCCTTGCACTCGAACAGGTGCGTGACGACGCGGTCGCCCTCGACGACGACCTCGACATGCTCACCGACCACACCGGGCGCGGCGGTCTCCTCGGCCGCGGCGCGCGCGAGGCCGACCGCCTCGGCGCACAGGCGGTCGGGGGTACGCGGGGTGCGCTGGGTACGGCTTCGCGTTGTCGCTGCGCTCACAGGTATCGCTTCTCTCCTACGCCGTCTCACGAGTGCGCCACCTTTACGCGGGGGGCGGACGGAGCGGACCAGGGGGCCGCGTCAACGTCCGCGCCCGACGTTCTCGGGCGCACCTACGTCACCCATTCTGCGGGATGACCGAGAGGCGCGCGGCCAAGAACAACCGCCGCAGGCGCGCTACGCACGCTACCTTCTCCTGGCCCCTGGGCCTACACCGACGTACGCGCCCGGCCCGCCCGCTCCCCCCGAACTCCTCGCCCGCCCCCTCCCCGCGGGACCTCCACTCCCCCGGCACCACCC